>JABFXX010000324.1 GCA_013368795.1 Kofleriaceae bacterium
CGCGCGCCGGTCGCGATATCGACGACGAAGACCTTGGCGCCGAAGTGCGACTCGGAGGAAATCGAGGCGCACGCGATCTTCGTCCCATCGGGCGAGAGATCCATCACCGCACCGCCGCCACCACCGGGCCCGAACGACTCGTGCAAGATCTCGCCGGGCGCCGCGTCGGGCGCGAGATACGCGTAGCCCGCGCGCATCTTCGCGCGCAGCAGCTTCCCGGCAGCGGACTTCGCCTCCCACTCGCTGGCGTACTGCTTCGTCGTGATCTTCGGTGTCTTGCCGGAGGCGACCTGCTCGACGGTCGTTCCCGTGACGCGCACGCGGAACCGCTTGGGCCGCGTGCCGTTGAGAACGAGCTCTTTATCCATCGCTAAGGCTCGGGCTTCTCACCAGGGCCCGCGCTGCCGAGCTCGGGCTGGAAGTCGTCATCGTCGCCGGCGTCGTCGGGCACGACCGGCTTGACCGACGGAGGCTCGAGCCTCACCTCGGTCGGCGCGACATGTGTCTCGAGGCGGATGCCCGGCATGATCAGCGCCATCCCCGGCGTGATCACGACGTCGGCATCGCTCTCGCGGCCGAAGAACGCGGTGTGCTCGTAGTAGCGGACCGCGTAGCGAATCACCACGGCGCACGTCGCGGCGATCGGCACCGCGAGCACGACACCGACGAAGCCGAGCAGCTTGCCACCGGCGACGACCGCGAACAGCGCGCCGGTCTCCGACAAGCCGACGCGGTGACCGACGATGCGCGGCGTGAGGAAACCGGCCTCGAGCAGGTGGAGCACGAGGATGACGGCACCGACCATGCCGAGCATGTGCAGGCCCGCACCGTCGGCGAGCACGACCGCCGCGGCGATGCCCGCGCCGACGAACGTGCCGATGAACGGGATCACCGTGAGCAGGCCGACGAGCAGGCCGATCGGGACCGACAGCGGCATGCCGACGACCGTGAACCCGATCGCGTAGAGCACGGCGAGCAGCGACGTGACGATGCCCTGGCCGCGCACCCAGCCGGCGACGACGCCATCGATCTCGCGCGCGACCTCGCGCACGGTGCGGCGCTTGCGCGGCGGGATCATGTGCTCGATGCGCTGGAGAAGCCGCGGCCAGTCGACGAGGAAATAGAACGCGAACACCGGGACGAGCAGGAACTCGGCGAGGTGAGCGACGAGGGAGAACACGCTGCCGAGCGCGGCGGTGGCGAGCTCGCGCAACGGGCCCTCGCCACCGAGCGTCTTCTCGAGGTTCTCGGTAGTCAGGTACTTCCGCCAGTCGTCGGGGATCTCGACTCCAAAGTGGTCGTGCAGCCAGACGTCGGTGTTCGCCATGTAGCGCGGCAGGTCGTGGACGAAGTCGGTGATCTGGTGCGCGATCGCCGGGACCGCGAAGCCGATGGCGGTTGCGATGAGCCCGATGAAACCGATCACGAGGATGCCCGCGCCGAGGCCGCGCGACACGCCGCTTCGCACGAGGCGCTCGAGCACCGGATTCAGGAGGTACGCGATGCCGAGCGCGGCGAGGACCGGCGCGAGGACCTTCGCGAGGTACGAGAGCGTGAGCCAGCCGATCACCACGAATACCGCGATGAGCAGCCAGCGCACCAGCTCGAGGACCTGGGTCAGCTGTGGTGAGCCCTGTGGCGAACCTGGCGTCGTCACTGATCGAGCCGTACCACGAACTCGTCGGTCTCAGTCGAGCCAGCGCCGCTCGAGCGGCTGGATCCGGTAGATCGCGCGCACGTCGGCAAGAGGCTGCGCCCAGAGATCCTCCCAGTACACGGGCATGAGGGGCGCGGCGTCGCGACCGGCGACATATGCCTCGCGCATCGAGTGGCGCAGCGCGCCCCACCGCCGCTCGCCGACGATGTGCTTCATCGTGCCGAACACCATGATCAGCGCCGAGACCGGCAGGTGGAGCTGGCCGTAGGAGAACGAGTGGATGACGACTTCCTCGTGGCCGGCGATGCCGAGCCCGAGCAGCGCGTGCCAGACATCGTGGGTCTGGCGAAACCGGCGCATCAGGTACGCGATGTCCGGATCGTCGACGTGGCGGGTCGCCGCGGCCTGGTAGTCGGCGGTGATGCCGTTGCCGTCGAGGTGGCGGACGTACGCGCCGCCGAACGTCGTCGCCGGCAGCGCGCGGAGCGCATTGTAGTCGACGTGCTCGCTCGACAGCTCGGGACGCTCGGCCATGAGGCGCCTGCCCTCTGGCGTCGCGTGCATCTCCTCGAGGAGGTGGCGGAACCGCGGGCGCCCGGTGATCTCCTCGACGCGATGGATCTCGTGGGTCTTGGTCGAATCACCGAGGACTCGAACGATCGCTTGCCCGACCCGATAGCTGTCCTTCAAGAGCGCCGGCGCCGCCATGCGGTGACCTTACC
>JABFXX010000107.1 GCA_013368795.1 Kofleriaceae bacterium
GACGAGCCGCAGCGCCGTCGCCGCATAGAACGACGAGCGCGCCCGGCGATGGAGCGCGCGTGCGCGGCTGCGCGCCCGGCGGGCCGACGTGCGATCGCCGCGGGCGAGCTGCGCCGTCGCGATCAGCGTGTCGACCATCGCCGACACCGCGGGGATCGCGGCGAGCCACTTCACGCGCGTCGTGCGCGCGAGCTCGTGGCCCATCGCCTCGGCGCGCGGCCAGTCGCCCTCGGCGAGCGCGAGCTCGGCGTTGAACACCTGGCGATAGATCGACGCCATGCCGCGGCGCGCGGCGGGCAGGCGATCGAGATCGCGGGACAGCGCGCGGGCGGCGGCGAGGTTGCCGTCGAGGACGAGCGCGCGGCCACGGTAGCTGCCGAGCATCGCGCGCGAGATCAGATCGTCGGAGTGATCGGCGAGGTCGCCGAGTAGCGCGAGCGCGCGCGTCGGCTCGCCGGCGTAGTACTCGCCGAGCGCCTGGTACGTGCGCAGGAACGATGCCTCCCACGACCGCTCGAGGCCGAGCCGCTTGCAGATCGAGTCGCCGTCGGCGTGCGCGCGCCGCATGCCGGCCCAGTCACCCCGCAGCGTCGCGAGGATGCCCTCGGCGCCGGCGGTGACCATGCGAGGGTAGGGCGCGCCGCTGTTCGCGGACAGCCGGTGCGCGGTCTCGATCGCGCGATCGCCGAACCGACCGAGCGAGCCGACCGCGAGGTACGCGGCGAGCATCGCCATGCCGAGACCCTGCGCGTCGCGATCGCCGGCGCGCTTGGCCGCGTGGATGCCGCGCAGCACGTACTCGAACGACTCGATCGGATACGGCGTCGACAGAAAGCTCGCGATCACCCGATACGACGCGGTCAGCACCTCGTCGGCGGGTTCGCGGCGGCGCGGTGCAGGGGCGAGCCAGCGTGCGGCGACCGCGAGCGCACGGACCGTGCTCGCGGTGCGGCCACGTGCGCGAGGCTGACCGCGGTAGGTGAGCACGCCGTCGATGATCGCGAGGCCTCGCTCGATCTCGCCGAGCTTGATGTACGACTCGGCGGCGCGCACGAGCCAGCGATCGCCGCCGACCTGGGCAAGCGCCTCGAACTCGGTCGCTGCGGCGGCGAGCTTGCCGCCGAGGAACAGGCACTCGGCGCGCTGCTCGCGGCACGACGAGCCGAGTGCGAGCGCGCGGCCGTACCAGTCGGCGGCGACGCTCCACGCGAGCTGCTTTCTCGCGGCGTCGGCGGCGGTCACCGCCCACATCGCGGCGCGCGTGCGCTCGCCCGCATGTTCCCAGTGATACGCGAGGCTCTCCGCGCTGCCGCCGTCCTGCTCGAACAGCTCGGCGTAGCGGCGGTGCCAGTCGCGCCGCGCGTCGACCGCGAGTGCGTCGTGCGCCGCGTCGCGCAGGCGCTGGTGATAGAACGTGTAGACCGGGTCGCCGCTCGCCGACGGCGCCGTCTTGAGCACGCGGCCATCCTCGAGGCCGCGCAGCACCGACTGCAGCTGGGCCGACGGCAGCTCGGCGAGCGCGCGCAGCTGCTCGAACGTCACGACGCCGACCGACAGCGCCGCGAGCTCGGCGACCCTGCGCTCGGGGCTCGACAGGCGCTCGAGCCGGCGTGCCTCGGCGTGGTGCGGATCGATCTGACCCTCTGCCTCGAGCTCGCCGCCGATCAGCTCGGCGAGGTACGGGCTGCCGGCGGCCTGGCGCGCGGCGGCGAGGATCCGATCGGCGGGCGCGTCCGGCGCGACCGCGGCGAGCAGCTCGGCGAGGGAGTCCGCGTCGAGCGGTGGCACGTCGATCACGTCGGCGGCATCGCCGAGCCGCTCGAGCAGCGCGCGCAGCGACTCGGGCAGCGTGCCTTCCGCGGTCCACGTCGCGACGATCGTCAGCGGCCGGCCGACGCGCTCGACGAGCAATGCGAGCAGCTCGAGGCTGTCGTCGTCGGCCCACTGCAGGTCGTCGATCACGACGAGGCCGCGGTCGACGATCTCGTGGAACAGCTGTGTCATCGCGAGCAGCGCGCGCTCGCGCTCGACGCGCAGGTCCTCGACGGGCAGCGTCGACACGCCGAGCACGCCGCCGAGCACGGGGAACACGCGGCCGAGCGCACCGGCGTGCTCGATCGACGCCGCGAGCCTCGTGCTCTGCGCGAGCTCGCTCGCGAGGTCGTCGATGATGAAGTCGAACGCGCGGTACGGCACGCGCTCGCGCTCGTGGCACTTGCCGCGCCACACGAGCATCGCGCCCTCGTCGTCGGCGGGCTCGTGCACGCGCGCGCGGCCGACGGCCTCCTCGATCAGTGCCGTCTTGCCGACGCCCGACGGGCCGGTGACGAGCACGAGCCTGCCGCGCGGCGCGGCATCGGCGATCCGCGCATCGAT
>JABFXX010000008.1 GCA_013368795.1 Kofleriaceae bacterium
GACGCGTGACGAGCTGTTGCGCGCCGCGTTCGCGGAGCTCGACGCGTTCTAGCTGCTCGCTGCGTCTGTCGGCGCGACCGTGTCGTCGGCATACCAGTCGAGCCGCCGCGTAAGCCGCATCGTGATCGCGAGTGCGACGAACACGACCAGGCTACCAGCCAGGAGCGCGAAGTCCTCCGCCTGGAGCACGACGTAGAGGATCGCAAAGCTGCCCGAGAGGAGGCCCGTCGCGACGAACGTGCGCCGGCCTGTCTTCAGCACCGGCAGCATGTATGTCGTCACGAGGCCGATCGTGCCCGCCGACGCGACCGAGTATGCCGCCACGAATGGCACGAGCTCGGAGAGCGCGAGCAGCACGAGGAAGAACACGCCGAGCGACAGTCCGACCATCGCGTACTGGAACGGGTGAATGCGAACGCGTGCGATCACCTCGAACAGGAACCAGCTCATGAACGCGAGCACGACGAACAGCACGCCGTACTTCACCGCCCGATCGACGCTACGGTAGCTGTCGATGCCCGGCAGGAGGTCGACGCCGAACAGCGACGCATCGATCGCGGCGGGTAGCTCGCGGGCGTGCTGGCCGAAGTCGCGGCCGTAGTACGAGACGCTCCACGTCGCCGCGAACTGCTCGTCGGTGATGTCGCGCGACGCCGGCAAGAACGCACCGGTGAAGCGCGGGTTCGGCCAGCCGGAGCGAAGCGAGACCTCGTTGTGGACGCCGAGCGGCGCGAACCGCACACCCTCGCTGCCGTGGACCGGCAAGTCGAGCGAGAACGCGATCGGCGCCGTGCCGACGGGGACCGACGCGTGCAAGCCCGACGGCCAGCGCGCGAGCAGCGAGCCCGGCAGCATCGGCCGCGCCTCCGTGCCCCAGCGCAGCGAGACCTGCGTCGCGGTACCGCGCAGATCGGTGACCGCGAGCGCGACGTAGGCCTGATCCCAGTGGACGGTTTCGGCCGGCACGCCGAGCTCGGTTGGCGTCGGGCGATGGAACGAGCCCGAGATCGCGAACCGCGCGCTGTAGACGACGGCCGAGTAGATGCCGCGGCTGCGCTCCTGCGGCTCGACGTCGCCGGTGACCTGTAGCTCGTCGGGAAACGCGTAGGCGTATCCCTGCTCGAGTGGCAGCACGAGGATCGGGCCGACGATCGTCTGCGCCCGCCCCCAGTCCTGCTCGATCTCGCCGACGGCGCCGTCGCGGAGAGCCGCGCGCTCGTGGACGACAGGCATCAGCAGCGCGAGCGGAATCAGCAAGATGAGTGCGAGCACCGCGATGCTCGCGAGCTTGACGAGCATGCGGTGACGCATGGCACGTCGCTGCAACGTTGGCGAAGCCTGTACCTCCGGCGTGATCGACGGGACGGACATACGCAGCGAACGCACGATGTGCGACGCCTATTCGCGAGCCCGTGTGCCTCAGCGCGTCATCGCGTCAGTGCTCGCACGTATCGCGTTCGCGTTTCGAGGAGGAGCGCCTAGAGTTCAGCCATGTCGATGCCTCGCGTCTTCATCGCTGGCGCCAGTGGCGTGATCGGACGAGCACTGGTGCAGAAGCTCCGCACCGCCGGGTATCCCGTCGCCGGAGCGACGCGAACGCGGGCCGGCGCCGAGGCGCTGGGCCGGATCGGCGCGGAGCCGATCGTCATGGACGCGCTCGATGCCGGCAGCGTCGACGAGGCGATTCGATCGGCACGGCCCGAGATCGTGATCGAGCAGCTGACCGCGCTGCCGAAGCACTACACACCCGCGTCCATGCGCGCCGCGCTCGATGGGACCATCCAGGTGCGCGTCGTCGGTGGCGCGAATCTCCAGGCGGCTGCCGAGCGACATGGCGTGCGGCGCTACCTGGCTCAGTCTGGATGCTACTTCTACGCGCCGGGTGAGACGCCCGCCGATGAGACCGAGCCGTTCGTCGAGAACGGGCCGCCGCTCGTCGCCGGTAACGTGCGCTCGCTGTCGGCGATCGAGGATCGGGTTCTGTCGAGCCGCATCGAAGGCATCACGCTGCGCTACGGATTCTTCTATGGCCCGAGCACGTGGTACGCGGCCGATGGCGATGTCGCGCAGCAGGTGCGCGAGCGCCAGTTCCCGGTGACCGGCAATGGCGCGGGCGTCTGGCCGTTCGTCCACATCGACGATGCGGTCGACGCGACGATCGCGGCAATCACGACCGGCGAGCCCGGGCCCTACAACATCGCCGACGATGAACAGCTCACGCTCGCCACGTGGTTGCCCGCCTACGCGGCGTGGCTCGGCGCGCCGCCACCACCGCACGCGCCGGTTGACCCGACGACCGACCCCGACGCGCTGTACTACGCGACGCGCCTCCGCGCCGCATCGAGCGCGAAGGCGAAACGGCTGCTCGGCTTTGCGCCGAGAGCGCGAGACTGGGTCTAAGGAGCCTCGACCAGCGTGTACGCGTCGGCGGTCAGCGAGCCGAGGTTGAAGATCGAGAGTCCGACGCTGATCGCGGTCGCGCCCGACGGCATCGGCGGCGTCGTGTACGTCGCCTGGCGATACGTCGACGAGGTCGGCAAGAGCGGGCTCTCGGCGAACCACACCCAGCTGCCACTCGCGTCGCGGTAGTAGACGCTGAACCGCGGCTGCACGGTCGCCTTGTAGTACGCCGTCATCGTGTAGCTGCGGCCCACCGTGATCGCAGGCGCGCAGGCTCCCGAGTCTTGCGCAGAGACGAGCCGGCGCCCGCCGGACGAGAAGCTCGTGATCGTGACGTTCTGTGCGCGCGCGCCGTCGAACGCGTCGCTCACGAGCGTGAACGTCGCGGTGTTCGTGCCATACCCGCCCCGCTGCCAGCAGTCGGGCACCTGGTTGTTGTCCGCGTCGAGCTCGAGCGATGCGTTCTGCAACAGGTTCACGGGGCCGGCCGTGATCGCGATCGCCTGAGACAGCGATGCGCGATTGCCCGCGTTATCGACCGCCGTCGCGCGCACCGTCGCCGACGCGCTGACGGTGAACGGACCGCTGTACGGCGTGCCCGCCACCGGGTCGCTACCGTCGAGCGTGTAACGGATCTCGGCGATGCCCGACGCGTCGGTCGCCGACAGCGAGACCGAGACCGGCGCGCTGTACGTCGACGAGCACGCCGCGCCATTGCACGCGATCGAGAGCGTCGGCGGCGTCGTGTCGGTTGCCGCGCTCACCTGGATCGTCTGGCTCAGCGTCGTCGTGTTGCCGGCGTTGTCGGTCGCGATCGCCCGCACGGTCGTCGTCGAGCTGACCGTGAACGGTGCCGTGTAGAGCGTGCCCGAGGTCGCCGGGTCGGCTCCGTTCGTCGTATAGCGGATCTGCTGGATGCCCGACGCGTCGGTCGCCATGAGCGAGACCGAGACCGGCCCGCTGTACGGGGTGGCTTCGCAGGCCATCCCGTTGCACGCGATCGACAGCGCAGGCGGCATCGTGTCCGAGGCCGTGATCTGGATCGTCCGGCTCAGCGTCGTCGCATTGGACGCGTTGTCGACGGCGATCGCGCGCACCGTGGTCGTCGAGCTGACCGTGAACGGCGCCGTGTAGAGCGTGCCCGAGGTCGCCGGGTCGGCGCCGTTCGTCGTGTAGCGAATCTGCTGGATGCCAGACGCGTCGGCGGCCGCGAGCGTGACCGACACCGGCGAGGTGTACGGCGTGGTGGAGCACGCCGTGCCATTGCACGAGATCGACAGGGTCGGTGGCGTCGTGTCGATCGTCGTCACCCGGATCGTCTTGCTCAGCGTGCTCGAGTTGCCCTCGGTGTCGGTCGCGATGGCACGCACCGTCGTCGTCGAGCTCACGGTGAACGGGCTGGAGTAGACCGTGCCCGACGTCGCCGGATCGCTGCCGTTCGTCGTGTAGCGAATCTGTTGGATGCCGGAGAAGTCCCAACCGGCGAGCGAGACCGAGACCGGCTCGCTGTACGCATTCGGCGAGCACACGGTACCGTCACACGCGATCGATACCGACGGCGGCGTCGTGTCGTCCGGTGGTGTGGAGCTGCCGTCGATATCGACGAGCGTGTACTGGTCCATCGTGATCGTACCGACCGCGAAGATGGTGAGGCCCACGCTGATCATCGTCGCGCCCGAGGGCATCGGCGGCGTCGTGTACGTCGCCTGGCGATAGCTCGTCGAGGTCGGCAACGCCGAGCTCTCGGCGAACCACACCCACTGCCCGCTCGTGTTGCGGTAGTACACGCTGAACCGCGGCGCGACGTTCGACTTGTAGGACGCGGTCATCGTGTAGCGGTGCCCTACAGTCACCTCGGGCGCGCACGCACCGGAGTCCTGCGCGGTGACCAGCCGGCGCCCACCCGACGACAGGCTCGTGACATCGATCCGCTGCGCGCGCGTGCCATCGGCGGCGTCCGTGACGAGCGAGTACGTCGCCGAGTTGGTGCCGTAGCCGCCGCGCTGCCAGCAGTCGGGGACCTGATTCGCGTCGGCGTCGTCCTCGAGCGACGGGTTGACGATCAGATTCCCCGACAGGCCCGGCGAGTCGGTCACGGCCGCTTGCACGGATCCGCCGATCTCCTGGTCGACGCTGCCGACCTGCGTACCCGGCGCGCGCTGCTGGAGCCAGTCGAGGAACGCCTCGAGCGTTGCCCGGCTGACCGAGTCGGGATTGCAGCCATCGCAGACGTGGTGGAACACGATCGGCACGTAGCCGCCGCCGTTGTTCTCGGCGTCGATCACGTACTGCTGCATCGTCTGCAGTGTCGTGTCGGTGTGGATCGAGTCGTTGGTCCGGACCATGTAGAGATTCGTCGGCGGCACGGGATTGGTCCACGGACATCCCGGGCACGCGCCCGCCGAGCGCAGGCCACCGACGTCGCGCGCCGAGTTGTAGCCACACTCCCTCACGATCTGCTGCGCGGTCGCGTTGTCGGCACCGAACGGATACGCAAACGACGTCACCCGGAAGCCCTGGGCGAGCAGCGCCGCGCGGTCATTGCAGATCTCGGTGCGCATCTGGTCCGTCGAGAGCGTCGGCAGGTTCGCGTGCGAGAGCGTGTGGCCGCCGATCTCGTGACCGGCCTGCTCGAGCGCGAGGACCTGCGCCTTCGTCATGTAGCCCGCTGTGCCGAGGCGCGGGCTGTTGACGTAGAAGACAGCGCGCATGCCACGGGCCGCCGCGATGTCGCCGACTTGAAACTGGTCAGCGAGCGTGTCGTCGAACGTCAACGAGACCACCGTCCGCGCATTGACGACCTCGTTCGTGGTTGCCTGCTCGCTCGGTGCGACGCAGGCGCTCGCGATCAACCATGGGAGTATTTGGCGATACGTCACGAGGGAATCCCTCGTGCAAATGCACCGCCGATTACGTACGTGCCGTTACTGCCACACCGTGCTCCGACGCGTCCTGCTGCGCGCCTGAGCCCTTGCGCGCCAACGTCACGCTACAGCGTGGCCGACGCGGCGTGTTCGATCTGCGGCGCGAGCGGAAGCGTGAAGTAGAACGTCGTGCCCCTGCCCTGCGTGCTCTCGACCCAGATACGTCCGCCGTGCGCTTCGACGAGACCTTTGACGATCGCGAGGCCAAGACCTGCGCCCTGACGTCTGTCTCGACGGTCCGCCTGCCAGAAGCGATCGAACAGGTGTGGCAGCGCGGCGGGTGCGATGCCGCGTCCGGTGTCGCTGACGACGAACAGCGCTTCCCCCGCGCGACGGGTGGCGCCGACGGTGATCGTGCCGCCGGGCTCGCTGAACTTGATCGCGTTGCCGATGAGGTTCTCGAGGATCTGAATGATTCGATCGCGATCACCATAGACCTCGAGCCCATCGTCCAAGAGCTCGAGCGCGATCTCGAGGCCGGCGCCATGGGCGAGCGCACGCTGGGCTTCGATCGAATCGGCGAGCAGCGACCGCACGGGTACGCGGCCGAGCTCGACCGAGAGCTTGCCTGCTTCCAGTTGCGCGACATCGAGCAGGTCCTGGATGAGGCGCTGCATGCGACTCGCCGAGCGCTCGATGGCCCCGATCGCGCGTGCGAGCCGATCGCCGCTCGCGAGCTCCTCCATGAGCTCGGCCTGCAGCATGATGTTACCAAGCGGGTTGCGCAGGTCGTGCGCGACGATGCCGAGCACGTCATCGCGAACCTGCGTCGCGCGCCTGGCCGAACGATAGAGCCGCGCGTTCTCGATCGAAGCGGCGGCGCGAAGCGCGAGCGCCTCGGCGAGACGCACGTCCGATGCACCGTAGGTGCGTGCCGGCGTCGACGAGATGAGCACGATGCCCCCGATCAGGCGCCCGTGCACGAGGAGCGGCACCTGGATCATCGAGTGAATCTGCGCCCGCCGAAGCGCTTCGAGGTGGCGCGCGGAAGCCGAGAACGCCTCGAGCTCCGAGACCGATGGTCGCTGGACGAGCAGCGGCTCGCGCGTCTCGAACACGCGCCGCATCAGATAAGGCCGGCTGCGGTCGCGTGGGATGCGTCCGAGCTGGTCACAGAGCGCGACGACCCCGGGGTCACGTCCCGCTGTCTGCATGAAGCGCGGCTCGGTCTCGGTCTCGAGGATGTCGATCATGCACAGGTCGGCCATCTCGTGCGCGACGCGGTCCGCAATGCGGGTCAGGGTCTCCTCGAAATCGAGCGAATCGGCGAACACCGGGCCGCTCGCGGCGAGGAAGCGCTGCTCGGCCTCGGCTCGCTTCTGCTCGGTGATGTCCTCGACCTCGGCGATGATGTGGATCGGCGCGCCGCCGCTGTCGCGCAGCACGGATGCGCTGACCTTGACGTCGACGATCGAGCCGTCCTTGCGGATGTAGCGCTTGCCGAGCTGATAGCGAGGAATCTCGCCGCGAGCGAGCTGCCCGGCGAGCGAGAGATCGGCGCGCAGATCGTCGGGATGGATCAGCGCCCTGAACGACATGCCCACCAGCTCCGCGGCCGAGTAGCCGACGAGCTCGCAGAGCGCACGATTGACGCGCACGAACCTCCCGTCCGGGCCGATCAGCGCCATCCCGATCGGCGCCTCGTCGATCGTGAGCCGGAACCTCTCCTCCGACTCGCGCAGCGCGCGCTCGGTCTGCTTGATCGCGGTGATGTCCGTGACGACGACAACGATGCCGCGCACCACGCCGTCCGCCACGTCGGGCGTGACGGTCGCGAGTCGGTGATTCGGAGCTCCGCCCGTCGGGCTCGGAAACTCGCTGTCGTACTCCTGTGGGGTGCCGCGCAGCGCTGCCTCGATGTACGGGCGAACGTGCTCGTAGGACGGGCCGAGCACCTCCGACAGGCGCATGCCGATCATCGCGTCGGGCGAGATGCCCCACCACCGCTCGTACGCGCGGTTCGCGAACCGGCAGCGCTGGTCGGCATCCCAGTACGAGACCATCGCCGGGGTGTTGTCGACGGTGGCGCGCAAGAGATCGACCTGCGCCGGCATCGAGGAGGAGCGATCGTCGGACACCGTTTTCAACGTGTCTCGCGGCCGCCAAACGGCAACCGCGCCGAATGGCGAGCGAGCGGCGCCTAGACGTCGGCCCGCAGCGCCACACGCCGACCCGCGCAGCGCCGTTTCTCAGCCGAGCGCGGCGTGCACACGATGAGCCGGGCGCGGTCAGACGAGCGCGCCCCGCGTGCTGGTCTCGGTTTCTCTGACGCCCTGCGCCGACTACCGCGTGAAGTTCAGCGACAGCACGGCAGCGAGCGAGACGTTGCGCCGTTCGAGCAGATCCGTGCTCGCCATCGCGCCGAACGTCACCGACCGCGTGACGAACATGTCGACGCGGCTGCGCACCTCGAACAGCGGCTCGCCCTTGCGACCCGCGACGTCGGGTCCCTCGTCGCTCGACACCCAGCTATCGCGAATGCCCAGCGCCGCGTCCGCGCCGAACACCCACGCGCCGACGGTCGTGTGCATGCCGGCATAGGCCTTGATGCCCAGCGTGTTGCCGCCGAGCGGTCCCATCGGCTCCTCGCTCTGGCGCGCGACCGCACCCGACGGCAGCGACGTCGTGCCCGCGAGCGAGCCCTCCTCTGCTTCACCGCCGAAGTGAAAGTGCTTGCTGAGCGAGATCCGGATGCCGAATCGCGCGAGGTCGCCGTCGAGCGCCGTGTGATCCGTCACCGCGACGCGACTGCGCACGTAGCCGAAGTCGAACGACGCGCCGGAGCCGCCATCGGCATAGGCTGGAGAGGCCGCGAGCAACACCAGAAGCGACGACGCCACGATCCGCATGGGGAACAAGATAGCCGGCGGCCGGCGAACCGCTGGTGGCAGGTGCTGGCAAGTCCACCGGCCTGGTCGCCCTGCGTGTCGCAGATCGGCGGGAGCCACGGCACCCCTCGTGGAGCCCGTTGCTCCCGCCGGGCGACCGCGACGATGTGCTCGACGCAGACGGTCTGCGCAGGCGGACGCCTCTCCGAGGACCGATTCGCGCGAACGATCGTGTTTCTGTCAGCCCGCGTCCGTGCGCTACCATCGCGGCCGTGGAGCGGCGGTTCGCGATGATCTTGACCATGCTGGCAGGCGCGAGCACCGCGTCGGCGAGCCCGGCGCGCCTCGAGATCGTCGGCGATGCCTGCAGCCTCGACACCCTCGACGCGCAGATCGCGCAGCTCGCATCGACGGACGACGGCGAACAGCCCGTCCGCGTCGAGACCGTTCGCACCGCCGACGGCGTGCAGGCCAACATCTGGTTTCCCGCAGGCCCCGAAGGGCAGCGAGGTCCGCGCGTCGTCGAGGCGAGCACGTGCTCGCAGCTGACCGAGTCCGCCGCGCTCGTGATCGCGATGGCCCTCCCCGAGCGGGCTCGCGCCGACGAGCCGGCGACGCGAACGGTCACCAGCGAGGTCGTCGCCGCCGGCGACACCGCGGTCGCGAGCAACGGCGAGGTGGCGGTCGAACACCCGACCCACCTCGGCATCTACGTGTCGGGCGGCAGCGGCATCAGTACGCACGGCCCACGCGGCCGGCTGCTCGTCGGTGCGAGCGCGAGGCGCGGCGCGCTATCGCTCGGGCTCGAGGCCCGCGTCGACGCGGACGAGACGTACGCGATCAGCGAGATGGCCGGCATCCAGGTATCGCGCGCCGCCGCCGCGCTCGGCGGGTGCGTGCATCGCGGGTCGTTCGGCGTCTGTGGGGTCGCCAGTGTCGGAACCATTCACGGCGCGGGCGTCGGCCTGCACGCGGCGCGGGATGTCCATACGCCGATGGTGGCGACCGGCCTGCGCCTGACCTGGGAGCGGACACTCGTCGGGCCGATCGCCGTCCGCGCCTACGCGGAGGCGCAGGCCCTGCTGACGGAGACGACGTTCGACGTCGACCTGATGCCGGTGTGGAAGAGCGAGCGAGTCGAGGGATCTGGCGGACTTGGCCTCCTCGCGCGTTTTCTGTGACGAAACCGGGATCCCCGGCCCAGTACACCCCCGTGAGCGAGCCGGACCGGCCGCCCGGTTCTGGGCTCGAGATCTTCCATGCGGTGTACGAGCGCGAATTCGACTACGTGTGGCGCAACCTCGGGCGCATGGGCGTGCCGCATGGCGAGATCGCGGATGCGGTGCACGAGGTGTTCATCGTGCTGCATCGCCGGTGGAACGATCTCGATCACGGGCGATCGCTTCGGCCGTGGTTGTTCGGGGTTGCGAGGCGCGTGGCCTCGGACCTGCGAGCCAAGCGACGCGAGCAGCCGACCGACGTCGAGCCACCTGCCGTCGAGGATCCGCGCATCGCGGAGCGCGATTTGCTCTGGCGCGCGCTCGCGATGCTCGACGAGGATCGGCGCACCGTCATCATCCTCCACGATCTCGAGGGCCACACCGGCGCCGAGATCGCGGCGCAGCTCGACATGTCGGTCAACACGGTCCACTCGCGGCTGCGGCTCGCCCGCGCCGATCTGCTCGCCGCCGTGCGCAAGCTGCGAGGTGCTCGATGAGTGAGCTCGAGCAGGTTCCCGACGAGCTCGCCTCGCTGTTCGCCGCGGAGCGCGCGGCGCCCGTCGTCGACGCCGCGGCGCGCACGGCCGCGAAGGCACGCATGGTCGCGGCGGTCGCGCACGTGCCGCTCGGCACTGCAGGTGCGGCAGGCGCTGCAACGACGCTCGCCGGCTCGGGCAAGGTCATCGCGATCCTCGCGCTCACCCTCGGCGTTGGCGCCGGGACGATCGCGCTCGTGAAGCATGCGGATCGCACGGCG
>JABFXX010000268.1 GCA_013368795.1 Kofleriaceae bacterium
AGGCTGCGCGACGACCGGCGGCGCGGGTGGCGCCTGCGTCGCGGGCTTCGGGCGCTGACCGGTGAGCTGCGGACCGCCCGTCCCGCGCTTGTTGCGCGCCTGCGCGAGACCGACGACGAGCGCCGGCTTCGCGGGCACGTCGGGACGCAGCTGGGACGCGGGCGGCGGCGGCGGAGCGGCCTCGTCGTCGAAGTCGAAGTCGTACTTCGCTGCGGGCGCCGCGCCGATATGAACCTGCGATTCCTCGTCGGCGATCCTGCCGCCCTCGTCGCGGAGCATGCGGAGGATGCGCGTACGCTCGCCCGCGGTCAGCTGGTCGCGGCGGCCGTGGCCGGTGTGGCCTTCCTTGTGACCGTGACCGCCGGCGCTCTGACCACGCTGGCGCTTCGCGAACTCCGACAGCGGCATCGGCGCGTCGAGCTTCTTGCTCTTGCCGACGCCGGACTTGTCCTTGTCGGGCTTCGGCATCTGGCTGACGACCGAGTTGCCGCGCGTCGAGAAAATGCTCGTCGCCGAGCGCAGCCACTTCTTCGGCCCGCGCACGTTCTCGCCGCCCATCGGCATCGGCAGCGACGCGACCGCGGCGGCGCGCGGGGGCTCGACGCCGGTCGATCCACCGAGGATCTGCGCGGCGGCGCGCGCGGCGTCCTCGGGACATTCGGTCGCGCGCGCGACGAACCGGCGCACGATGTCGTCGGACTTGCCGAACTGGAACTGGTGCGGACGCTCGACGAAGCGGACGCCGACCTTCTCGAGCCACGCGACCGGCGGATCCGCGCCGATCAGCACGAACGCGGCGTCGTTCGGATAGCGCTTCTGCGAACCGTCGCCGAGCGCCATCGTCACCGAGTCGGCCTCGAACTGCAGGACCTGCGAGCCGAGCTTGGCCTTGATGCGGCCCTCGGCGGCGTAGCGCTCGATCGCGCTCTTGTTCTTCGGCGCGGCGCGATTGAAGCCCTTGCCGCGGTACGAAATGATGACCTTGGCGCCGGAGTCGGCGAGCGCGAGCGCGGCCTCGCAGGCGGAGTCACCACCGCCGACGACGAGCACGCTCCTGCCCGTCCACATGTCCGGATCCTCGAGGAGGCTGAACACCTTCGGCAGGTTCTCGCCGGGGACGTTCAGCGTACGCGGCTTGCCGCGCGTGCCGATCGACAGCACGACGCGCTGGCTGTGATAGGTCGCGACCGTCGTGCGCACCTCGAACGAGCCCTGCCCCGTCTTCTGGATCGACTCGACGGACTCGCCCTTGTTGATGCGCAGCTGGACGCGATCCATCAGCTCCTTCCAGATCGGAATGAGCTGCTCCTTGGACGAATCGAACACCGGCAGGAATGACAGGTTCTCGGTGTCGTAGGGCTCGGCCATGACGAGCTTGCCCTTCGGATAGCGCGAGATCGTCGACGCGACGTCCTGCTCCTTCTCGAGCACGACGTACGACAGGCCGCGCTGGATGCAGGTGAGCGCCGCCGACAGACCGCCGGGGCCGGAGCCGACGATCACGACATCGACGACACTCTCGGTCGCCGGGCCGAGCGCGCCGGGATAGAGCCCGGTCGTCAGCATGTGCTCGACGACCGAGCGGCCGAGGTTCGCCGCGTTCTTGACGAGCGGCTTGCCCGCGACCTCGCCGATCAAGTACTGGCCGGGGACCGCGGTCTGAAAGTTCTCGTCGATCTCGGGGATCTTGAGCGGCGGCGGCTGCAAGCCCTCGGGGAACATGACGAGCGCCTCGGTCGGGCACACGAACATGCACTGCTCGCACTGGATGCAGTCGTGGAACCGCAGCACGCGGCTCTTGTTCGCGACCAGATCGAGGACGTTGGTCGGGCACACCGCGACGCACGCATCGCAGCCGGTGCACCGGTCGTCATTGATGTCGTGAACGAGGACGCGCGGTCCGACGACCTGCGCGGGGGCAATGGTGGCGTGATGTCGCCTCCGTGCGGATAACATCGTGAACGTCACCATCACGAGGATGGCGAGGCCCCCGAGCGCCAACGGCACGACCCAGGTCACCAGACCAAGATACAGCAAATGGAGCGCGGTGACGCGGTGCGAAGCCCGCTACCGATGACATAGGGAAAACCCCGTAGTCTCAGCTACCTCTCGACGTGCTGCTTGAGAAACTCCGAGACCTCGCGGGACAGCCCTTCGAGGTCGCGGCCCTCGACGGGAATCGGTGCCCCGATCGTGACCTCGACCGTCTTGCCGGTCTGCATCGCCTTGCCGCCGCGCGGCAGGATGTCGATCGTCCCCGCGATCGCGACCGGAACGATCGGCGTGCCGGTGTCGACCGCGAGGTGGAAGCCGCCCTTCTTCAGCTTGTTGATCCGGCCGTCGCGCGACCGCGTGCCTTCCGGAGCGAGGTAAATGCTGACGCCTTCGCGGACGAGCGACTTCGCGTGCTCGATCGACCTGCGCGCCTTGCCCGGGTTCGTGCGATCGACCTCGATGAACTCGGCCTCGCGCAGCCCGCGACCCCACAGCGGGATCTGGAACAGCTCCTTCTTCGCGAGCATCCGGATCGTCGGCGACGGCAGCGATGCGTACAGCATCGGGATGTCGAGGTGGCTCTGGTGGTTCGACATGTAGACGTATGCGCGTCCGGGTGGAACGCGCTCAGCTCCATGGACCACGAGATCGATCTCGAGCAGCTCGACGACACGCTTGCCGAACCAGCGCGCACGCTCGTCGACCGAATGACGATCGAGCGAGTTCCGCGCGATGTCGACCAGCGACGGCGCAGTAATGCGCGCCATCGCTCCGACCACTCGAAGGCTATCGATGATGCTCACCGCGCGCAGTCTACCTCCGCTCCGTTCTGGTTACTGCGGTGGTAGGTGTACGCCTGCTAACGGATTTCATCGCGTGATAACCTCGCACCGATGTCGCGCGCGCTTGCGGTGATCACCGCTTGCTTGCTCCTGTGCGCTCATAGCGCGCGCGCAGATCAGATCGATCAGAATGTGAAGGAGCTCTCGACGGCGCGAGCGTCGAAGGTACGCCTCGCCGCGACGCTGTCGCTGTCGAAGTCGAAGGACCCTCGCGCGGTGCTCGCGGTCTCCGGCGCGCTCAACAACGACGATGATCCGACGATCCGGCGCGTCTCGGCGCTCGCACTCGAGAAGATGGTCGACGCGCGGACCGCCGACGACGCCCGCGAGCTCGCGCTCGACGCGCTCGAACGTGCGGCGCGCAGCGACCGCGACGCGAAGGTGAAGCAGACCGCGGCGAGCACGCTCAAGGCGCTCGCCGGCCTGCGCAAGGGCAAGGCGGTCCACGGCGCGCCCGCGGTGTTCGTCAACATCGATACGGCGACCGATCAGAGCAAGAAGGCGCCGAAGGACGTGCCCGATCGGCTCGCGAAGATCGTGAAGCGCAGCATCGAGAAGATCGGCTACTCGACGAGCTGGCCCGGCGGCCTGCCGACCAGCAAGGAGCTGTCGTCGAGCAAGTCCCAGGCGTACATCGTCGCGTCGACGGTGAAGAAGCTCGACATCACCAAGGGCGGCCGGCAGACGACGATCGCGTGCACGGTCGCGATCCGCGTCGCGCCGTGGAGCGGCAAGGACGGCGGCGAGAAGTGGGAGGCGAACAAGGCCGCGAGTGCGTCGGGCTCGGCAAAGGCGATGACCGGCAACACCGAGCGCGAGATCGCCGGCGGTATGCGCGATTGCCTCGAGGCGGTCGCCGAGGACGTCGCGAACCGTCAGGTCGTGCCGTTCATCAAGCGGCTTGCTTCGACGCCCTGAGCTCAGTGCCTGATCGGCACGCCGGCATCGAGCGCCACGCCCGCGTCGGGCACCTCGTGCGGTAGGTCAGCCGGGCTGTCGGGAACCCCGGCGTCGCTCGGAACAGCCGGCGCCGCCTGCTGGGGCGCGGCCTGCTGATCGTTCTCGGGATCGACGATCGGCTCGCTCTGGGCCAGCGGGGCCGCCGGCTCGATCATCACGTGCCGCGCCTGCGGCGACTCGGGCACCGGCACGCCGCCATCCGGCTTCGGCGCCAGCGCCGGCGCTTCCGGCACCAGCGGCCCGGGGGTCGGGCCCATCGGCTGCACCTCACGACGGTAACAGGCCGTGATCACGGCGCCCGCTGTGGCCACGCTGAGAGCAATCCGCTGATACGTCTTCATGGCTTCTCCGTGGACACAGCGTTGCGAGGCACATGCCACGAAGACCTGTTGCCGAACGGCACAAATGAACATAGATTCACCGCCGTGAATCTCGATTCACAGAAGCGTAAGGGCCGCGGCGGCCGGCAAGTGCGCGCACTGAAGACACAGATGCGCGAGGCTGTTCGCGCGGAGATCCTCGACGCGGCGGAAGAGCTGATCGCGACGCACGGGCTCCACGGCGCAGCGCTCGCCCAGATCGCACGTCGCGCGGGAGTCGCGGTCGGAACGCTCTACAACTATTTCGCAGATCGCGACGCGATGATTCGCGCGCTGTTCGACTCGCGCCGCGCGACGCTGCGGCCCAAGCTCGCGGCCGCCGTGGAGAACGCATCGCCTCTGCCGTTCGAGAAGCGCCTGCGCCAGTACATGCGTGACGTATTTGCTGCATTCGACGAGCACCGCCGGTTCGTCAAGGTCGCGATCGAGACCGAGCACCTGAAGCTCGGGCCGTCCCAGACGGCCTCCGAGTGGCTCGCTCAGATCGAGACGATCGTCGCCGCCGGCGTCACCGAGAAAGTCATCGATCCCAAGCGCGCGTCTCTCGTCGCGATGATGGTGCAGGGCTCGCTGAAGGCCGTCCTGCTCCGGCGCGTGACCGAGGGCGGCGACTTCATCAGCGAGGCCGATACGATCGTCGACATCATCCTCGACGGAGCGCGGAGGTCCTGATGGAGAAGCAGGTCATGACCCCGCAGGCGGGCAAGTGGACCGTCGCGATCTCGATCGCGTTCGGCTCGATCATGGCGACGATCGATACGTCGATCGTCAACGTCGCGCTCCCTGCGATTCGCGGCGAGCTCGGCGCGAGCCTCCAGGAGATCACCTGGATCTCGACGGCCTACATGATCGCGATGGTGCTGATCATGCCGCTGACGGGCTTCCTCGGCTCGTTCTTCGGCCAGAAGCGCGTCTACCTCGCCTCGCTCATCTTGTTCACGCTCGGCTCGGTGCTCTGCGGCACCGCGCGCTCGCTCGAGATGCTCGTGCTCTGGCGCGTCCTGCAGGGCATCGGCGGCGGCGCGCTACAGCCGACGCAGCAAGCGATCCTTCGCCAGACGTTCCCGCCCGAGGAACAGGGCATGGCGATGGCACTGTTCTCGATGGTCATCATGGTCGGTCCTGCCGTCGGCCCCGTGCTCGGCGGCTGGATCACCGACAACGCGTCGTGGCCGTGGATCTTCTACGTCAACCTGCCGGTCGGCATCCTCGGCATCTACCTGACGTGGCGCAATGTCCACGAGCCTGCCGACGTGCTCGCCGCCAACCGCGAGCGCGCGGAGGTGATGCGCAAGAACCTCGACATCGCCGGCCTCGTGCTGATGACGGTCTTCATCGCCGCGATGATGTACGTCTTCGAGGAGGGCGCGTCGGAGGACTGGTTCGAGTCGACGAAGATCCAGATCGCGACGTTCATCGCTGTCGTCGGCGGCGCCGCATGGGTGATCCGCGAGCTGACCGCTACTGCGCCGGTCGTCGACCTCCGTCTATTCAAGGATCCGACGTTCGCGTCGGGCACCGTGATCGGCTCGATCGTGTTCGCGATGCTGATGGGCGCGATGCTGCTCCTGCCCGTGTTCACGCAGGAGCTCATGCACTTCACCGCGACGCAGTCCGGCATCGTGCTGATCCCGCGAACGATCGCGATGATGATCGCGTCACCGTTTGTCGGCCGGCTCTACAACCGGGTTTCGCCCGCGATCCTCGTCGCGTTCGGCATCATCGTGACGGGCCTGGGCAGCTGGATGATGGCCGACACGACGCTCATGACGTCGTCCCACGACCTCATCCTGCCGCTCTCGGTCAGCGGCGTCGGGTTCGCGTTCCTGTTCGTCCCGCTGACGACCGCCGCGCTCTCGCACGTCCCGCGTCACCAGATGGCCGGCGCCGCGGGCGTGAACAGCTTCGTCCGCCAGATCGGCGCATCGATCGGCCTGTCCGTGTTCGCGACGCTGTTCACGCGTTACAGCTCCGAGGCCAGTGCCGGCATCGCGCCGGCCATCACCTCGCTCCGCCCCGAGGTGGCAGCCCAGTTCATCTCCGCCAAGGCCGCGATGCTCGCGCGCGGGTTCTCGCCCGACGCGGCCGAGGTGCTCGCCGTCAAGAGTATGGCCGGCCGCGCCGCCCTTCAGGGCACCGTGATCGGCTTCGAGAAAACGTTCATCCTGCAGACCATCGCGATTCTCGCCGTGATGCCGCTGCTCATTTTCCTGCGCGTCAAACGCGTCAGTGGCGAGAAGGCTCACGTCGAATTGTCTGTGGAGTAAGACTCATATGAAGCCCAAGGCACGCCGCGCATATTTCATCCTCGGAATCGTAGCCGCCGTCGTCGCGGCCGCGTGGGGACTCCACCACTGGTGGACCGCCGGCAAGGAATCGACCGACGACGCCCAGGTCGACGCAGACGTCGTCCCGCTCGCGGGTCGCGTCGGCGGTGTGATCAAGACGGTGAAAGTCGTCGACCACCAGAGCGTGAAGAAGGGCGACGTCCTGTTCGAGATCGATCCGGCCGACCTCGACGTCGAGGTCGCGCGCACGGAGGCCGAGCTCGACGCCGCCAAGGCGCAGAAGGATGCGGCGGACGCGCAGGTCGCGGTCGTCGAGTCCTCGTCGTCGGGCGGCCTGTCGACGGCGAAGGCGCAGGTCTCCGGTGCAGACGCATCGGTCCGCGCCAGCGATGACATGGTGCACGCCGCCGAGGCCGCGGTCGCCCGCGCGAAGGCCGACCTCCAGATCGCCGACACCGAGCTGACGAACACGAAGACGCTGTTCGGCAAGGAAGCGATCACCAAGCGCGAGCTCGACCGCGCGCAGCAGCAGCACGACGTCGCGCGCGCCGCGCTCGACGCCGCGAACGCACAGCTCGGCAGCGCCCGGGAGCAAAAGCGACTCGCGTCGTCGCGCGTCGCCGAGGCGCAGGGCCGCCTCACCCAGTCGACGCCGGTCGAGGCGCAGGTGGCCGCTGCCCGCGCGAACGCAGAGCTCGCCGCCGCGCGCGTCAAGGCCGCCTCGGTCGCGCACGACAAGGCGAAGCTCATGCGCTCGTACGCGACGATCACCGCGCCGAGCGACGGCACGATCTCCAAGCTCGCGGGGCTCGTCGGTCTGTCGGTGCTGCCGGGCCAGTCCCTGCTGATGCTCGTGCCGAACGAGACGTACGTCGTGGCGAACTTCAAGGAGGGCCAGATCAAGGGCATGGTCCCCGGCGATGTGGTCGACATCGAGCTCGATGCGTACCCGGGCGACGAGTTCGAGGGCGTTGTCGATACCGTGTCGCCCGCGACCGGCGCGCGGTTCTCGCTGATTCCGCCGGATAACGCGACCGGCAACTTCGTCAAGGTCGTGCAGCGCGTGCCGGTCAAGATCACGTGGAAGAAGAAGCCCTCGCGCGACCTGCGGGCAGGCCTGTCCGCCGAGGTCACGGTGCACGTCAAGCACTGACGCGTCACGTCGCGTCGACATTCTCGCAACGACCGCCGACGGGGCGACCCGGACTTGCCCCATCAACCGGGGTACGTGCTAGAACGCCCGCGTGCTGCTCGCAATCGTTGTCGCCGCGATCGGCGGGTGGTTTTCGATCATGTGCCTCAGCGTGTTCGCGCATCGATCGATCGCGCATCGCGCGCTGACGCTGCACCCGATCCCAGCGCACGTGATGCGCTTCTGGCTGTGGTTCTCGACCGGCACGCCGACGCGCCGCTGGGTCGCGGTCCATCGCAAGCACCACGTCTATACCGACAGCGAAGGCGACCCGCACTCGCCGCTGCTGTTCGGCCTGCACCGCATCTTCTTCCTCGGCTACTGGTACTACCGCCGCGAGGCGATGAAGCCGGAGACGATCGAGAAGTACGGCGCGAATTGCCCGAACGACTGGATCGAGCGCAACGTCTACGAGAAGCACGACAACCTCGGCCTCGTGCTGATGCTGCTCCTCGACATTGCTGTCTTCGGCGTCGGCCCCGGCCTCGTCGCGTACGCTGTCCAGATCATCTGGGTGTCGCTGTGGGCCGCCGGCTTCATCAACGGCATCGGCCACGCGGTCGGCTACCGCAACTGGACGACGACCGACACGAGCCGCAACATCATGCCGATCGCCATCATCTGCAGCGGCGAAGAGCTGCACAACAACCACCATCGCTGGCCGCGCTCGGCGAAGTTCTCGATGAAGTGGTTCGAATTCGACACCGGCTGGGCTCTGATCCGCTCGCTCGCGGCGGTCGGGCTCGCGAGCGACATCTACGTCAAGAACAAGCGCTGGAAGGCGATCGACGCCGACGGCGCCGACGACGCCGAGCCGGTGGATCCGACCGCGACGCCCTGAGCTAGGCGTGCGAGCGCTTGTTGCCGCGGGACGCGTGACCACGCGCATGCGGCCGTGACTTCGTCGCGCGCTTCGTTCGCGCATGCGCCTTTGCGTGGCCGTTCTTCGCGTGACCGTTCTTCGCGTGGCCATTGGCCGCGCGACGACCTCGACCGTCGCCCGCCGGCGCCTCCTTCTCTCCTGCAAGCGAAGCCTTCAGCGCCTCCATCAGGTCGGTGACCACAGGCTTCGGCGCCTCCGGCGGCGCGACGATCTCCCCGCCCTTCGCCTTCTTGGCGATGAGCTTGCGAACACGATCCTTCACCTCGTCGGTGTACTGCGTCGGATCGAACGTGTCGTGACGTAGCTGATCGATGATCTGGCGCGCGAGCCCGAGCTCGGCCTTGCCGGCCGCCGGCAGCTTGCCGAGCGGCACCTGGCTCCACGGCTTGATCTCGTCGGGATAGCGCAGCTGGTGCATCGCCATGCCGTCCTCGAACGGCCGCACCATCACGACGTACTCCTTGCCGCGCGCCGAGTACGACGCGACGCCGACGAGGTCGGCATGCTCGAGCGCGTCGCGCAGCAGGCGATACGCGCGATCGCCGCCCTTGTCGGGGCCGATGTAGTACGTGCGATCGACGTAGATCGGATCGATCGCGATGCGCGGCACGAACTCGCGAATTCCGACCTCGTCGTTCGATACCGCCTCGATCGCCTTCAGCTCGTCCTTCGAGACCTCGACGAAGTTGCCCTTCGTCAGCTCGAAGCCCTTCGCCATCTCGCTGCGATCGACCTCGCCATGGCGCGGACACACGTACTGCTGCTTGAGTCGCTCGCCGCAGCCTTCGTGGATGAAGTTGAAGTGGATCTCGTGTGACGGCTCGCTCGTCGAATAGATCTTGATCGGGATCGATACGAGGCCGAACGAGATGGTCGCGGTGTCGATGGCGCGCGCGGGCATGCGCGAGGATGTTGCGAGCCGCGTACCAGCGCTTACGCCCGAGAATTCCTCGGGGACGCTCCGCACTCGTGGGCGGCGTGTCGTCGGCGCACGTCGCGACGCGCATCATGAACGCTCGCACGGGCGCGAGCGGTGGGCACGTGCTTCGCAACGGCTGCGCCTGTCATGCGCAATTCCTCCACCCTCGCAACGTTCTTCGGCGCGCTGCTCGCTGCAGGCGCGCTCGGCGCGGCGTGCGCGAATCAGAATCGCAAGGCGACCGATTCCGTCGCGGCGGCGGAGATCGGGCCGCAGCTCGGTGAATCGCACGCGGGCTTGCCGTCGAACCCGAGCGTGCCGCCGCCGGATGCGGCGTACACGCCGCCGCCGCCGCTCGAGTACTCGCAGCCGTTGACGAGGATCCCGGGCCAACCGCTGCCGGGTCAGATGCCGCCGCCCGTGGTGGTCGTGCAGCCGGGCGAGGAGAACGCGCCGGCCGAGGCGCCGGAGCAGCCGATCACGACGGTGCCCGCGCCGAGTCCGAACGCCGGAGCGACAACGCCGGGCACGACGACGACGCCGGGCACGACGACGACGCCGGGCACGACGACGACGCCGGGCACGACGACGCCGGGCACGACGACGCCGACGCCAATGCCGCCGGCGCCGACGGCGCCTGCGCCGGGGACGAATCCCGCCCC
>JABFXX010000634.1 GCA_013368795.1 Kofleriaceae bacterium
GAAGCGTCACGGCGACACACTCACCAAGGCGGTACGCGGTGGGTCACGACTGCGCCGGTCGCGAGCCCTACGCTTTCAACGAGCTCGATGCCCCAGCAGACATTCCGTTCTGATCGCGCAACGCCGCAGGATCGCTCCCCACCACTGCACCCCACCGACGTGCTCCGAGCTGCGCGGGTTCCGTCGGTGACGCTCGCGTTGGCGTCTGCATCCTCGGTTCCCGTTTGATTGCGACCGACCGATGTCGCGAGGTGCGATCATGCGCATTCGCGGTCGAGCGTGGCTGCATGTGCGTCGCGGACTGTTCATCTCTGTCAGCGGATCGCGACGGCGCTTGACACGAGCGCGGCCCCGCGCGATCACGCGGCTCATGCGGTTGCTGGTCGTTGCGGTCGTCTTCGTCCTCGGATGTACTCACACGCAGGTGGGCACCGTTCGAAAACGCGCCGCGTTTGATCTGGCCTGTCCTTACCAACAGGTTGTCGTGCAAGAGATTGGGCGCGAGACGTACGGCGCTCGCGGTTGCGGCAAGCGCGCGACGTATCTGACGCGTGGCGATTGTCAGGAGGGCGGCACATGTCAGGCGATCCAGAATGGCGGCGTCTCCGAGGATCAGTCGCCGGTCGGCTCGGCATCGTCGGACTCCGACAGTCCTTGAGCTCGGGCTCTTCTCAGTCGCAGAGCTGCACGTAGCCCACCTTCGGCGTGTTGAACCCCGTCGTACTTGATGTGATCGATGAGGTCGTCGATGTCGCGGTACGGCGAACGAGACACGACGCCGCTCTTGAAGAGCCACTTCAGCTGTTCGTTCGGCTGATCAGCGCCATACAGCAACTACAGGACTCGATCGCTTGGTTCCTCGAGAATGCCGTGAGCCATGTGGTCGGTCGCCGTGCCCCCACTCGTACACCACCGCCCGAGCAGCTCACTCGCTCGTGACGCCGCCGTAGCGTGACCGTAGCTCGGGGAGCGCCGCCGCGATCGCCGCTCGTGACCGCTCGCGCAGCGCCCCGACGTCCGTCGCAGTCATGCCGGCGGTGGCGATCGGCGCGAGAATCTTCGCGCACGCATGCGTCTTGCCGAACCAGCGCGAGTGCTTTGGGCGCATCGCCCGGGTGCCGGCGATTGCGATCGGCAGGATCGATGCGCCGGTGCGAATCGCTAGGTCGAATGCACCGTCCTTGAATGGAAGTAGGTCGCCAGACGACGAGCGCGTACCCTCGGGGAACATCATCACCGAGATGCCGCCTCGCAGCGCGCGCTCGCACTCCAGCAGGCAGGCGCGCACGCTATCGCCTTCACCGCGTCGTAGAGGGATATCGCCACCGAAGCGCATCGCCCAGCCACTCAGCGGCTGCTCGAACAGAGCGGCTTTGGCGACCCAGCGCATGTCCCACGGCAAGAACGACAACAGGAACGGGTCGGCCTGCGATTCGTGGTTTGCGACAACGACATAGGCTGTCGCATCGATGTCGGGCGGCCGCTCACCCTCGATGTCGAACTTCCACAGCGTGGAGAGCCGCGTCGCGGTACGACCGATCCGGCGCAGCCACTGGCCGGGAACACGCCGCGTTGGATCGTGGCGATGGCGCCACGACGACACCGCCATGATCGGCAAGAACGCACCGATCACCGCGCCGAATTCAGCGTAGGCCCATACGCCGAGGATAGGATTGACCCGCTTCACGGCACCTGATGTACACCAAATCGAGCAACAAGCAGCCGAACCGGCCGGGTGAGCGTGACGGCTGCCGACGGGCCGCATTCTCGACGGTTGCCTCGCTCCGGGGTTGACCTCACCGCGCCAAGAACAACCAGTTCGTCTCCGGTCTGCCGACCGTCGTGTTGAAGAAGTCGATCGGATCGACGCGGACCTCGTCAAATGTCTTGCGGAGCTCGGCTTCGAATGAGGGACTCTCCGAGGTCGACCACACGCCGAACACACCGCGTGGCTCGAGGTGCTGCCTCGCGAGAGCGAGGCTCGCGTGCGCGTAAAAGCTGTCGCTCGATTCACCGAGGCGAGCGTCAGGCGAGTGGTCGACGTCGATCAACACGAGGTCGTGTTTCTTGATCGGCGCTCGGCGCAGGCGGTCATAGACATCATCTTGCGTCGCGCGAAAGCGAGAATCGACCATCAGCTCGTTTCCAAGCGGGATGACGCCCCGCTCGGCCCACGCGATGACGCCGGCAACGAGCTCGACGACCTCGACACGAGCGACGCGGTCCGAGTCCAGCGCTGCCTTGCTCGTGTACCCGAGGCCGAGACCGCCGATCATCACATCGAGGTCAGTGCCTCCGTGCATCGCGATCGCGTGTGTCGCGAGCGCGCATTCGGAGAAGGTGACTGTGCTGCTCATCAAGAACTGATGCTCGAGGGTCAACTCGAGCACATGCTGCTCGGGAGGGTTTCGCCGTCTGAGGATGATCACTCCGAGCGGCGACTCGGCATGGTCGATGACTTCAAACTCCAACACGAGTGCACTCTTAGCATCGAAGCTGCCGCGCGGTCGCGGCTCTACGGCGTGCCGTGCGAGCTCACGTGAAGTCGGAAGGCTAGCGAACCTCTTTCCACGAATCGGAAGCGGGATGCGGTGATCCTCCGCCGGAGATCTTGCCAAGGTTGACGTCGAGGGTTCGGATAGCTCCAGTGAGACGTGCAAGTGGTCTCACCGGCTCTGACGCGACTGCCTGCTGCTTTTTTTTGCGCGGCGATCGTGCGCTTTCTCCTGAGTGGCTGCTTCGATGGGCAAGTCCGGGCCTGACGCGCCCTTTGCCGTTGCGCAGCGTCTCCGTCCTTGAAGTCAGCTCTGAGTCACACCTCGGCGTCGAGCGCGGACTTCACGGAAGGACGAGCACGGACGCGCTCGACATAGGCTGCCAGGTTCGGCGGGAGCTCCGCCTGGGTCAGGCGGCGGTAGGTGCTCACCGCCCAGAACGTGTACGCGTCCAGGATCGTGAAGCGTTCGCCTCCGAACAACGGCCGGTCTCCCAGATCGTCGGCCAAGAGCGCGATGCGCTTGCCAAGGCGATCCTTCGCCCATGCCTTCGCCTCCGCGCCGGCGTTCGGCATGATCGTGAATGGCGCGAACCCCTTGTGAAGCTCGGTGGCAACGAAGTGGATGCGCTCGTCGAGGCGCAGTCGTTCCAACGTTCCGTGCAACGGAGCGAGCGCCGCGTCAGGATAGGTGTCCGCAACGTAATGGAGGATGACGGCCAGCTCTGTGAGGATGGAGCCATCAGCGAGGCGCAGCGCCGGGACATAGCGCTTCGGCGTGATCGCTTCGAAAGGGTGGCCGTCTTCGATCAGCTTCGTACGGAGATCGACTCGAACCAGATCGAACGCGGCGCCGGCCTCGCGAAGCGCGATGTGTGGAGCGAGTGAGCAGACGTTACGGGCCCAGTACAGCGTGAGGGAAGCGTTGGTCATGCTGTGGATCTACGAAGCAGGTTGGACTTGAACAATCGTCCTCCATTGATCAATTTGTTCAACGGCATGAACAGAGCCGACTTCGCCTCGATCGAAACCTTCGCGCGGGTCGCAGACACAGGGAGCTTCCGCGCAGCGGCGCTCGCGCTTTCCATCCCCGTGTCGACCGTGAGCGTGCATGTCGGCAGGCTCGAATCGCGCCTTGGGACGAAGCTCCTCGAGCGAACGACGCGCCGAGTGGTGCTGACGTTCGAGGGACAGCGCTATCTCGAGGTCGTTCGCCCGGCCCTCAACGCGATGCTCGACGCTGATCGCGCGTTCGCGGGCCAGGCGGGAGACCTGCGCGGGCGACTGCGGGTCGCGGCGCCGATCGAATGGGGACAGTCCGTGTTAGGCCGGGTTCTCGGCGGCTACGCGCGCGAACATCCCGAGGTGGAGGTCGAGGTCCACCTGACCGAGGAGCGCATGGATCCGGTCCGCAACGGCTTCGACATCGTCGTGCAGAGCGATCCCGCTTCCAGCCCTTCGCTCGTGGGGAAGAAGCTCGGCGTCCCCATGAAGCAGAGACTCCTGGCAAGTCCGCGCTATATCGCAGCGCGCGGCACGCCGAAGCACCCGCGCGATCTCGTGAAGCACGCCTGTCTCGTGGCGGGCCCTCCGCGCGCACAGACGCGCTGGAGACTCGGGCGTCACTCGGTCGTGCACCGGCACGCGACCGCGAACAGCGGCTCGGTCTGCCGGGATCTCGCCGCAGCCGGTTGCGGAATCGCGAAGCTCCCGGACTATCTCGGTGCGCCGGCGCTCGCGGAGGGCACGCTCGTCGAGGTGCTCGCGCGGTTTGCTCCGCCACCCGAGCAACTCTTCGCCCTATATCCGAGAAGCCCGTTCGTGCCAGCGCGCGTCCGCGCGTTCGTGACGGCCCTGCAGGCGCATCTCGAGGTCTGGCCCGGGTGCCTGCTCCAGCCAAGAAGCACCACGTCGCGCGTGAGTGCGCCGCAGGAGTGAGCGAGTGACGCGAGACGTCGCTGGCGAGTCGTTACGGGGCGTTGCACGATTCTGACGATTTCGTGGATCCATTCGTCGGCTGGCCGCCACGAGTGGGCATGTCGGCTTTCTACGTCAAGAACGTCCCATCCTGGGAGCGCGTGCTCCGCATCCTCGTCTCGCTCGCCGTCGTAGCCTATGCCGTCGTCGCACTCGACGGTTTCCTCCGCGTCGTGGTGTCGGGCGGCGCGATCGCGTTCACGCTGACCGGCCTGCTCGGCTTCTGCCCCGCGTGTGCCATGCTGGGTCGCAAGCTGGATCGCGCTGCATGATCGTCGACACCTCCCTGCTCGATCGCGCTCGTGCCGGCGAGCAGGCGGCGATCGCGCTGCTCCTCACGCACAGCCGTCCCGAGCTCGTACGCTACGCGCACCGCAGCTGCATGATCGGTGACATCGATGATGCCGTGCAGGAGGCGATGCTCGTCGTGTCGCGCAAGGTCGGCACGCTCCGCCACCCGCGCGCGTGGTCGCGGTGGATCTTTCGCATCATCCGGCGCGCGTGTCACCGCCTCGCACGCGTGACGCTGCGTACCGACCCGTGGGACGACAGCGTCGCCGAAGCTTACGTCCTCACCAAGCGCGACGACGAGCTACGCCTCGACGTCGCCGGCGCGATCGAGTCGCTCCCCGCGCGCGATCGCGAGGTTGTGGTGCTCCGGGATCTCGAGGGCCTCACGATCGGCGAAATTGCCGAGCGCCTCGCGACCACGCGCTCCGCCGTGAAGGGGCGGCTCCATCGCGCACGCGAGCTCACGCGCGAGTACCTCGTCGGCGCTTGAACGGCCCACGTAGTGTCGTCCAGTAGGGCCGCCGCGGCACGAGCCACTCGAATACCGCCCGTGTCATCTCGCCGACACGCTTGCCGCGGTCGGCTTTCCGCACGACCTCCGATTTGATTTACGAGACCGCTCTTAGGCCGCCTCACGCCGCGCAACCTGTTTCACATCAGCGATCGGCGGCCGGCCGAAGTACCGCGCGTACTCGCGACTGAACTGCGATGCGCTCTGATAGCCGACGCGGAAACCAGCCTCGGCCGCGTTCGTCGTCGCGTCGAGCAGCAGCCTGCGTGCTTCGTACAGTCGCAATTGCTTCTGGTACTGCAGTGGGCTCAGCGTAGTGACCTTCTTGAAGTACGCGTGGAACGAGGACACGCTCATGCCCGCGACGCGTGCGAGCTCATTCGCGCGCAACGGCTGGGCGAAGTCGCGCTTGAGCCGATCGATCACCGCCGCGATCCGCTGGGTCTGACTACCGGCGACCCCGAGCTCGCGAACCGACGCACCGTACCGACCACGCAGCAGTCGATAGGTGATCTCGCGTGCATACGTGGGCGCCAGCACGGCGGCATCGGCGCGGTTGTTCAGGCAAGTGACCAGGCGCGTGAACGCATCGGTCATCACCGGATCACCACCGGTGAACACCGCCGGACCGCCGGTCGTGAGCTTCGGGCGCTCCACCGTATCGGCGGCGGTAGCGAGCTCGAACACGAGCGACGGCTCGATCGTGAGCACCAAACATAGATACGGTTTCGCCGGCGTCGCCCGCAGGATCTCACCAGTCATGGGTAGCTCCACCGACGAGAAGAGGAACTCTTCGGCGGCGTAACGCAGCACCAGGTCGCCGACCGTGATCTCCTTCATGCCTTGCGCGACGAAGCACAGTGCAGGCTTTTGCACCGTGTACAGGCGAGCCATTGGCCGGTCGGCGCGGATCACGCTAAGGCCGGCGAACGGCGTCGAGTGGATGCCGGGCGTCTTCGCGTAGCGCGTGGCGAGCGTGGCGAGCATGGCCCTACTGTGCAGCGGCTTGGAGAATCAGGCAATCAGTTCGGTGGAACCAGCCATCCGCGGAGGCCTCGACGGACGCATCGTGTAGGTATGTCCAAGAACAACAAGGTCTGGTTCATCACGGGTGCATCCAAGGGTCTCGGTCTCGTCCTCGCGAAGCAGGCCCTTGCTCGCGGCTATCGGGTGGCGGCCACCTCGCGCAGCGTCGACGACCTCGTGAAGGCGGTCGGCGGCAAGACCGGCGCGTTACTGCCGCTCGCGATGGAGGTTACCGACGAGGCCTCGGTACGCGCCGCTGTCGGCGCCACGCTGGCGCACTTCGATGCTCTCGACGTGGTGGTCAACAACGCGGGCTACGGCCAGCTCGGTACGCCCGAGGAGGCGAGTGATGCCGAGGCTCGCCGCAACTACGACGTCAACGTGTTCGGGGTGCTCAACGTGCTGCGGGCGAGTCTGCCGCACCTTCGCGAACAGCGCTCGGGGCACGTGTTCAACATCGCATCGATCGGCGGCCTGTTCGGCGGGTTCACGGGGTGGAGCATCTACTGCTCGACGAAGTTCGCGGTCGCCGGAATCACCGAGTCGCTGCGCGCGGACGTTGCGCCGTTCGGCGTCGACGTCACGCTCGTGTACCCCGGCTACTTCCGTACCGAGTTCTTGACCTCCGGTTCGTTGCGCCTTCCCGAGCGCCCGAACCCCGCATACGAGGAAGCACGTGCTTCAGAGATGACCCACACCGCGCAGATCAACGGCGCGCAGCCCGGCGATCCGGAAAAAGCCGCGCGCGCGATGCTCGACATCTACGACCGCCCGACGCCGCCGCTCCACCTGTTCCTCGGCAGCGATGCGGTGAAGATGGCCGAGCAGAAACTGCGCGAGCTCGCGGCGGATCTCGACGCGAATCGCGCGGTCAGCGTCGGCACCGACTTCTAATCGCGGGTGGAACGACGTTCGGCCGGCTGGATCTATTTTGAGAGGGCCCTCGTCGACATGCTGAAATGCGGCGCGCGTAGCTCCGCGACATGGCGCCGAGCAGTCTGCCGCACTGCCATCGGCTGCTGCGACGTGAGAGGCCATGGAAGGAGCTCCGAGTCACACCTCGGCGTCGAGCGCGATCTTCACCGAAGGACGAACACCGACACGCTCGAGCTCGACACGAACCAGATCGAACGTGGCGCCCGCATCGCGAAGCGCCCGCCTCGCGAAGCGCGATGTGTGGGGCGAGTGAGCAGAGCCTCGTACCGCTGCCGGCTTGCGGCGGAGAATGACGACTGTCCTCGCACCTACTGGGCCTTCGACCTGAAAGCGTCCAGCCGGACCGCTGCTCGGAGTGGCTCGTGCAGTAAGATCGAGAGTTGACCGGGCGGTTGATCTGGAATGAGCGCCACGCCCATGCCGGAGAGCGGCTTGCCGGCCTTGTCCAGGACGCGGCCGGTGATGGTCCGTGTGGCACCAACAGGATGTCGACCGACGCGTCTTCGTCGGACGAGACTCGCACCTTCGCCTGCCCACGTCGCTGCTCGGACGGGTCAAGGCGAGCTGCCGGTGCTATGACGCGGCGATGGAGCCAGTGCCCGCTCGCGTGATAGCGATCGCCGCGGGTCGCCCCGCCAAACTGGTTTGGACGAACGAACTCGGCGGTACGACCTACGAACTCGGCGCCGCTACAAACCGCTCTTTCGTGAAATGGAGTGCGCGCGGCAGTTCGATCAATCTCGAGCGAGAGCGAGAGCGGCTCACCTGGGCGAGTGCGTTCGTCGTCGTCCCGCGCGTACTCGAACACGGCGACGACGAGACAGGCTCATGGCTGGTCACCGAGGCACTGTCCGGCACGAACGCCGTCGATCCGCGTTGGCTTGCGGCGCCCGCTGTCGCAGTCGGCGCGATCGGCGCCGGGCTGCGCGCGTTTCACGATGCGCTTCCGGTCGCTGCGTGCCCGTTTTCGTGGTCGATGGACGACCGAATCGCTGATATCCGCGAGCGAGCGGCTCGCTGCGCGATCGACCCGTCACGCTGGCACCCCGATCACAGGAGGCTAACGCTCGACCGCGCGCTTGAACTGCTCGCCGAGCCCCCGCCGATCGATCGGCTCGTCGTCTGCCACGGCGACACCTGCGCTCCCAATACGCTGCTCGACGACGCCGGCCGCTTTGCCGGGCATGTCGACCTTGGTGCGCTCGGCGTCGCCGACCGCTGGGCCGACCTCGCGATCGCGACGTGGAGCACCCAGTGGAACTACGGCCCAGGCTGGGAGACAGCGCTGCTCGCCGCCTACGGCGTCACGCCCGACGAGGCGCGCATGCGCTACTACCGCCTGCTGTGGGATCTCGGACCATGACGTCGCGACGTCGAGCGGTAGTCTGAGCTCGCGCTGCGGCGGCTCGCCCACGGGACGACTGTCCATTGCTGATCGGACGGTTACGGCATTTCGAGCTCAACGAGTGAGATCTGCCCGCGGGGCGAGCGCACGAATGCGACGGGCGTCGAGCGCGAGAGCGATGATCAGTGCCGCGTACGCGAACTGCGTGCGGGACACGCCGATACCGAATGGAAACCAGATCCCAGGAACCCCGAGCAGGCTCAGCTCGTCTGCAAGTTGGCCGATCACGAGCGGGATCAGGATCCACAACCGCGGGCGCAGGCGGACCATTGCGACCGTCCATGCGATCAACTGGACGGGCCGCCCGAGCGCGCGCACGAGCTCGTAGGTTGCGGCGGACTCCGAGCCCGACCACGCCCACACGACCTGATGCGCCCGCGCGAGCGCGGTCAGCACGAGCGCGAGCGCGAGAACTCGATCTCGACGTAGCACGTACGCGAGGATCAAGAACGCGAGAGGTTCGATCAAGTCGACGATGTAGCCCCAGATCAAGATGCGCCAGTGCGCTCGCATCTCCGCCTCGATCTCGGCGGCGGTTCCAAACGCGGGCGCGATATGGATCCCACCACCAGGGGCGTGCGCCCAGACGCGGATCGCGATCAGGTGGTGCCCCGCACCGATCGCCACCGAACGCGGCAGCAACGAGACACCGGGCGCGCCGCTCACCGCCACAAGGGCGCCGTCGACGAACAAGTCGTACGAGTCATCGACCAACCTGGGGGCAGCGAGCATGCCCGGCCCGTCGACCGTCGCGCGATACCACGCGTAGCCGGGTCGCTCCATGTGCCCCGCGACAAACCCTGTGAACCCGACGTCGCCGTCGTTCGCATCGGCAGGTGGCGTCAGATCGACGAGCTCCCAGGCGCGGTCATCGAACGTTGGATGCGCCCAACGCGGGTCATCGCCCGCATGGAATCGCCAGCTGACCAGCAAGACCAGCAACAACACGCTCCGAGCGTAGCGGAAACCGAGGAAGCTGCCGCCACCCGCGACCGACTACGACGCCCTAGTCGCTGACCTCGAGCCAGGACACGGTGCCTGCCCTCCGCACCGCGAATGCTGTCACGCCCAGTTCATCTACCCGGCCTGATCGTGTTCGCTCATTTGCGCGACCCGTTCTCGGCGGCTGATCTGTATGAACCTGGCGCCGCGATCCGTTGCGACGAGTCGCTGGCCGCGAGATCGCCGCCACGTTCGGACTAACCCTCACGCCGAGTGACGACAAACGCGACCGAAGAAGCGGACATACTGCGAGGCCGCATTACAGAGCTCGGCGAGCCGCACACACACGCTGGGTGCAACAATTTGCTGCGGCACGGCGGTGGCGGCGCGATGGCTTCATGGCGATGGGCCTCGACCGTTGCAGATGATCGAAGCATCAAAATCGTTAGGGCCCTCGGGCGTCTAGGTAGCAAAGGACCTACGATCGGCATCAGCATATCCCGCGGTCGTCCGAGCCGG
>JABFXX010000461.1 GCA_013368795.1 Kofleriaceae bacterium
GATGATCGTCGCGCGCGACATCGCGCACGCGAAGCTCAAGGAGCGCATCGACCGCGGCGAGGGCTTGCCGCAGTACATGAAGGATCACTGCGTGTACTACGCGGGTCCGGCGAAGACGCCGGCGGGTTACGCGTCGGGCTCGTTCGGCCCCACGACGGCCGGCCGCATGGACAGCTACGTCGGTCTGTTCCAGTCGCATGGCGGCAGCATGGTGATGCTCGCGAAGGGCAACCGGAGCCAGGATGTGACGAACGCGTGCAAGGCGCACGGAGGGTTCTACCTGGGCTCGATCGGCGGTCCGGCGGCGCGGCTCGCGAAGGACTGCATCAAGAGCGTCAGCGTGCTCGAGTACCCCGAGCTCGGCATGGAGGCGGTGTGGAAGATCGATGTCGTCGACTTCCCCGCGTTCATCGTCGTCGACGACAAGGGCAATGACTTCTTTGCCGGAATTTCCGGTGGCGGGAAGAAGCTGACCGTCAAGTAAGATGTCGGGGCCGTCAGTAAGATGCCCTGAATGATCAAATCGAGCCTGGTGGTCGCGCTCCTCTGCGCGATCGGGATGAGTGCAGCCCACGCGCAGCCGGGGCAGACGCCGCCGAGCGAGCCGCGGCCGGAGCGCGATCCGGCGATCGATCCGACCGACGGCGTGCAGGCGCCTCCGCCGTCGGACTCGGTCTTCGATCCCGACACGCTCGTCGAGCGAGCGATCGCCGCGTCGCCGACGCTCGAGAAGATCGCGCGTGGGACGTTTCGCCGGGCCCGGCGTGCGATCTCGATCGGTCCGACGATCGGCGTGTACGGCGCGTCGATCGTGTCGCCGGGCGAGGCCGATGCTGCACTGACCTTCGGCCTCGGCATCGAGACCTTCAAGGTTCCGGTCCTGCCGAGCATCGAGAACTTCCAGGAGCTCGTGAAGGAGCGCGCGAAGGCGAAGCTCGTCGAGCAGGTCGCGCTGGTGTTCAAGGGCCAGCGGCCCGAGGCGACCGCGCTTGACCAGCTCGTCCGCGAGGTGATCGAGGAGGCGGTCCAGGAGGTGCTCGGCCTGGACAACATCCGGCCGAAGACGATGGAGCGTCCGAGCCTGACGCTCGCCGTCGAGGGCAACCGCTACTTCGATTCAAACGTATGGATGACGCGGCTGCGCCTCGGCATCGGCATCTGGAAGCTGACGCTCGCGGGCAGCGTGTCGGCGGCGTTCACCGATCCGAAGACGAGCGTGTTCGCGGGGCCCGAGGTCGTCGCGCACTTCCTGACGTCCCGGAATCCTCGCGCGTCGGTGCTCGACGTGTTCCTGCGCGCGGACTTCGAGCTGCGCAACCGCGGCACGATGAACACCGACACCATGGCCGTCGGCGTGCGCTACCTCGTCGACGTTCTCTAGATGCAGTCGCGGGTCACGACGTAGATGTTCTCGTCCATCTGCGCGGCCGGCCGATCGGAGTCGAAGTAGAGCTCGCGGCCGTCGGCGGTGACCGAGACGTCCTCTTCCGTGTAGCCGCTGTTGATGGTGCTCAGCGGCACTGGGGCGCTCCACGGCTCGCCGATGCTCGCGCGCGTCGCGGAGAACAAGTCGAGCGGCGAGTCGCCCTCGAAGTAGAGCGTCAGCTGATCCGCCGACATCGCACCGTAGCCGTACGTGCCGGCGGTAAGGCCGGGCAGGCCGTCGACCAGCGTGCCAGCAGGAAACCGCGTCGAGCGATCGGGCCGCGTCGTCACGAAGATCGTGCCCTCACCGGAATACACCGGGGTGTAGAGCAGCGTCAGGCCGTCGGGCGTGACGTAGGCGCCGCCGGCATCGCGCGTCGTGCAGAGCTCGTCGAGGCGCACGGGTATCGACCAGGCCATCGCGGTCGACGTTCGCGACGCGTAGTAGAGGCACACGGCGTTTCCGCCTTCCGAGCGGGTGAAGAAGATCTCGAGCTCGTCGGCGGTCACGCTCGCGTCGTACTGGTTCGAGCCGAGGTCGAGCTCTTCGATCAGTGCCGTCGTCCACGCGCTGCTGCGGTCCGGACGGCGCGCAACGTGGAGCTTGTTGTTTTGCGCGTAGTACAGACCGAGGCCGTCTGGCGTGACCTGGCCGCCGCTATCGGGCAGGTCGCTGGCGAGACCCGGCGCGAGCATCGGCGCGCTCCAGGGGCCGAGCGTGCATGCGTCCGCCTGCGGTGCGCCGGAATCGTTCTGAGGATCGAATGCGACGCGGCCACATCCGCTGACGATCAGCAGCGCGCAACATCGGCGGCGGCCCCTCATCCGTAGCAGCTCCCACAGGATAGGCGGACTGCGTCAGCTAGTAAAGCGCAACCGGATCGTCCACGGTGTGCGCATGTTTGTCGGCATCGATTTCGGCACTACGAATTCCGCCGTCGCGATCGCAGATGCGCGCGGCGACGTGAAGCTCGTCCCGCTCCAGGACGCCAGCTACTGGCGCACGGTGCTCTATTTCGAGCCCGGAGGCGGGCTCACCGCCGGCGCGCCCGCGATCGCGCGCTACCTCGAGACGGAAGGCGAGGGCAGGCTCGTCCAGTCGATCAAGAGCCACCTCGCGAGCTCCACGTTCACGCGCACGTCGATCCTCGGCCGGCGGTGGGCGCTCGAGGACATGATCGCGGCCTATCTGCGCCTCGTCCGCGCGGCATCGCCGGTCGACCTCGGCAACCGCTGCGTGATCGGGCGGCCGGTGCGCTACTGGGGCGCCGAGGACGACGCCGACGACGCGCGCGCGGTCAGCCGCATGCGCGACGCGCTCGCGAAGGCAGGCTTCGACGAGGTCGTGTTCGAGTACGAGCCGGTCGGCGCGGCCGCGCGCTATGCCGCACAGCTCGACCACGACGAGCTGATCGTCGTCGCTGACTTCGGCGGCGGCACGACGGACTTCTCGGTGATCCGCGTGGGCCCCAGGCGCGCCGAGGTGCTCGCGACCGGCGGTATCGGCGTGTCGGGCGACGCGTTCGACGCGCGCGTGATCGACGCGGTCGTGTCGCCCGCGCTCGGCCGCGGCTCGCGCTATCGCGACGAGATGGGTGGCGAGGCGCCGGTGCCGGCGTGGCTCTACGGCCACCTGCGGCGCTGGCACCTGCTGTCGTTCCTCAAGGAGGACTCGACGCAGCGCCTGCTCGAGCGTGTCGCGCGCGGCGCGGTCGAACCCGAGCGGGTGAACCGGCTCGTCAGCATCGTCGAGGACGACCTCGGCCTGCCGCTGCATCGCGCGGTCGAGGGCGCGAAGGTCCGGCTGTCGTCGCACGCTGAAGATCGCGTCGCACTGCCCGCGATCAAGCTCGACCTGCCCGTGACGCGGCCTGCGTTCGACAGCTGGATCGAGGAGGACCTCGTCGCGATCGAGAGCGTGCTCGACGACGTGCTCGCGCGCGCGGGCGTCAGCGGCCGCGAGATCGATCGCGCGTTCGCGACCGGCGGTAGCTCGCTCGTGCCCGCGGTGCGTGCCCGCCTCGCGTCGCGATTCGGCGACGCCAAGGTCGTCGGCGGCGAGGAGCTGACGAGCGTCGCGTGGGGACTCGCGGCTCGCGCGCGCCAGGAGTTCGGAAAGAGCTGACTCGCGGGCGTCAGCGATCCGAACGGAAGCCGATGCGCGCATGCGTGCCGTCGCAGAACGGCTTGTTCGCGCTGCCACCGCAGCGGCACAGCTTCGCCTGCGTGACGCGCGCGACGACGCGGCCGGTGCCGCTCGTGATCTCGAGGTTGCCGCGGACGCGCAGCGGACCGTCGACCTGTGGATCGATCTCGAGCGCGCCGTCGCGCACCTCGAGCATGTCGGTCGAGTCGGTCATCGGCTCGCCGCTCGCCGCGAAGTCGATCGAATGGTGCGAGCCGTCGCAGAATGGCTTGTTCTTCGACGCGCCACACCGGCACAGCGTCGCGCGGTAGTGCGCAGGCGCGCCGTCGAGGCGAATGTCGCCGCGGACCGCGTACGGGCCACCCTCGCGGATCGCGATCAGGTTCACAGGCGGCGGCGTCTCGTCCGGCTGGCCGTCCTTGCGCTCGTAACGGATCGCGCCCGATGGACACGCGTGCGCGATCTCGACGAGCTTCTCGACGGGAATCGCGTCGGGGTGGATCCACGGGCCCTTGACGTTTGCGAGGAACACCGTCGGTGCGCCAGTGACGCAGAACCGCGCGTGGATGCAGCGCTTGCCCTCGTAGAGCAGCGTCAGCTTGTCGCCCTCGATGTGATCGACGCCGTTCTCCGACGTGGGCGCAGGCGGTACGACCGCGAGCGCGGGCGAGCGACGCGGCGCGGACTGCGCGGGCTCGACCGCAGCGGCGGCGAAGCCACGCTTCGCGCGCTGCGCGAGATCCTCGAACATCCGTCGCGCGCTCGAGACTCGGGCGTCGCCGGTGTCGAGCGCCGCGGCACGCGCTGCGAGCTGGTCGAGCCGTTCACCGAACGCCTGACGCGAGCTATCACCGGGCGGCAGCGGCGCGGCATCGCGGAGCGTCGTGAACGACACGCCGGCGTTGCAGTGCGGGTTCGACGGCCCGGCGGGCAGTCGCGCGGCGCGCTCGGCGAGCTGTGCGAACGCGCGCATGAGGCCGAGCGCGAGATCGATCGCGAGCTGCTTCTCGGGCGAGGGCCGCGGCACGCGATACGAGTACGCGAGCAGGCGCAGCATCAGCGCGTACGCGGTGTTCGCGAGATCGACGACCGAGGCGGCCTCTTCATCCTCGATCCACACGCGGCCACGTGGATCGATCGGCGTACGAAGCACCGGATTCGTCGCAGCCGGGTACGCGGGCTGGAACGCGGGATTGATGGCGCGCAGCGCGACCAGCTCGTCGCGAATGTCGTGAAACCGTGCGAAGTGCGAGGTTCTCGACGACTCCGACGCGCCTTCGCCTTGTTCGACGATCGCCTGGAATGCTGCGGTCGCCGTCTTCAGGCAGATCACCGGCTTGGTGCCGAGGTCGGTCTCGACGGCCGACAGCTGCAGCGCCGGATCGCCGCAGAACGCGACGCTCTCGCCGTGTGTCTCGACGAATACGCGCAAGCCCTGGCCGAGCGCGGCGTAGAACTCGCCGACGGTCTGGTAGTCCATCGGCATCGGCGTGAGGTGAGGTCGCGCCGAGCCGCGGCGGTAGACGAGGTCGTAGGCAAATCCCTCGCCCTCGGGCTCGGTCGAGGTGATCGGCCGCTCGAGGTGGACGAAGTGCTGCAGCACGGCGTCGGTGAACGGCGCGAGCTTGACCACGACCGACGCGGGCAAGAGGCCCGGCCCGAGTGGGAAGTTGTCGCGCCCGAACCGCGGTGAGCCGCCGAGCGCACAAGTGATGTTCCACACCGCGGCGAGGTGACCCATCTCCTCGATGGCGACGTCGACGATCGACTTGCGCCAGCGCGCGACCGCAGCGGCCTCGGCGTCCGACAATCCCTCGCCCTCACTGCGGAGGCTGAACGCGGCGTAGAGGTACGTGCACATGAGGTTGTGCTCGAGCTCCGCGGCCTCGTACAGCAGGTAGATCAGCTGCTCGCGCGTCGGGACTGCCATCGCCCGTTTGTAGCGCACGTCGGGGCATCGGCGCGCGGGCCGCCGGCTGCCCGTTTTGCTAGCGCTCGACGCGAACGGCCATCAGCGCGAGCATCTCCCACACGAGATTCGCACCGAGGTGCGAGGTGATATCCGCGTGGTCGAGTGGAGGACAGACCTCGACAAGATCTGCACCGCGCACGTCGAGGCCGGCGAGGCCGCGCAGAAGCCCGAGGGCTTCGCGCGACGTGATGCCGCCCGGAACGGGGGTACCCGTCCCTGGTGCGAACGCGGGATCGATCGCGTCGATGTCGAACGTGATGTAGACCGGCCGGGTGCCGATGCGCTCGCGCAGCTCGGCGCAGATGCGCTTTGGCGACCGCTCGGCGACGGCTTCTGCGCTGACGAGCGTGTGGCCGCCGCTGCGCGCGAGAAGGTCGTCGTTCGCGGTGCCGCGAGGACCGCGAATACCGATCTGATAGAGCTGGCCGGGCTCGACGAGGCCTTCGTCGATGATGTGACGGATCGGCGTGCCGTGGTGATAGTCGTCGCCCCACACGTCGGCGCCGCTGAGATCGAGGTGCGCGTCGAAGTGGACGATCGCCATCTGGCCGTGGCGCTTGGCGAGCGCGCGCAGGATCGGCAGCGTGATCGAGTGGTCGCCGCCGATCACGACCGGCGCCGCCGCGAGTTGCTCGATCTCTGCTTCCACCGCGGTGCGCATCGCAGCGCGATCGAACGGCGGGAACACGATGTTGCCGCCATCGACGCAGCGCAGCCGCTCGAACACGTCGACGCCATGATCCGGGTGATGACCCTGCACGAGTGCCGACACGCGCCGCAGGTGAAATGGCGCGAGGCGCGCGCCGGGCTGATAGGTCGTGCCGCCATCGTGCGGCACTCCGAGCAGCGCGACATCGGCGTTGCCTACGTCAGGCGACGCGGCGAGCCGGAAGAACGGAGTCTGACCGTGACGGAGATAGTGGAGGGCAGACTGCTGCATCGGTGAGCCTCATGCGGTGGAGGTTGAGCGAGATCGCGTTGCGCGCGCGTGCGGCCATGTCCTCGGCGGGCTCGCCCGCGCGAGGCTGCATCGGCGGAAGGAACGTGAGCGTGACCTCGACGCGCTTCTGCGCCGTCATCTTGACGTAGTGGGGAAGGAACGAAGCGGCGTTGCACCAGGCCATCGACGGATCGCGATAGCGAATGACGACCGGCACGACCGGCACGCCGACGCGCTGGGCGATGCCGAAGCTGCCACGGAAGAATGGGCGGACCTTGTCGCCCTCGCTCGTCGTGCCTTCGGCAAAGTTCAGCACCGAGACGCCCGCTGCGAGCAGCGAGTGAATGCGGCGCAGCGTGCGAACGCGGGCGTAGGGCTCGGCTCGCTTCACGAACGTGACGCCGAGCGCCGCGCCGATCGAACCGATGATCGGCCACGACTCGACCTCACCCTTGGCGACCGGCGCGGCCGGGCACATCGGGAGGATCGCGAGTGGATCGAGATAGCTGACGTGATTGGCAATGATCAGCGCGGTAGAACGCGGCACATCACCCTGCACGGTGACGGCAATGTCGTGCGCGCGTGCGACGGCGCCGAGCGAACCGGCGAGACGGTGGGCCGCATCGCGCGGATCGCGCGGTGGCGCCATCCGGGCCGCGCCGAGCTCTGCGAGCGCGTTGAAGAGTCCCCGCCCCGCATGATTCGTCGCCCGGTAGATGTCGAGTCCGAACATGTCGTCCTCCGCGTGTTTGACGTCACCTTAGAGAGTCGATGTGCCGATCCGGCGACCTTCTCGTAACGTGACTGCAACGCGATCCGTGACGCGCGCGCAGCGATGTCGGGTTGAACACGTCGCGAAGAAGTCGCAGACGGTCCGGATGCCTGTCGCCATTCCGACACGCACGAGCGGCAACCTCTACAGCAGGAGGTCAAGATGAGCCGCTACACGATTCGTCAGCTCGCGTCCGACGATTTCGCGACGCTCGCCACGCTGGAGAACGAGGTGTTTGCCGCGATGGGTGAAGAGGTTCTCTGCCCACACTACCTGCGTCTCTGCACGGAGATGTTCAAGGAGTCGTGCTTCGTGGCATTCGACGGCGACCGCCCCGTCGGTTACCTGCTCTCGTTCCTCAACGGTCCGATCGCGTACTGCACGACGCTCGCGGTGATCCCCGAGTATCAGAAGAGCCGCGTGACGGTTCAGCTGATCGGCATGTTCGTTCGCCACATCATCGACCGCGTCGACGAGTGCTGGTTCACGGTCAAGGAAGACAACGCGCCGGCGCGCGCGCTGCACGCGGTGCTCGGTGCGAAGGAAGTCGATCGCCGCAAGGACTTCTACGGTCCCGGCGACGAGCGCATCGTGTCGAAGATCGATCGCGCGACGTTCGAGCGCCTGCGCCCGAAGTACGAGCGCCTCGGCTTCGTCCCGGTGCGCGCGCAGCAGGCGAGCTCGGAGGCAGCATGATCGCGCGTCTCGCAGGCGTCGCCGTCGACGCGCGTGCGTTGCCGTGGTCGCGTGATCCGCGCGAGCTCGCGGAGTCGGCGCGCTGGATCGCCGCGAACGTCGCCGCCGCGTTTGGCGTGCGCTCGTTGCCGCGCGATCTGCTACCGATCGGCGCGCATCGCCTCGGCATCCGTGCCGAGAGCCTCGCCGCGGCGTGTGCCGCGCTGTCGCTCGCGCCGATGCTCGTCGACTCGGCAACACTGCCGGCTCGCTGGCGCCTCGCGTTGCGCGCCGTCGGTTTGCCGATGCTCGATCGCCCGGCATCGCTCGCGCTCGCCGGTGGTGCATCGATCGCCGCCTACGAGGCGAAGAACGATGAAGTCGACTGCATGCTGTCGGTCGGTTCCGATTACCGTGTTCGCGTCACCTACGATCACGGACGTCGCCTGCTCGCATGACATAGTCGCTGCGTGACGTTTCTCGTCCAGACCGAACCGCTTGCGACGATCGAGCGGCTCGCGGTGGCCGCCTCGCGGTGGGCCACCGTCGACGTTCTCGCCCGGCCCGCGGGCTTGCCGATCCACGCGCTGACGTTCGGCGTCGCGGACAAGGCGGCGCCCGCGTTGTTCATCTCCGGCGGCGTGCATGGCCTCGAGAGGATCGGCACCGACGTCGCGATCGCGTATCTGCAGTCGCTCGTCGCGCGCCTCGCGTGGGACGAGGCATTGCACGATCTCCTCACGAGGATGCGCATCGTGATCGTGCCGCTCGTGAATCCGGTCGGCATGGCGCGAGGCACGCGCGCGAACGGCAGCGGCGTCGATCTCATGCGCAACGCGCCCGATGCGGGCCTCGGCGGCACGCCGCTCGTCGGCGGCCAGCGCATCTCTGCGAAGCTGCCGTGGTTCATGGGCAACGGAGCGGCGATGGAGGAGGAGGCGGCGGCGCTCGTCCAGATCGTCGAGCGCGAGCTGTTCACCGCGCCGTTCGCGATCGCGCTCGATCTCCACTCGGGATTCGGCGTGATCGATCGGCTCTGGTATCCGTACGCGCGCACGCGCGAGCCGATCCCGGATCACGATCGCATCGTCGCGTTCTCGCAGCTCCTCGACGGCGCGCTGCCGAACCACGTCTACCGCCTCGAGCAGACGGCGCGCGTCTACACGATCCGCGGCGATCTCTGGGACTACCTCTACGACCGCCGGCGCAGCCTCGGCGACGGCATGCTGCTGTCGCTGACGCTCGAGATGGGCTCGTGGAGCTGGGTCCGCAAGAACCCTCTGCAGGGCCTGTCGACATTCGGCCGGTTCAACCCGATCAAGCCGCACCGCCACCGCCGCACGTTGCGCCGCCACCTGCCGCTGCTCGACGTGTTGCTACATGCGGTCGTGTCGTACCGGCGCTGGCTTCCGTGACGATTTCGTCGCAGTGGGTCCGCTGGTCACCGACTGCTCTATGCTGCGCGGAATGGGCAGCGCCACCGCTGTAATCAATCGCTCCCCCGAACACTGCTGGCGTGCACTCACCGATGCGACGCTGTTGCCGATCTGGGTGCCCGGCCTTCGCCGCGCCCGCGTGATCGATGTCGGCACCGACGGGCTCGCGCGCGAGGTCGCGTTCGAGTTCAGCTCGTCGCTGACCTATTCGCTCGTCTACACGTACGACGCGGCAGCGCTATGCGTGCGCTGGGAGCCTCGCGTCGGCAAGCGCGACGCCGTGCGCGGCTTTGCTCAGCTCGAGCTCGTCGACGGTGCGACGCGCATGACGTATGGCCTCGAGCAGGGCGATGCGCGCAGCGCAGCCGATCAGAGCCTCGGCGATCCGGCGATGCTGCTCGCGGCGTTCGCGCGCTGGGTCGAGTCGCAGCCGCTCTCGATGTTCACACCGCGATCGATGCGGTGAACATCCGGGGGGACCCGAGGCGAGATGTCGTCTCGCTGGCTGTCACGACCTTGCGGCGACCGGGTATGGTGAAAGCGTGTCGGTCCGCCCATGGTTTCCCGCGCTTGCGCTCGCGGCCATCGCCTGCGGCGGCGCGCAGAACCAGCCCGCGAAGGACGACGACGGACCGTTCGTCAACCGCGCCGGGTTCAAGCCGACCTCGTTCACCGTCGAGGTTCATGGCGAGGGCAGGCCGATCATCTTCATCCCGGGCCTGGGCTGTCCCGGCGACGTGTTCGACGACATCGTCGATCACCTCGGCGATCGCTACGAGAGTCACGTCCTGACGCTCGCCGGCTTCGCGGGTGTGCCTGCGATCCGACCGCCGCTCGCCGCCAAGGTGCGCCACGAGATCATCCGCTACATCCGGTCGAACAAGCTCGAGGCGCCGATCATCGTCGGCCACAGCATGGGCGGCTTCATCGCGTACTGGCTCGCGGTCACCGCACCCGACGCGATTGGCGGCATCGTCGTCATCGACGCCGGCCCGGGCCTCGAGGGCGACTCCGAGGACGCGCGCCTGCTGCGCAACACGTGGGCGCAGGCCGGCGACGACGAGCTGCCGATCCAGATCCGCAACGTGTTCACGTCGATGACGCGCCACCCCAAGCGCATCGAGCCGTACCTCGCCGACATCGCGCGCTCCGATCGCCAGGCGATCGGCGATGCGATCTACGAGCTCGTCAAGACCGATGTCTCCGACCAGGTCGACACGATCAGCGTGCCGTCACTGATCGTGCTCGCCGACGGCGGCCTGCAGAATCGCTACAAGAAGCAGGTCGCCGACATCCCGGGCCACCAGGTGGTCGTCATCCCCAAGACCGGGCACTTCGTCTGGCTCGATGACCTCGATGGCTTCGATCGCGCGCTCGACAAGTTTCTCGCGAAGAGGTCCGAATGACCGACCGCCGCATTCCATGGCGCGCTCTGATCCTGCTCGCGATCGCTGCGGTCGCGACGTTCGCGTTCGTCGCGATCGCCGACGAGATGCGCGAGGGCGAGATCGACGCGCTGGACACGCGGATCGCGCTCGCCGTCCACTCGCTCGAGACGCCGGTGCTCGACTACGTGATGATCGCGTTCACCAACATCGGCACCGGGCCGGCGCACTTCATCACGGTCCTCGCGGTGTCGCTGTGGGCCATCAAGCGCAAGCGAGTCCCGTACGTCGTCGTGCTCGTCGCGGTCACCGTCGCTGCGGTGGTCCTGAACCCGCTGCTCAAGGAGGCGTTCAGCCGGGCGCGCCCGACGCTGTTCGAGGTGATCCGGCGGCCCGACACGTACAGCTTCCCGAGTGGTCACGCGATGTCGGCGATGACGATCTACGGTGCGATCGCCGCGGTCGCGATCGCGCTGCGTCCGAGCGCGCGCACGCCGATCGTGATCTGCGCGGCGATCCTGATCGCGTGCATCGGCTTCTCGCGCGTGTACCTCGGCGTGCACTGGCCGATGGACGTGCTCGCCGGCTGGGCCGCGGGGGTGCCGTTTGTCGTCGTGGCCGTGCACATCCTGCATCGGCTGCAGCAAACGAACGCGTGATACAACGCCGGCATGTTGCGCCGGTGGCTTGTCATGCTCGTCGTCGGGGCCGCGTGTGGAAAGGGCGACGCACCGCCGAAGCAGCAGGCCGTCCAGGCCGCCGAGCCGTCCGAGGGGGATCTCGTACGCCCGGGGACGGTCAAGGATGCGAGCGTCTTGTGGGCGTTGCAGGTGCTCGTGCCGAAGGACGGGAACGTCGACGCCGCGGAGAAGCTCGCACGCGAGCGCGCCAGCGCTGCAAAGCTCGAGGTCGAACGCGCGACGATGGTCGACTATGGCTGGGATCGCGAGCGGCTCGAGTTCTTTGCCAGCGAGGGTGTGGATGTCGACGCGCTGGCTGGCGCGGCCGCGGTGATCGTCATTCGTGCTGAAAATCGCGACGGCGTCGCGCTCTTGCGCGCGCTGTCGGAGACCGCCGTCGTGGTCGCGGACGCCTGCCACGGCTGGGTGATCGATCCGACGTACGGCGCGCTGCCCGCGGAGCAGTTTCGCGCGCACATTCCATCGGCGCGTCCAGACGTGCGAAAGCTGATCGTCGTCCACGGCGTGATGGACGACAACGGGCTTCCGCACCTCGACACGATGGGCCTGAACCGGCTCGGTTTGCCGGAGCTCTACGTCGCCAAGGTTGCGCGGACGCAGGTCGACAGCGTCACCCAGCTCGTCAACGCGGCGGCGCAAACGCTGCTCGAGCGCGGCGATGTCACCCGTACTGGCCAGCTCGAGGTCGACCTCTCGATGCTGGGCCCCGAGTGGGGCCACGACGACGTCGTGAAGGCTGGCGGCACCGGAAAAGTGACGTTCGGCGTGCGCTGGTCGAGGGGCGACGAGGAGAGCGACGCGCACGGCGACCTCGGCATCGAGCTACTACCACCGCGAGGACCGAACACCGAGGCAGCGCAGAAGGTCATCGACGACTTCTTCGGTCGCGTCGACGATCGTGTCACGGAGCTCGAAGCGAATGACCCGGCGCTCCTTGCTGCAGGCAAGCGCGCTCGTGACGAGCTCGCGAAGCTGAGGACCGAGGTCGCACGCGGCATCCCTCCCGATGAGCAGCTCTCGGTGAAGGCGCCGTTCACGGCAGAAGATGGTCGCGTCGAGTGGATGTGGGTCGACGTCGTCCGCTTCAGCGGCAAGCTCGTCGAGGGAACGCTCGCCAACGACCCCCAGTGGGTCACGAACATCCACTCGGGGTCGCCGGTGAAGGTCAAGTTCGACGACGTCGCCGACTACGTGCTGTCGAAGCGAGACGGCTCGCAGGTCGGCGGCTACAGCATCGAGATCTTCCGCAAGCGCGGACTCCTCGACTGACTATTCGAACGCGGCGAACGTGAACGTCAGCTGCAGGTTCGCCTCGGCGCCCTTGCTCTGGAAGTCGGCGGCCGACGGGCCGCGGATCACGACCTTGAAGCTGCCGCCGAGCATCTTCGCGTGGTCGACATCGGAGACCGATGCGGCGTCGAACGACACGCCGACGTCGACCGGGCCGGCGCCCGCCGGATTCATGATGTGGCCGACGTCGTACGTGTTGTCGGTGTCGTTCATGACGAACACGACCTGGACGTCGCCCGTGTAGATCTCGTTCAGGTTCGTGACGCCGGTCGACTGACCACCGAGCGTCAGCGTCAGTCCGTCGACCTCGATCGAGCTCGGATCGCGCCCGATGGCCGTGCGTGCCTCCGCGACGAACGCGCCGTACGGGTTGCTCGACTCGGTATTGATCCCCTTCTCGTCGCTGACCGTGTTGTTGGACACGTCGCCGGACTTCGCCTTCAGGTTGATGCCGACCGGCGCCGAGTAATTCACCGGGTCATCGCCACACGCCGCGAGCAGGACAAGCGCAACTAGGTAGTGCTTCATGTCCTGTTAGTGGCGCCGTCACTCCAAAATGTCGCTGGCAATTCGTGGGTGTACGGGAACTGCATAAACCGAGACGCTTCGGCTCGGCGGAATCGAGGGTTGCGCGGCCTGGATGTGACCACGAGCAGACCTACATCGTGGACGGCGACACTCCAGCCCGTACGATCTCTGCGCAGGCCGACGACCGCGTAGCGCCGCGTCGAGCCGGTCGGTCGTCGACCTTGTCGCCCGAGCCTCGTCGCCGGCGGACCGACGATCCGTCGCATCTCACTGTGTGACAATTTCGTCGCAGCGTCCGTTGCCGTACTGTCGCAGAGTCCGCCAACGTTTCTGCTTCGATAGGGGCCTCGTGCATCGACTTGTTTTGTTCTGTCTGCTCGTTCCGGGAATTGCGATGGCGCAGCCGGCGCCTTGCGAGACGCCTCCCTGTACTGATGCGCCGGCGGACCCTCCGCCGACCACGACGTCCGAGCCGGCAACCACGCCGCCGACCGAGGTCGTGACACCCGCGAAGGTCGTCGTTGCAGAGTCCGCGGCACCCGAACCGGAGAAGCCGAAAGAGGAGCCGAAGCAGGAGCCGTGGACGATCCGGCCCGGCGGCTACGTCCAGTCGCAGTACCGCATGCGCCAGAACTCGCCGGCGCCGTTCGACGAGGATGGCTTCCGGCTCGCGCGCGTTCGCCTCACCGCCGCGGCCGAGGGCAAGGCGGGCGACTTCAAGGTCGGCGCCTACATCGAGGGCGAGCTCCAGCCGACGTTCCAGCTTGCCGATGCGTTCGCGACGCTGACGCGGCCGATGGAGAAGAAGGGCACGCTCGCGATCGACTTCGGCCAGATGCGCGTCCCGCTCTCGCGCCAGCAGATGATCAGCGACACGCGTCTGTCGTTCGTCGACAAGGCGCAGCTCGCGACGATCGCGCCCGATCGCGATCTCGGCACGCGCGTCACGTTCATCCCGCCGGGCCTGCGCCAGGTGAAGGTCATGGCCGGCGCGTTCAACGGCGAGGGCCGTAACCAGATCCAGAACATCAACGAGGGCTACCTCTACGCGGGTCGCCTCGAGCTCGCACCGATCGGCGGCCCGGCACCGATGGCGGAGTCGGCGTTCGTCGACCCTTGGGTGTCGCTCGGCCTCTCCGTCGGGCGTAACCGCCTGTCGCCCGGCGACTTCCACGAGGACCGCCTCTATCTCGGCGCGGACGTGTCAGGTGCGTACAAGGGCATCTCGGGCTCGTTCGAGTACCTCGAGGTCCGCTACACGTTCGAGGGCGACATGTCGAAGCTGCCGGGTCCCGACTACAAGGCGAACGGCTTCACCGCGCAGCTCGCGTACCTGCTGCCGATCCAGCTGCCGCCGGCGAAGGGCTCGCAGTTCGAGGTCGCGGCGCGCGTCGAGGAGATCGATCGCAACGACACCGTGCCGATTGCTCAGCTCGGCGACGCGGGCCAGTCGGTGCGCGAGTACACCGGCGCTCTGTCCTGGTACATGCGCAACCACCTGCTCAAGGCCCAGCTCGCGTTCAATCACTTCCAGGAGCTCGAGGACAAGACGTCGACGGGGACGGACGCCCACTACGACAACGATCAGCTGCTGCTACAAGTCACTTACCGGGTGGAGTAACCATGCGAGCTCTGGCCATCGTGCTGTGTCTGGTCGGGTGCGTGAAAGGCAACCCGGATAATGGTGACGACACGTTTAACGAGGAGGGCGGCAAGCTGACGATTCCGGGCTGCGGCTATGACGTCGTCACGCGTCTCGGTGCGGAGGCGCCGAAGGTCGCGACCGATACGTTCGGCATGGACCCGACGCCGGTGCAGGTCCACCTCGGCATCATGGGCAATCCCAAGACGTCGATCGTCGCGCAGTGGCGCACGAAGGACGAGACGACGATGGCGAGCACGATCCGCTACGGGGTCGGCGCGAACCTCACGCCGGATCAGCTGACGCAGACCGCGAGCGGTATCGAGTTCGGCTTCAAGGCGACCGGCACGCAGATCTATCGAATGCACCAGGCGCACCTGTGCGATCTGCAGCCGGGCACGACCTACAGCTATCAGGTCGGCGGCACCGCGCCGAATGGCACCGAGTACTACTCGAAGGTGTACTCGTTCCGCACCGCGCCGGATCTCGCAACGAATCCCGACGCCGAGGTCGTGTTCGGCTTCGTCGGCGACGTCCGCGGCGGCTACGACGTGTGGGAGCAGCTGATCGATCAGCTCGCGATGCGCTCGCCGGACCTCATCCTGTTCTCTGGCGACGCGGTCACCGTTGGCCTCACGCAGTACGAGTGGGAGGACTTCTTCATGCGCGCCGAGAAGCTGTTCGCGACGGCGCCGCTCGTCTCGGCGCACGGCAACCACGAGGTCAACGCGGTCAACTACTACTCGCAGGTCGCGCTGCCCGGCGATCAGCAGAACTTCGGCTTCGACTACGGCTACGCGCACGTCACCGTCGGTAACGACACGCCCGAAGATCCGACCGCGCTGATGGGCGCGTTCCGCGATGCGATCGCGGCGGACTTCGCGGCGAGTAGCAGCGCGCGCTGGAAGCTGTTCATGCATCACCAGCCGCTGTGGTCGGCGTCGACGCGCCACGGCTCGAGCGTCTCGCTCCAGCAGGCGTGGGGACCGATCATCGACCAGTACAAGATCGATCTCGTGCTCAACGGTCACGACCACGACTACGAGATCACGAAGCCGCTGTTCAACGGCGCCGTGCAGCAGACGAACGCGAACGCGACCGTCTACGTCGTCTCGGGTGGCGCGGGCGCCGAGCTCTACGGCAACGGCACCGACTTCTGGACGCAGTTCTCGGAGTCGGCGCACTCGGCTGCGGTGATCCACGCGAGCAAGAGCATGCTGACGCTGACGCCGTTCCACCCCGACGGCACGCCGCTCGATCCGTCCGCGAGCTTCTCGAAGACGAAATGAAGCTCGCTGGCCGCGCGGCGCTGCTCGTGCTCGCGCTGGCCGGGTCTGCATTCGCCGACGACGTGGAGGACCGGTTTCACGCGGCCGAGCGTCGCGCTGCCGCTGGTGAGCTCGACGCGCTCGAGGCATTCGGGCGCGAGCGGCCGATCACGCGCTGGACCGACGACGCGTGGGCGGTCGCGGCGCGGTTTGCCGAGCAGGCGCGCGACTTCGAGCGGGCGCAGCGCGACCTCGAGCAGGTGATCGCGACGTCGAGCGACGAGACGGCGCTCCGGCGCGCACGCAACGACCTCGAACGCATCCGCGCGTTCGCGGGCAGCGCAGGACAGTGGAACGCGACCGCGGCCGCGCACGAAGAGCTCGTCGCGAAGTTGACCGGCGAGCGCGGCGATCCTCGCGGCATCCTCGGCCAGCTCGAGGCGCTCGTCCGCGATAACCCCGCTTATCCGCGCGCGCCGATCGTGATGATCGCGATCGCTCACGGCTGGGAGCGCGAGGGCGAGGTGGAGCGCGCGGCCTCGTGGCTGCGTCGCGCGCGCGACGTCGGTACGGGCATCGATCGCGAGCGAGCGGCCGCGGACCTCGCGCGGCTCTACATCCGCGAGCGCGACATCGCCGAGGCAGAGGCCGCGCTCGCGGCGCTCGACGATCGGCGGCTCGCCGCGAAGCTGCGCATCGATCTCGCATCGGCGAAGTGGCGAACGCATCTGCGCTGGGCGCTGTGGGCGCTACTCGCGGTGCTCGCGGGGCTCGCCGCGTTCGGGCTGCGCCGCGGTTCTGGCTCGTGGCGCGCGGCGCTGCGCCGGCTCGCGAAGCCGCCCGCCGAGGTCATCTTCTTCGCGCCGATCGCGGCGGTGATCGTCGCGGTCGCGTACACGGGCAACCCTCTCGTCGCGCGCGCGGTCCTCGCGATCTCGCTCGTCGGCGTCGCGGTCGGCTGGATCTCCGGTGCGCTGCTCGAGGGCAGGCGCGCGACGCTTCCACGCACGCTGCTCCACGTGCTCGCGGTCGCCGTCGCGATCGTCGCCGCGTCGTACCTCGCGATCGATCGCGATCGGATGATCGACCTCTTGATCGAGACGTGGCGCAGCGGCCCGGCTGCGCGCTGACTACTCGACGAAGTACGGGTGGATCTGCGCGATGTCGGAGCGCGCGGTGAACGTCGGCTTGCGGTCCTCGATCGCGCAGCACTGCGCCGTACGGAACGGCGGGAACGACGGCCGGCCGAGCAGGAACGCGCCGAGCGACGAGATCGACGGCTCGTGACCGACAACGATGATCGAGTCGCCGATCGTGCCGAGCCGCTCGGCGGCGACGCGCGGCTGCGCGGCCGGCTCGAGGCAGCGCCACGACTCGATGTGGCCGAGATAGTCGAGGCCCGCGGCGACGAGCTCCGCCGTCTGCGCTGCCCGCGGCAGCGGCGAGCACACGATCGCATCGGGCTCGACGCGCGCCTCGCGCAACAGCCGGCCGAGGACGCGCGCGGCTTCGCGGCCCTTCGGCGAGAGCCAGCGGTCGCGGTCGCTGCCGGCCTCCTCCTCGTGGACGGCGTCGCCGTGGCGCACCAAGTAGATCCGCATGACCCGACTCTAACCGGCCCGGTGTGTCATCTCCCAGATCGAGAGGACAATCTCGAACAGGATCAGAAAGACGATGTAGTACTCGACGTGCAGCGAGCGCTTCGTCTGGCTGAGCTCGAGCATCGTCCGCGCGGTGCTCGACACGACCGCGAGCTTGCGCTCGACGATCGCGTGGCGTTCGCGAATTTCGTACTCGTCCTCGAGGCGAGCGTAGAACCGGTCGAGGTCGGGCTTGTCCCACAGTAGATCGGGCTTCTCGGCGATCTCCGACGTGCCGACGAGCTGGTGCTCCGCGATGATCGCCTCGCCGATCTGCTCGACCATGTCGACCTGCCGCCAGGGCAGCCGGCTCGGCTGATCGCGCATTTTCTGAGCGGTCGGCTCGATCGACCGGAATGCCTCGTCGATCTCCTGCTCGTGGCGCTGGAGGATCACGCTCTTTGCGAGCACCTCGGCGATCACCTGCAGGCGCTCGACCGTGACCTCCTTGATGATGATCGCGTCGGGTTCGAGCGCATCGGCGTCACCGACGCGGACGTACGCGCGCTCGGTTTCGTGCTTCTCGTAGGGCTCCTGGATGCGCCCGCCGAGGTCCTTGATGAACCGCTCCTGCTGGATCGGGTCGATGCCGAACAGGACGACCGCGCCGCCTCGCAACAGTGCGGCATATCCCGAGGGCGCGACCTCGATCATGCAGGGGAGCACCAGAGAGAGCCTCGGCTCGACGCCGCGGACCTCGATCCGCTCGCCGACGTGGATGGCTCGAACCTCGAACCGGGTCCCGAGCCTCGCCGCTAGATCGCTCTCCATCCCCTTCGCCTACCATTCTTTTACTGAGGTTGCGTGACGGGCCCGCTGCCGGCTCCGGGCGCCGGCTCCTCGGGCGGCAGCTCGTCTCCGGAACCCGCGGGCTCAGCCGTCGGCGGAGCTTGCTTGCACAGCGGGGCGCTCGCGAGCGAGAGCACGTCGAGTGCGATGCCGGCCTTGTTCTCGAGGCGGATCGCCTCGCGGCCGCTCGTCACGTCCCACAGGCGGATGCCGCCGTCGCCGTCTTCGTAGGCGAGCGTCGTCGGATCGATCCAGCGCGTCGCGAACCGGCTCTTCGCGGTGAGCAGATGCTTGAGCGCGCCGGTCTTCGCGGCCGCGACGTAGAGCGAGGGCGCGGTATCGGTCGCGCACGGATCGACCGCGGTCGCAAACGCCAGCTCGGCGCCGTCGGGCGCGAGCGCGACCGTCTCTTCTGCGGCCTGGCCTGACTCGGGGACCGCGATCTTCGTCGGTCCGATCGAGAGCTCCGGTGCGCGCGCCGGATCGCCGGTCCACGCCGCCTGCACGCCCTCGAGCGCAGCGCCCGGCACGATGCGTCCCTCGTCGAGCGTCAGCTCGATGCGCGGTGCACGCAGCCCGCCGCCGACCTTCGTCAGCTTGCCGGTCGAGCGATCGACCGACTGCGCGGCCCAGTCGCCGAGCGTCCAGCGCTGTGCCGCCGGCGCCGTCGCGACGAGCAGCTGGTCGCCGTCGCCGTAATACAGCGCGACCGCGCGCGCAGACGGCAGGTTGATCCGCGGCGTCGTCTGCTTCCACTCCGCCGGATCGAACGCCTGCATCCACGCGCGCGCGATCACCGGTGCCGACGCATCTCCCGCCGGCTTGTCGATCTTGTCGTAGCCGAGGATCGCGACCTCGTTGCCGCTCTTGCTGCGCACGAACCCGGCGACCTGATGATCGGTGTGCGTCAGCCGGAAGTAGCGCTTGCTCGCGCGATCGTACGCGTACAGCTCGCCGCGGCTGTAGCCCGTCTGCACGCCCGGCTTCGATGGCCACTTGAACGAGCTGCGCCGCGCGACGAGCCACAGTCCGCCCTTCACGCGCTTGGCGTACTCGTCCTTGATCTGCGACGCGAGCAGCGCGACCGCCTGGCCGTGCTGGGTCGCGAGGAACTCTTTCAGCTCGGGCTCCGCTGCGAGATTGCCGTACTGATAGAAGTCGCCGGCGATCGCCGCGACGAGGTGATCGACCGCGGCCGCATTCTCTCCGGTCTGCGCGAGCGCGATCGCGAGCAGGCGATGCGCGTCGAGATGATTCGGATCCTTCGCGAGCGCGGCCTCACACTGCTTTCTGACCTCCGCCCAGTCCTTCTTCTTCGCGGCCTCGCGTGCCTTGTTGTACGCGCTCGCACCGGCCTCGTAGATGAAGTTAAACCTCACGATCTTGTCGACGCCGAGGTCGGGCAACGCGATCGGCGCAGCGACGGGAACCGCAGGTCCTCCGTCTTTCTTGCCGACATTCTTGTCACCGCCCTTACCGCAGGCGACGAGAAGAAGAATCGGCACCACGATGCGTGGTAATGAGGTCTGCATCATTCGGAGGATGCCATGAAGATCGCCATGTTCGCTCTCGCGATGGTTGCAGCGTTCGGCTGCTCGAAGGACAAGAAGGTCAACAAGCCGACCGAGACTGCCAAGTCGACGTCGAAGCCCGCCGACGAGAAGGTCGTGTCACAGCTTCCCGCGGATACGCAGGTGAGCCAGTCGCTCTCGCTCTCGGGCGATATCGTCAAGCTGTGTGGCATCACGTCGAACACGTCCGCAAACCCGACGTTCGACTACGACCAGGCCGAGCTCTCGCCGGAAGACCGCGCGGTGCTCGACCAGCTCGCGACGTGCCTGACGACGGGCGCGCTCAAGGGCAAGAGTGTCTCGCTCATCGGTCGTGCGGATCCGCGCGGCACCGACGAGTACAACCTCGGCCTCGGCTCGAAGCGCGCGAGCTCGGTCAGTGCGTATCTGAGCCGCCTCGGTGTCGGCGAGCCTCAGCTCGCGGTGAACACCCGCGGCGCGCTCGATGCGACCGGTACCGACGAGGCCGGCTGGGCGAACGATCGCCGCGTCGACATCACGCTCGCGTCGAACTAGCTACAGCGCCGCGGCGGCACGCAGCGTCTCGATGACGTTCGCCGCCTTCGGCCGCTTGATCGGGCCGTGGCCCTGGACGAGGAAGAGCTCCTCGCCGTCGGCGAGCACGAGGAATTCGTCGTAACCCTCGACGGCCTCCTCGGCGCCCGCCGCTTCCTCGCCCCACGCATCGGCGCACAGCTTCATCAGGTGCTCCTCGTTGCGAGGAGTCAGCTCGCGCGTGATGCCCTCGGTCATCTTGCCGCCGATCGGTGTGCTCGGCGGCGCGCTGCCCGCGTAGATCGTCTTCACGTCGGTGTCGACGATGATGCGGAACGCGGGCGACTTCACGCCGCCGCCCGTTGCGAGCACGCCGTGCACGGGCACGAGCGGTGAGAGATCCGGCGGCACGTCGCGCCGCGCGATCGAGGGCCGCACCACGTGCGGCTTCTCGGCGGGCGCCGGAGCACTGCTGCCACAGGCGACGAGAGACGTCGCTACCACCAACACGACGAACCGGCCGGTCATGCCCTCCATGATATCGCGCGTGCTAGGCTCGCCGCGATGGCACTCGAGCATGTCGCGCAGGGCCAGACCCGGTTCTTTACCCCCGGCGTCGCCCCCGATCCCCGTGGGATCCTGCTCGGCCGGTTCTGCCTGATGACGTTCCCGACGCTCGAGGGCGCGGTGAGCTGGCTCCGGCTGTACTCGGCCGAGGCCTCGCTCGACGAGCTGATGGCAAACCTGACGATCACGAAGGCCAAGACCGCGCTCGGCAGCCGCGAGATCGTCATCCAGATCCCGGCGGTGAGCTCGTACGCGGCCGACCGCGCGGCCCGGCTCTCGAGGCTCGTCGGCGGCGCGATCTACACCGGCACGTCCAAGCACTTCGTGAAGTACCGCGACGATCGCTCGCCGTACGGCTACGACGCCGTCGACATCGGTGCGATGGCAGCGTCGACGGACTTCATGGTTCACGGCGACGAGTTCGCGCAGAGCTACGTGCGCGAAGGCGACCTGCCGTTCGCGCGCCTCTTGTTCCGGCTCTCGATCCGCAAGATGCCCGGCGGCGAGCGGCTTGCGGCCGAGGACCGCGGCGAGCTGTACCTCGCGGTCGCGCACGGCCTCGCCGACGGCATCATTCGCTATCTGTGGCGCAACCGCGTCGAGGCGCAGGCCGGCCTGTTCACGCCGCGGTCGGGCAGCGCGTTCGACGAGCAGCGCCGCGGCTACATGCTGATTCACGTGCGCGCGCTCCCCGAGCGCATCCTCCAGCTGTTCCTCGGCACGCCCGGCATCGACGTGTTCAAGCCCGCCGGTGCGAGCGCGGCGGTCGCGGTCGGCTACGAGCACCCGATCGATCTCGGCTCGTGTCAGTCGGTGTTCCCGCAGGACACGTTCCACGTGTTCTGGCCGGGCGATCGCGTCGACGTGCTGCCCGGTCCGCTGACGCTGTCGGACATCGGCGACCTCACGCGCGTCGACCTCGAGCTCGAGAAGCCTCGCGATCCGTCGCAGCAAGAGGGTGGGGCGGCCGAGCCGATCGGCGTCGAGCTCCGGCTCGCGGCCGCGATGGGACCGCCGAAGCGCGTCGTCGCGACGCTCATTCCGGTCGCGCACGGTCCGCGCCTGAAGCGCATCCTGTTCGCGCTGCCGCCGGTGTCGCTGCGCGGTCATCGCGTCGCGGTCACCGATCGCGGCATCCTCGTCGTCGGCGCCGAGAACCTCGACGTCATCCCGCTCGGTCAGCTGCTCTGCCAGCTCGATCCGGGCCTGCTCGTGCCGCTCGGCATGGACATCGTGCCGCGCGTGTCGCCCGACGTGCTCGCGAAGGCGCTCGGTCACAAGCCGGGGTTCGTCACGGTGTTCACGAGCGACAACCGGCCGTTCCAGATCGCCGACAGCGCATTCACGTCGCTCGAGCGGCGCTCGCTCGCGAAGATGGAGGTCGACGCCGCGGAGACGGTCGACCTCGGCGCCGAGCCGACCGCCGAAACGCAGGTCGTCAACGACGCGGTCGGCCGGTTTGCGCTGTGGGGCTTCCCCGAGGCACCCGACAAGAAGCTGCTCCCGTCGGGAGACAAGTAGCGAGCGATGGCGCGCCCGCACGTTCGCGACTTTCTGACGAAGTTCGTGCGGCCGCTCGTCGGCGGTGGCGAGCTCCACATCGGTGCGCCGATCCCGACGAGCGATGTCGATCGCTGGGAGCAGGAGCTGTCGGACGCGAGCGTCGAGCAGGTCGAGGTCGACGACGCGCGCACGCAGGTGCTGTCGACGCTCGTCGTCAGGCCGCCCGCGCTGATCCTCGAAGGCGACGAGCTCGCGCTCGCCGCGGGCCTGCACAACGCGCTGTTCCTCGTTCACCCGCGCGCCGAGCTGTGGTCGGTCAGCGATCGCCAGCGCCGCCGCATCATCGACAACGCACTGACGCTCGTGAGCCAGCCGCTGACGCGCAGCCGCACGCGCGTGATGGCGCGCCACGCGCTGCTCCACAATCTGTTTCACCTGTCGCGCAACGACACCGTCGTGTCGTGGTGGACCGGCCGCGCGCGGTTCCAGGGCCAGAAGCCGAGCAAGCGGCTGACCGCATGGAAGACGGTGCGGCGCGTCCGCGAGGACGTCACCGTCGTCGGGTTTGACGAGCTACTCGCGGTGCCCGATACCGCGCCCGTCGTCGCGACGCTGCTTCGCCGCACGCCGCTCACGCAGCTGCTCGACAGCCACGCCGGTGCGCCGCCGCTGCACTGGGAGGACGCCGTGTTCATCCTGCGCGACGCCGAGCTCGCGCGCGCGGTCGCCTACCGGCTCGTGCCCGACGCCTCGCCGCGCGAGCAGGTCGCGGGGCCGGCGCGGCTCGCCGCTGCGTTCGAACAGATGCTCGAGCGCGCGCCCGACGAGGCCGACGTTCGCGCGGTCGCCGCGTTCCTCGTCCATCTCTCGGCGCTGTTCGCGCTCGGCGAGCTCAACATGCGCGAGCAGAACGCGCGCAGCCCGCTGATCTCGCAGGTGCTCGCCGCCGAGGCGGCGGGCCAGCGCCCGCGCGGCCTGACGACGCTGTTCGCGTTGCCTGGTGCGCTCGCATCGGTCGACCCTCGGCTCGCGACGCCGCCCGGTATCGAGGCGGTCCCCGCGCTCGCGGCGCGCTGGAAAGTGCATCGCGCTCAGACGGCCGAGCTGCTCAGCGATGCGGTGATCGACGCACTCGCGCAGCGGCTGCGCAGGCACCTCCGCAAGGAGGCGCGCGACCCATCGGAGGTCGTGTCTTTGCCCTCGTCGGACCCCGCGCCGACGCCGGGCTGACACGCTGTTCTTCGTGGGTTTTTGCGGTAATGTGACCTGCCCCATATGGTCGCCCCGCCTACCACTCCGCGCAGCTTTGCCGTCGATGTCGCGCGCGTCAGTGCGGCCTTCCAGGACCTCGCCCGCCAGATGGGCTCGCAGTTCCTGGACAAGCAGGAGATCATCCGGCTGATGACCATCTCCGCGATCGCGGGGGAGCACATGGTCATCGTCGGTCCGCCGGGTACCGCGAAGTCGGCGATGATCGACATGTTCGCGAAGCTCATCGACGCGCGGTACTTCGAGTACCTGCTGACGCGCTTCACGGAGCCGAACGAGCTGTTCGGTCCGGTCGACATCTCGGCGTTCCGCGAGGGTCGCTACACGCGCCGCCTCGAGAACATGCTGCCGACCGCAGAGATCGTGTTCCTCGACGAAATCTTCAAGTCGAACTCCGCGATCCTGAACTCGCTCCTCCACGTCATCAACGAGCGCAAGTTCCAGAACGGTCCCGAGGTCGTGTCGGTGCCGCTCATCTCGCTCTACGCGGCGTCGAACGAGGTGCCCAACGACGAGAACCTGGCGGCGATGTTCGACCGCTTCCTCGTCCGCGTCCTCTCCGACAACCTCGACAGCTATCACTTCCACGAGCTGATGAAGAAGGGCGTGTCGCTCGAGCTGCGCAAGATGACCGGGCGCGGCCTGGACGCGCAGGGCAGGCAGACCGGCGAGCTCCGCCCCGTGATCAGCGCGCGCGAGCTGCGCCAGATCCAGCAGAACTTCGACAAGTTCATGGTGTTCCCCGAGGAGTTCCTGACCAAGTACAAGGGACTCATCTTCCAGATCCGATCCGAGGGCATCTCGGTGTCGGACCGCCGCGCGGTGAAGCTGCTCAAGCTGTTCGCGGCGAGCGCCGTGTTCGACGGCCGCACGCGCGTGCACGACGGCGACTTCTTCGTCCTGCGCCACATCTGGAACAACCTCGACCAGGTCGAGCTCCTCGAGGAGATCATCAACCCGGTCGTCGATACCTACTACCGGGACCATCCCGACGAGCGGAAGTTCATCGGTCCGTCGGCGAGCCTCGACGATCTGCTCACCGAGCTCGGCCTCATTCGCGAGCTGCTCACGAGCGGTGCGGAGCTGTCGGACATCCAGCTGTTCAGCCAGCTGAAGAACCTGAACGAGATCAAGGTCGCGCTCGCGGCGCTGCCCGGCGATGCCGCCGCGCGCATGATCCGCGAGGTCGATCAGCTGCTCGAGACGGTGTTCGCCTCTTCGAAGTTCGGTCTCTAGCTCTTGGGCGAGACCGTGACGACGACCGGGCGGTGATCGGACGCGCCTGCGTCGAGCACGACGCCGTCCTTCGCGACGAGCCCGCCGTCGACCATGACGTGGTCGATGTCCATCTTGAGGACGTCGCTCGTCTTGCCGTGATTGGTGACCTCGTAGTGCCAGCTGGTCGGTCCGGTCGTCGCGGCGCGCGAGAAGCCCTTCTTCTCGAGGAACGCGACGGCGGTGCCGCTGGGGTCCTCGTTGAAGTCACCGGCGATGATCGTCGGGACGTCCTTCGCGATCTTGGGGAAGTACGTCTCGATCTCGCGCAGGCGCAGCGGCGGCGTCGTCATGAAGCCCTTGATCCAGCTGCCGCCGTCGATCGCCGGGCGCAGGTGAACGTTCAGGATCTGCAGCGCACCGAACGCGGTCTCGATGACGAGTCGTGACGCGGGGAACCAGCCTCGCTCCGGCGACGGTAGGATCTCCTCGCTCTTGATCGGCACCTTCGACAGCACGGCGAGCCCACCGGCCGAGCGCGTGTGGAGGCGGAAGCTCTGGTGTGCGTACTGACGCGCGAACCTGTCGCTCAGCGCCCGCTGCCAGGAGCTCGTGATCTCCTGGAGCAGGACGATGTCGGCATCGGCCTTCTCGATCGCGTCGAGCGTGGCCTTCGGATCGGGATTTCCGTAGTTGACGTTGTACGTCATCACGCGAAGCGCGCAGACGATCGGCAATACACCCACGCGTTGATGGTGACGCGAAATCTGCGCGCCGCCATCCGCTATTCAGCCTGGGAATTACTCCCGGCCGAACACGTAACTCGTGCGGATCTGGCCCTCGGTGGCGCGGGGCACGATGCGATTGAGCGTCTGCTTGTCCTCGGCGTGGAGGCCCGCGGCGACGAGCGCGTCGAACCCGTCGAGCTCCGAGCTATCGACGTGACGGAGCACGAGGTCGAGCGGCACGACCGCGATCGGCGATAACAGGTCGGCGAGCTCGCCTTCGAACGCGGGGAACGTCGCGCTCGTCGCGTCGGTCGGCAGCACCGCCTCCCAGATCACGCGACGGGGGCGCGCTGCCGTGTCGAGCTCCCACGACGCGTGGACGTTCGCGGCGTCCGCTCCGGTTTCCGCTGCCGCGGCCCACTCGACGGTGAACGGTGACAGCTTCTTCTGCGCGATGTTCGTATCGAGCGGCGGCAGGAAGTCGCCGGCGCCGAACGCGATCGCCGTCGGCGTGCCCATCACCTCGCGCGTCGTCAGCACCGCGCCGCCTGCGATCGGCAGCGAGCCCTGGACGGTCGTCGTGTCGACGTCGAGGTTCGTGTAGAGGCGACCCGCCGGCGCGATCAGCGGCTCGGTCAAGAACTCGATCCCGTCGACGCGGAATGTCCACTCGAGATCCGGATCGACGCCGTCGAGCGTGATCGGCACCATCGTGCCGGTCGTCCGCCACGACGGCAGGTTCAGCGTCGCCGCGCCGTTGGTGAGCGTCGCGCGGCCCGCCGCGTAGCCGTCGAGCATCGGCGCCGGCGGATCGCCGCCGAGATCGTGATAGCCGCGGGCGAGCACGTCGATGCGAGAGTCGCTGCCGAGGTTGCACGAGCCGACATCGATCGTCGCCGGCAGATCGGTCACGCGCGTCGTCGCGCAGCCGAGCGTCACCTCGAAGTAGTCGGCGACGTTGAGGTTCGAGCCGCTGAGCCGGAGCGCGCCGACGATCGACGGGACGGGGCTGTGCGGCGGGCCGTGGACGGCGAGCTCGCCCTCGAGCGGCGCGGGCACCGTGACGACCGTGACCTGCGGCGCGGTCGCGGCGAGCTTGCCGGGAAATACGACGGAGACGTAGCCGTCGTCGTCGAGGCCGACGTCCGCACGGCCGGTCTCGTCGGCGATCACCTGCTCGACGACCCTGCCGTCGCGGGTGTGGCCGAGGACGACGACCTCGGCTTCTGGCTCGCTGCCCGCATACGCGACGACGATCGCGCGCCGGGTGACCTCGACCGGACCCGGCGACGACGAGCCACAGGCAGCCAAGACCAACAGCCCGGCGCGGCGCCTCACTCGTTCACGCTAACACACGTGCTAGCTTCGCCTTGTGCCGATTCCCGCCGAGCGTCGTCGCAGCTACCTGGCGCGCCAGGTCGCCACGATGGTGCTGTCGCACGTACAGACGGATACCCCGATGGCGATCGTTCGCGCGTCTGCGTGGGCCAACTCGCTATCGCGCATGGGCGTCCACCTGCCGCTGTTCCTCGTCCACGACATCGGCGTGATGCTGTCGCTGTCTCGCGGAGCCGGCGGCTACGTGCTCCGGCCGCGCGAGAGCCAGCTGGCGCGCATCCAGATGCCGCCGAATGCCAAGCCGCAGCTCGAGCAGTACCGACGCCTCCTCGAGAACATCGCAGGCTCGGAGGTCGTCGAGCGGCTCGCCGGCCTGCGCCTGCGCGACGAGATGGTCGCCGTCCTGCTGTCGCGGATCCTCGGAGACGCCTACAACCGCTGGCGCGATCGCAGCAAGGCGGCCGGCGTCGAGGCGCTGCCGCTCGACCTCGGCATCCTCGGCGAGATCGACTACGCCGATCACTTTCGCGACTTCGATCCGCGCGGCCTGTGGACGTTCCTCGAGCACCTCGTCGCGCAATCGATGCACGTCTACACGCAGGTCGAGCTGATCGATCTCGACACCGTGCGCCTGCTCGGCCTGTTCAAGGAGGACAGCGCGTCGGGCAGCGAGGCGCTCGGCGGCGCGATCGATCTCGTCGATCTGTTCTCGGCGCTCGGCTCGCCCGAGGCGAACGACGTCGCGAACTTCTCGCTCGACCTGCTGCCGAGCGTGCTCGAGACGCGGCGCTCGACGGGCGCGCAGACGTTCGCCGTCGACGGCTACGCGTCGATCGAGCGCAAGGGCAACATCGACTCGCTCGTGCTCTCCGAGCTCGCGTACGACCGCGAGATCTTCGAGCAGAAGGTCCTCGACAACGAGCTCCTCTACTACGGCCGCGACAAGCAGCGCGAGGACGAGCGACGCCTCCAGTACCTGCTGATCGACTGCTCGGCATCGATGCGCGGTCAGCGTCAGGTGTTCGCGCGCGGCCTCGCGCTCGCGCTGATCAAGAAGCTGACGCTCGAGGGCGACGAGATCTGGGTGCGGTTCTTCGACTCGCGCCTGCACGAGACGATCAAGATCGGCCGCTCGGGCCAGGTACCGGTGCCGTATCTGCTGTCGTTCCGCAGCGAGCGCGGCCGCAACTACGGCAAGGTGTTCCGCCAGCTGCTCGTCGAGACGACGCGCCTGCGCCGCGAGCAGAAGCGCCGCGTCGTCATGTACGTGATCACGCACGGCCAGTGTCACATCGAGCCCGAGCTCGTGAGCGCGATGAAGCAGCAGGCGTTCCTCTACGGCATCGTGTGCCTGCCGTCGTCGGAACAGCTGCCCGAGTTCGTGCCGCTCCTCGATCGCTCGCAGATCGTCACCGCCGATGCGCTGACCTCGCGCGCCGAACGGCAGCGCCGCGCGCTCGACATCGTCGGTGATGCAACGCGCGCCGGGAAGAAGCCGGCCGTGCACACGTCGACGCCCTCGTCGGCCGAGACGCCGAAGGGTCCGTCGGCGAGCCGCAGCATGCCGGCGATCAAGTCGTGAAGCTGGCGCTGTTCGCGGTCCTCGCCGCCGCGGGTTGCGACGGCGTGTTCGGATTGCAGCACATTCCGGAACGCATGCGTGATGCAGCGCCCGGCGATGTCGCGGATGGGCGCACGCTCTGCAGCACGTTCGCGCCCGCGGTCGAGTATCAGGTCGGCAAGGGGCCGCAGGGGCTGACGATCGCCGACTTCACCGGCGACGGGACGCTCGACATCGCCACGGCCAACGCCGAGGTAGGCACGGTCACCGTGCTGAAGAACGCCGGCAATGGCACGTTCGAAGGCACTCCGATCTCGGCTGTTGCGGACATCGGGGTCAGCCAGGTCGTCGCGGCGCACATCGATGGCAACAACACCATGGACCTCGCCGCGACCAATGCCGGTGCGGGCAAGGTCAGCCTGTTCGCGAATCAGGGGGACTCGTTTCAGTCGGTTGGGGACATCATGACCGGCAGCAGCACCGCACCGTCGGGACTCGCGGCAGGATCGTTTGCAGGCACGAGCGACGCCGACCTCGCCGTCACCCTCGCGTCTTCGAGCAGAGTCGCGATCTTTCTGTCGAGTGGCGGGACGCATACGGCCTCGCCGCCGATCGACGTCCAGTTGCAGCCGACCCAGGTCGTCGCGGCGAAGCTCGACGATGACGACATCCTCGACCTCGTCGTGGCCAACGCCGGCAGCAGCACCATCAGCATCGCGCTCGGCGCCGGCAACGGGACGTTCGGTAACGCGTACCACCTGCCGGCCGGTAGCCTGCCGCGCGCACTCGCGGCCGCTCCGCTCGCACCCGGCATGTCGGCGTCGGTGTTCGTGGTGAGCTCGACCACCGGTTCCATCGACATCTTCAAGAACGAGGGTGCCGGCGAGCTCAGCCAGGACACGATGCGCACGGTTGCCGTCGGCGCACTCGGGATCGCCGCCGGCGATGTCAACGGCGACACGTTGACCGACCTCGTCGTCACCGGCAGCACCGGCGGGACGGTGTCTGTGCTCGAAGGAGATGGTCAGGGCACCTTCACGCCACGACCGCCGCTGAGTACCGGAAGCTCGCCGTACGGGGTCGGAATCGCCGACTTCGATGGCGACGGCCACACCGACCTCGCAGTCGCGAACTCCGGCGGCAACACGGTCAGCGTGTTCCTCGGTTGCCACTGACGGCGCGTGCTATACCGGCCGGGCGTGGCGCGTCGCACGTTCAACTCGATCGAGAGCACGGCCGATCAGGCGGATGCCTATGTCCAGCAGGGCAGGTGGGCCGAGGCGGAGAAGCACTACCGCGAGCTGATCGGCCAGACGCACGTCATCAACTACGAGTACGACGACTGGTTGCGCCGGCTCGCCGAGATCTACCGGAACCTCAACCGGCCGCGCGAGGCCGCGTTCGTCTACCTCTACCTCCACTACTTCGACATGGCGCGCGCTCAGCTCGCGGGCGACGCCCACACCGGCCTGCGCGCGAGGCTCGCCGAGATCGAGAAGAAGTGGACCGAGGCGGCGCAGCTCTACCAGCAGGCGAAGCTGCCGGTGCACGCCGCGGTGTCGTTCGAGAAGGCCAAGCAGTTCACCGAGGCGGCGGCGGCGTGGAAGTCGATGCTCCACCTCCCCGAGCTCACGCATCGGCCCTACGAGGCCGCGCTCGTCCACTTCAACTACGGCCTCGCCGCCGTGCGCCTCGATCCGAACAGCAGCGAGGCGCGGCGCGCGCTGATCGAGAGCCAGCGCAAGCTCGAGCAGGTCGCCGACGACTTCGAGCAGGTCGGCGAGCTCGAGCGGGCGTTCGACTGCTTCCAGATCCTGCTGAAGCTCGGCAAGGAGTCGGCGCAGTTCGAGAACCTCGCAGAGGGCTACGTCAACTGCATCCGCGTCCTCCGCGACGACAACCTCAAGTTCTACGTCCTCCAGTACTACGAGGACTTCATCAAGCTCGCGCTCGAGCGCGGCGAGCTGCACGCGGCGGCGACGCTGTACCAGGAGGCGGCTGCCTTCGCGGCGCGCGCCGGTCTGCCGTACGACCGCCACTACCAGCACAAGAGCGCGCTCACCTGGATGAAGTGCGCGGAGCGGTTCATCGAGACCGGCGTGCCGGTGCAGATGGTCGAGAACGCGCTGCTCGCCGCGGCGTCGCAGCACTCCGCCGTCGGCGACTATCCGTCGGTGCGCGAGTGCTTCGAGCGGCTCGCCGGCCTCGAGCTTCCCGATCGCGCGAAGAAGCGATTCTCGACGATCGCGCTCCGCTACAAGGGCCTCGCGTCGCCGCCCGTCGAGCTGCCGGGCCTGCCCGACTACCTGAAGCAGCAGCACGCGTACGCCGACATCTGGTTCGTCGACCTGCTCGAGTGGGAGATGGACGGTGATGCGTACGCGGTCGCCGCATCGATCGTCGGCGACCTGCGCTATCCGAACGGCATCCGCCGCCGCGCGCTCGTGGTGTTGTTGATGCTTGCCGACGCGCAGGCGCGCAATGCCGAGGGTAACGCCGAGACGCTCGCCGAGGTCGCAGACAAGCTCGGCGAGCTGCAGTCGTACGCGGCGCTGTCGCCGCTCGAGAAGCTGTTCTCGTCGGGCGACGCGTCGATCCGGCGCGAGGCGGTCCGCGCGCTTCGCTTCCTCTACTTCAAGCGCTCGTTCGTGATCATCCGCAAGGCGCTCTCGGATCCCGATCCGCAGGTGCGCGAGGCCGCGCTCGTCGCGATCGCGGGCCTTCACTTCCCGCACGCGTTCAACCCGCTGGCGCGGATCTATCGCGAGAGCACGGACCCGCGCGTGCGCGCCGCCGCGCTGCAGTCGATCGGCAAGATCACGACCGTCGAGGCGGGCGAGTTCCTCGTCATGGTCCTCCGCCAGGAGAGCGGCGGGCTGCGCGAGGCGGCCACCGCCGCGCTGTCGCAGATGGACAACGCCGACGTGCTGCCGATCCTCCGCCAGCACCACGAGATCGAGACGAACCCGCAGGTTCGCGACACGCTCGGCGAGCTCCTCCGGCGCCACTAGGAAAATTTCGGGCGAATCGATTGCGCCGGGTTGTGGCATCCTCGTCGGCGCATGGACCATGGGGTGTCCGTCAGCGCGGTCGATCTGCCGCGCCGCATGCTCGTCCCTCAGGTCGGGCGGCGCCGGCATCGCCGCATCACCGGCTCCGCCGGGCTGCTCCTGTTCGTGTGCCTGTTCCTTCCTGCGGTGAAGGGCTGCCACGAGACCGTCTATCCGATGTCGATGCCGCTCGTGATTCACCCGTACGTCTACGGCATCGTGTTCGCGTTCGGCGCGAGGACGCTGACGGTCCGCGGCATTCGCCACACGATCGAGGCGCTGCGCGTGCTCGCGTATCTGACGCTCGCGTTCGGCGTCGGGCTCGTCGCGCTGCGGCCCGGCACCGGCGTCCTCGAGCTCGTCGCCGGCAGCGCGCTGCTCGCGCTGATCGGCCGCCGGGGCTACTCGGAGCGCCGCGCGGCCCTGACCGCGATCGCGATCGGCATGCTGTCGCTTCTCTGGTTCGGGCTCCTCGCCTCGACGGCGGTCGCGATGGTCGGCGTCTACCTCTCGGTCGTCGCGGCCATCGGTCTGCTCGTCGGTGGTCTGGTCTGGCTCGCCGAGATATGATGCTCCCCTATGGGGAGAGCCTGGTACGCGTACGTCGTCGCGGCGGTCGCCGCATTCGCTGGCTGTGACTCGCGCGCCAAGGCCGCTGATCCGGCGAGCGCCCGCCCGGAGAGCAAGTCGAAGGAGTACGAGAGCTGCGGTGCGAGCATGCACTGCCAGGACGACCTCCGCTGCTTCGACCACGTCTGCCGCCGCAGCGCGCGCTCGACGGTCGGCGACTACTACGCCGCGCTCGGCGCCCAGCAGCGGTCGCGCGGCGAGCTCGAGGCCGCGATCGACTCGTACAACAAGGCGCTCGGCCACTACGACAGCGAGAAGATCGCGCTGCCGCCCGACGTCGACTGCGCCTACGGCATCGCGCTCTCGGCGGCCAAGGCGAAGAAGGAGCACGCCGAGCTCGCCGCCCGGGTGCTGCACCGCTGCGTGCTCGCCGTCCCGGTCGGCTCGAGCCTTCGCGACCGCGCGCTGCAGGAGCTCGCGACGCTGACCGACTCGGGCCTCGACCCGCTCGCGCTCGGCCGCACCCAGCTCGCCGACGTCTACCTGACCCGCGCGCCCGCGGCGCCGTCGACCGACAAGCTGCAGGTCACGCTGTCGACGAATCCCTCGGTCGATAGCAAGAAGACCTACCCGGTGATCCCCGAGCGCCTCGCGCAGCCCGACATGCGGTCGGCGCTCGTCGCGTGCTGGGAGGGCTACAACAAGGCGACCAAGAAGGCCTCGATGGCGGTCTCGATCCCGCTCAAGGTCAGCTACATCGCGTCGGAGTACGAGGACGAGCCAGGCAAGTTCGTCACGAAGATCGAGGCCGCGGGGACCAAGCCGGCCGGCCCCGATGCCGACGCCGAAAACTGCGTGCGCGCCACGGTCGAGCCGGCTCTCAAGAGCCTGAACACGATCCGCGACGCGTTCTCGACGAACCTGACGATCACCGTGAAGTGATCGTTCAGATCCAGTCGTTCCTGCGCGCGACGTAGAGCAGCACGCCGGCGACGACCACGCCCGCGACGATCGAGCCGACGAGGACGGGACGTTCGCGGACGGTCTCGCGGCCGCGACCGTAGAGGTCGCTCGCTCCGTTCACGCCCTTGGCCGCGAGCGTCTGCGCGCCCTCCTTGCCGCGCTCGAACACGTCGTGCGCCTTCTCCTTGCCCCGTTCGAGCGCGACCCTCGCGCGAGCTTTGACGTCGACCTTCTCGACGACGGCGTGCTTCAGCTCTGCGAGGTTCTGCTCGAGGTCCTCTCGCGCCCGGAACATTTCTCGTTCGATCACTTGGCGGTCACGCATGGGTTCCTTTCTTTCAGCTCTGGAGCGAGCTCTTGACGCCAGCGACGGTGCGCTTGGCCTCGTAGCCCGCGATCGTCATGTCGGGCTTGGCGTCGGTCTTGAGGCGCTTCGCGAACGCCGCCGCTACGATGCCGCCCCCTACCAGGTAGATGACCGCCATGATGAGCAGTCGCAGCGACAGCGCGTGGATCACCGGTTCGAGCGCGGCGACCGCAGCGGCGCACAGCATGCCGAGGCCGATGAGCGCGACGATGCCGCCGAGCACGATCACGGCTGCGTCCGTGGCGGCGACCTTTGCGGTGTTCTCGATCTCGCCCTTGGCGAGCTCGATCTCGTCCTTGGCGATCGTCTTGACGTCGTCGGTGATTCGGTGGAGCAGGTCGCCGATGCCGCGACCGTTGTCCTGATCCTTCGTGCCGGTGGTAGCCATTTACGAGTCTCCCTTGGGCGAGCTAGTGGGCCTTTGTCGTGGCATGGCGCCACAGCCGATCGAGAGCGCGCACCACGACCGACGAGGTTGCCGCGGACACCGCGAAAGCAAACGCGATCAGAGGGCGCGTGGTCATTACCCCGTAGGAGTGCAGTCGACGTGCCCGCGGTAGTGCGAGAATCCCCTTTGGCATCGAGCCGAGGCCGTAGTACCTACCGGGGGTGGAAAAGCCAGACCTGCGTGCAATGACCCTTGGTGAGGCGGAGGAGTTCGCCGTCGCTCAGGGCTGGGCGCGCTTTCGCGGCGAGCAGATCTGGCGCTGGGTTCACGAGAAGGGCGCGCGCGACTTCGAGGAGATGTCGAACCTGTCTCGCGACGTTCGCGCCACGCTCGCCGAACGCGCTCAGATCGGCACGCTGACCGTCGCCGAGGTCCAGACGAGCCGCGACGGCACGCGCAAGCTGCGCCTCGTCACGCGCGATGGTCAGTCGATCGAGAGCGTCATCATCCCGGACGGCGACAAGACCACGCAGTGCATCTCGTCGCAGGTCGGCTGCGCGGTCGACTGCCAGTTCTGTGCAACCGCGAAGCTCGGCCTCAAGCGCAACCTCGACGTGGGCGAGATCGTCGACCAGGTCTATCTCGCGCGCCGCCTGCTTGCCGAGGTCGACCCCGGCCGCAAGCTGACGAACCTCGTCTACATGGGCATGGGCGAGCCGCTCCACAACTACGACAACATGGTCAAGTCGCTGCGGATCTTGACCAACCAGAAGGGCGCGAGCCTTGCCCAGCGCCGCATCACCGTGTCGACGTCGGGCCTCGTGCCCAAGCTCGAGAAGCTCGGCAACGAGGACGTCCGCCCGAACCTCGCCGTGTCGCTCAACGCGGCGAACGACGACACGCGCGACGCGATCATGCCGATCAACCGCAAGTGGAACATCGGCAAGCTGCTCGACGCGCTGCGCGCCTATCCGCTCGAGCAGCGTCGCCGCATCACGTTCGAGTACGTGCTGCTCGCCGGCGTCAACGACTCGCTGCGCGACGCCGCTCAGCTCTCGAAGCTGCTCCGCGGCATGAAGTGCAAGGTCAACATCATCCCCTGGAACCCTCACCCCGAGGCGCCGTACCAGCGGCCCGAGCCGGCGGTGATCGACGCGTTCCAGAACGAGTGCAAGCGCCTCGGTCTGCCGACCTACCTGCGCAAGCCGCGCGGTGACGATATCGACGCCGCCTGCGGCCAGCTCGCGAACCGCAGCAACGGCGAGGCGATCGTCCCGCTGCGCATCCGCGCGCGCGACAAGCGCGACCTGCCGCCGCCGCCCGC
>JABFXX010000408.1 GCA_013368795.1 Kofleriaceae bacterium
GGCGTCGTGGGGCTCGCTGCCGGTGGCACGTTCGTCGCGATCGGTGCGCTGTGGTACGCGACGCGCGAGCCGTCATCGTCGCCGGCGGTGACCGGATGGCTCGCGCCGACCGGCGGTGGCATCGCGGTGAGCGGCGGCTTCTGACGCAGCGTAGGGCTCGTTTCGACGACCGCGCAGCGGACCATTCACCGACGAGAACGCCCGCGGACGCCGTGTGTCACGAGCGCACGCGAGCGGGACCGCACAGAATCTTCTCGACCCGAGTTTTGATACTTTGACCTCAAAATGACGAAGCGAGGGACGGGCCCCAAGCGGCCGTCGAAGTTAGCTCGACCGTCTGCCACGTCGACGATCGGCGCGCGTGCTGCCGAGGCGTGGCTCGAGGAGCGCGAGCTCGTGTATCCCAAGGACTGGCACGTCGAGATCTTCCTCGACGTCGTGAAGCGACCCGCGCGAGAGAAGCACGACGGCGACGCGTCGCGCCTTCACATCAGCGTGTATCCCGACGAGTGGGGCGTGTACTTCGCGCACGGCGGCAAGGCGTCGTGGGTTCGCGTGACCGACGTGGCGTTCGTTCACGGCCGCGACGACTTCAAGCTGCTGGCGGCGAAGCCCTCGCTCGCGAAGATCGGCGCGCTCGTGCGGCGGCTCGAGAAGAAGCATCGGATCCAGTTCCAGCGCAAGCACGCGCTCGTGCGCACGAACCTGCCGCGCAGTCGCGCTGCGATCGGTCGCTGGCTCGAAACGCTCTGACGATCAGCCGATTTCTTCGGCGTACCCATCGCTCGCGAAGATCGGCGCGCTCGTGCGGCGGCTCGAGAAGAAGCATCGGATCCAGTTCCAGCGCAAGCACGCGCTCGTGCGCACGAACCTGCCGCGCAGTCGCGCTGCGATCGGTCGCTGGCTCGAGACGCTCTGACGATCAGCCGATTTCTTCGGCGTACGTCATCACGAGGTACATCACCGCTTCGGTCTTGCCCGGATTGCGATAGGCGTGCGGCGTGTCGGCCTCGAACAGGATCGAGTCGCCGGTGTCGAGGCGATGGGTGTCGCCCGCGACATCGATCTCGATCGTGCCGGCGGTGACGACGAGGTTCTCGGTCGTGCCCGGCGGGTGCGCGTCGGCATCCTCGACGCTGCCACCGGCGAGGCGGAGCTCGTAGAACTCGACCCGGCGGGGCTCGTCGAACGGGAACAGCGCGCGCGACGAGAACGAGCGGTCCTTGCTCGTGAGGATCTTGGACTCGGCGGAGCGCAGGACGAGCGCGCCCGACTGGGTACGCGCGCTGATGAGCGCCGAGAACGTCACCTCGAGCGCGCGCGCGATCTTCCACAGGACGTTGATCGTCGGCGCGGACTGGCCGAGCTCGATCTGGCCGAGCATCGCGCGGGAGACGCCGGAGATCTGGGCGAGGCGCTCGAGCGAGAGGCCGCGGCGCGTACGGAGCCGGCGAAGGTTTGCACCGACGACCGGTGCGAGATCGGTCGACTCTCCGGCCGCAGCCGGCTGAGCCGCGGCCGGCGGAGCGGCCTCTTCTGGACGCGAAGCCTTCTCCACCCGTTGGCTAGCCACGTTTGTACCTGACGCTTTCTTCTTCTTCACCAGACCCAAACCGGGACCCAGTATACCCACACGGCAGGCGCCGCCGGGGTCATGGGAACCGGGTTCGGGCGCGGCGCCATCGTCTGCCGAGCACCGCGCGAACGACGGTACTCGTCGAGGTCCACGATGTTCGAGGCAACAGCGCTGCGGCTCATGATTAGATTTGTATCCGCTACAGCGGACACGGTCAATCTGTTTTCACGGATGAACCGTCAACCTGTTGATATAGTACGGGTATTCGACTGGGAGAACGACCGTACGAAGTTCAGGCTCCGTGGGCGACGCTGCCCGGACTGCCGTAGGCCGACTCGCCGTGGAGCACGCCATCGAGGCCGTCGTGCTCCGCCTCCTGGTCGACCCGCAGGCCAACCGTGAGGTCGATGAGCTTGAGCAGGACGAACGTGACGACCGCGGCCCACGCACCGGCCGCCGCGATGCCGATCGCTTGCTTGCCCAGGAGCGAGAGGCCGCCGCCGTTGCCGCCGTTGAGCGCGGCGCGGGCGAACACGCCGGTCAGGAGCGCGCCGGTCGCGCCGCCGACACCGTGGACGCCGAACGCGTCGAGCGCGTCGTCGTAGCCGAGCTTGGCCTTCGCGAGCACCGCGCCGTAACAGATGGCGCCCGCGGCGCAGCCGATGCCGATGGCGGCCATCGGCGATACGAAGCCGGCGGCCGGCGTGATCGCGACGAGGCCTGCGACGAGACCGGACGCGAAGCCGAGCATCGTGCACTTCTTGATGCGCGAGCCCTCGACGATGCACCACGTGAGCGCGGCGGCGCCCGCGGCGAGGTGCGTGTTGACGAGCGCGAGCGCGGCGGTGCCGTTGGCGCCCGCGCCGCCGGCGTTGAAGCCGAACCAGCCGAACCACAAGAGGCCCGCGCCGATCGTCGTCATCGTGAGGTCGTGCGGCGGATGGCGCACCGACGGATAGCCGCGGCGCTTGCCGAGCACGATCGCGACGACGAGCGCCGAGATGCCCGACGAGAGATGGACGACGGTGCCGCCCGCGTAGTCGATCGCGCCGAGCTTCATCAGCCAGCCGCCCGGTGCCCACGACCAGTGCGCGATCGGGTCGTACACGAGCGTCGTCCAGCCGAGCGAGAACAGCACGTAGGCGGAGAACTTGAGCCGCTCGGCGTACGCGCCGGAGATGAGCGCGGGCGCGATGACCGCGAACATGCATTGGTACGCGAAGAACGCGAGCTCGGGGACGCTGCCGTGCATCGACGTCTGCGACAGGCCGTCGAGCGCGAACAGGTTGAAGCCGCCGATGATCCCGTTCCAGCTATCGCCGAACGCCAGCGTGTAGCCGACGACCGCGAACTGGATCGTGACCAGACCCAGCGAGAAGAAGCTGTGCATGAACGTAGAGAGGACGTTCTTGCCCTGCACCATGCCGCCGTAGAACAGCGCGAGTGCCGGCGTCATCAGCATGACGAGCGCGGCTGAGATCAGGAGCCATACGGTGTCGCCATCGGCCATGAGACGACTTTGACCGGGAGCATGTTTCCGGCCGGTAACCGGCTCGCAAAACCTATTTGGTGCCGAACAGGCGATCGCCCGCGTCGCCGAGGCCCGGGACGATGTAGCTCTTCTCGTTGAGCGCGTCGTCGACCGCGGCCGTATAGATCGGCACGTCGGGGTGGGTCGCGTGGAATACGCGGATGCCCTCGGGGCAGGTGAGCAGACAGACGAACTTGATCGAGCGAGGGCCGCTCTCCTTCAGGCGATCGATCGCGGCGACGGCAGAGTTGCCGGTCGCGAGCATCGGGTCGACGACGATCGCGTCGCGGTCACCCATGTTGTCGGGGACCTTGTAGTAGTACTCGACGGCGACGAGCGTCTTGGGGTCGCGGTAGAGGCCGATGTGGCCGACGCGCGCCGACGGCAAGATGTCGAGCATGCCGTCGAGGATTCCGTTGCCGGCGCGCAGGATCGAGATGAGGACGGTCTTCTTGCCGTCGAGCACCGGCGCGTAGGTCGTCGCGATCGGCGTATCGATCTTGATCTTCGTCGTCGGCAGGTCCCGGCACACCTCGTAGGCCAGGAGCATGCTGATCTCGCGGAGCAGATTTCTGAACGTGCTGGTGCTGGTCTCCTTCGAGCGCATCAGCGTCAGCTTGTGTTGGACCAGCGGATGATCGATGACGTGAACCTTGCCGGGCATCTGCACCGGCTACGGTAGCACTAGCGCTGCGCGACCTGCGCCGACGCGACGTGCGACGCGGTCGAGACGGTCACGACCGAGACCGTGGCGGCGAGCGCGACGCACGCGGCGAAGAAGGCGTCACGGACGCGGTTCTTGCTCTGGCGGGTGGCGATCGTGTCGAGGCGAGTGTTCATGGCTAGTGTCCTTTCGAGAGGCCGTTATTGCGAGCGGGATGCCACGGCCTTCATGTGAGATTTCGATGGGTTGCGGTGCGGTGAACGTCTCTTGTCCTGTCGCACCCGGTGTCGCGGTCCCGGACGCAGTCGCAGGCGTTAGCGATGGGCGAGCTGCGCGTGCGACGCGTGCACGGCGGCGTGAACCGTCGTGACCGAGAGGGCACCCGCGAGCACGACCAACGCGGCGAACGCGAGGTCACGAACGCGAGACTTGCGCTGGCGAGAAACGATCGTGTCGAGGCGGGTGTTCATCGTGGGCTCCTTGGCTGCGGACGGGAGAGCCCTTCTTCAACTGCGATGCCACCTCGACGATGAATCGCTGCGCGCAGTTAGCGATGATCGCGAGCAGCCGCGACTGTCGCACGCGCTGTCGCAGGACGCGTCGCCCCGCCGGATCGCTAGAACACGGTTCCGTCGGACGCGATCTGGATCGGCGGTCCGCCGGTCGGGCGCAGCCGTGCAGCGACGGCGCGTCCCGCGGCCCACGTCCCACCCTCGAGGATGTTCGCGAGCGGCAGCTGAGTCGGCGTCTTGCCGAGCCGTTCGCGCACGCGCTCGGCGACGCGATCGAGCAGCGCGACGGTGAGCGCGCGCCACTCGACGATCACCTCGTCGCCGGGAGAGTGAACCTCGCCGCGAACCGCGTCGTGCTTCGGCACGAGCACGCCGAGATCGATGAGCAGGCCGCCGTTGCGATACTCGGGCAAGCCGGTGAGCGCGCCGGGCTGCGCGATCGTGTGACCCGCGCGCTGGAGCGGCTCGAACAGCGAGTACGAGAGCCACTGCGAGAGCTTGTGAAACGGCACGAGGCCGGCCGACGATCCGGTGCCGCCGGCGTACGGATGGCGCCAGACGTCGCCCATGTTGACGCCGGCGAGCTCGATGCGACCCGGCCAGATCGGCCCCAGACCGTCGAGCAGCGCGTGCAGGATCGCGGGCGCCTCGATCGGCGTCGAGATGCCGTGGAAGCTGTACGACGCGCCAGGCGCCTTCTTCTCGGCGGCGATCCACAGCAGGTGATCGAGCAGCGAGCCGGGCCGCTCCTGCGGGAAGATCATCGGCGCGTTGATCATCGCGTCGCCGAGCGAGCGCACGAGGTTGATGCGGCCGTCGACGCCGACGAGCGGGTTCGCGTCGCTGACCTGGAATGCGTCGGCGAGCGCGCGCGGCTCGAGCGTCTTCAGCGCCGACGCATCGACGCGCAGCGGCTGCGACGGATCGGCCGAGAACAGACCGGCCTCGAACGCGTGGTAGCTCGCGACCGCGAGTCCCTCGGAGCGGCCGATCGAGAGTCCGGTGCCCGGCTCGCGGAACCGCCACGCGTCGCCGGCGCCCGCGTCGAGCAGCACCGAGACCATGACGAGGTCGATCCACGCGCGCGATTGCTCGTCGGCGGGAAGGCTCGCGAGCTTGGCGTCGAGCTGGGCGACGCGATCGACGCCGCCGGCGCGGAAGTGGTTGATGCGGCCGTGAACCGGGATGTCGAGCGTCGGGTAGTGCGCGCGCGTCACCGCGATGACTTCGTCGACGACACCGGACAGCGCGCCGAGGTCGACCGCGAAGTGCGAGAGCTGCCCGCGCAGGCCCGCGTCGAGGATGTTCTCGCAGCGAGCGCGAATGGCGAGCGGCGAGCGGAGGTACGCGACCGCAGTCTCGGCTTCGCTCGACGACATCAAGGCACACAGGCTACCGGACGTGCCGGGCGACCGCCAAGGGTCACATGACGTTCGTGACGAAACGCTGGCGCCGGAACCGGGTTTACGAGAACCGACTACTCTTCGAGCGAACGGCCCTTGGGCTTCGCCAGCTCGTCCTTGGTCGGGACGACGTCGGGCGTGAAGTAGCCGGCCGCCATCTTCGCGTCCATCTCGACGCGTGCGTCGGCGGGGATCAGCTCGTCGGGGATGCGGACGCGCTCGCCGACCTCGATGCCGGCGCGCACGATCGCGTCGTACTTCATGTTCGACATCGACACGAGGCGATGGATCCTCTTCACGCCGAGCCAATGGAGTACGTCAGGCATGAGCTCCTGGAAGCGCATGTCCTGCACGCCGGCGACGCACTCGGTGCGCGCGAAATACTGTGCGGCGCTGTCGCCACCCTCTTGCCGCTTGCGCGCGTTGTAGACGAGGAACTTCGTCACCTCGCCGAGCGCGCGGCCTTCCTTGCGGAAGTACACGATGAGGCCGACGCCGCCGGCCTGCGCGCCGCGGATGCACTCCTCGATCGCGTGGGCGAGGTACGGGCGGCAGGTGCAGATGTCGGAGCCGAACACGTCCGAGCCGTTGCACTCGTCGTGGACGCGCGCGGTCAGCGTCGTGCTCGGATCGGAGAGCTTGGCCGGATCGCCGAACATGTAGACGGTCTGGCCGCCGATCGGCGGGAGGAACACGTCGAGGTCGCCGCGGGTGACCAGCTCGGGGAACATGCCGCCGGTCTGCTCGAACAGCGTGCGGCGCAGCTCGCTCTCGGTGCAGCCGAACCGCTTCGCGACGCCGGGCAGGTACCACACCGGCTCGGTCGCGGCCTTGGTGACTGGCACCTCGCGCTTGTTCTTGACGATCTTGCCGTCGATCTTGATGCGACCCGCCTCGATCGCGTCGACGATCTCCGGCATGTCGATGTGGGCCTTCGTCACGGCGATCGTCGGCCGGATGTCGTAGCCCTTCTTCAGATACTCGGCGAACACGTCCTGCACGATCGCGCCGTACGGATCGAGCGAGACGATCTTCTCGGGATCGTGCCAGCTCGGAAACGGACCGATCGGATCGGTCGGCGCGGTGTTGGTCAGATCGGGGACGTGCTGCGGGTCGAGCGCCTTCGCCGCGATCGCGAGCGCGCGATAGACGGCGTAGCTGCCCGAGTGCGTGCCGATGACGTTGCGGTGCTCGGGCTCCGTGAGCGTCGCGATGATCGGTCCGCGGGTCGTCGGGTCCGACGCCCCCCAGTTGATCGGGATCGGCTTGCTCCCCGAGCCAGGGTGGGACGTCAGCTTGATGTGCTTGGACTTGTGCTTGACCTTGTCCGTCATCGCGGGAAGTAGTTGAGACTAGACCCGAAGGACCGTGCCGTCCACTGCCGTGCTTTTGCCGTCCCGAGGACCTACGCCTCGCGTGTCCTGAGAATCATGAGCAAACTCGCCGTCCTCGTCGTCCTCACTGCAACCTCCAGTGCTTGCACGACCCTCGGGCCGATGCCGGCCACCACGGGCGTCTCGGCGGTACCGATCGGTCGCCCTGGCGTGCAGGGTCAGGTGGGTGCGGTGCCGGGCTTTTATGCGAGCAGCGCGGCGCAGAACAAGGCAGAAGGCGCGCCGATCCAGCACCTGTCGGCACTCCTCGATCTCGATCGCTGGCTCGCCGTGAAGGGCTTCATCGTCGGCGGTCGCATCTTCGGCCAGAGCGGCGACACGCCCGGCGAGCCGTACGTCGGCTATCGCAAGAACCTCGGCACGGTGTCGCTCGCGGGGGTCGGCTTCGCCTCGAGCAAGCGCAGCGAGCAGAAGCTCGCCTCGTATCACGGGTTCCGGATCGGCGGCGAAGGCATCGCGGACGCGACGCTGTATCAGCCGGTGTCGTGGATCGGGCTCCACGCGCAGCTGGCCGCGTCGCTCACGCGGATCACCGCGAGCGGCTCGTACTGCGTCGACGACATGGGCATCGCGGCCGACTGCGACGTCGAGAATCCGTCGACGAACGTCATGATCTCGGGCAAGGACACCGGCGTCTATCCGGCGGCGACGGGCACGCTCGCGCTCGATATCGGGCCTCACCACGGCACGTTCGACTCGGCGAGGCTCGCGGTGCTCGGCGGCGTCGGCACGATGCCGCTGATCGTCGACGGCGAGAAGCAGGACACGCGCGCGTACTTCACGCTCGGCCTGACGCTGTCGGTCGGCCTTGGCTTCGACGAGCCCGCGCCCGCGCAGTAACCGAGGTAGGCTGCGGCCGTGAGTCTCGCGGACCGCCGAGGGCTACGGCTGTTCACCCTGTGTGCGCTCTACGTCGCGCAGGGCATCCCGTGGGGCTTCATGGCGACGACGCTGCCCGGCTATCTCACGCAGCGCGGCGTCGACGCCGGGATCGTCGGCGCGATGCTGTCGTTCACGACGCTGCCGTACTCGTTCAAGTGGATCTGGGGACCGATCATCGACTCGTTCACGATCCACCGGTTCGGCAAGCGGCGGCCGTGGATCGTGTTCGCGCAGGCGATGATGGCCGCGACGATGATCGTGCTGGTCACCTTCGACCTCGGCACGGACATCAAGTTGCTGACGTGGACGATCCTGATCCACACCGTCTTCAACTCGCTGCAAGACGTCTCCGTCGACGCGATGGCGACCGACCTGCTCGAGGACAGCGAGCGCGGTCTCGCCAACGGCCTCATGTACGGGTCGAAGTACCTCGGCGGCGGCATCGGCGGGTACGGGGTCGCGAAGCTGATGAGCGAGACGAGCCTCGACACGGCGCTGATCGCGCAGACGATCGTCCTCGTCGCGATCATGCTCGTCCCGATCTTCGTCCGCGAGCGGAACGAGCCGGCGGCGGAGGCAGTGCTGCCGGAAGCGCGCACGCGCGAGCCGGCCTGGCAGCGCGTCGTCGGTCCGTTGCGCGAGACGCTCTCGGCGATGGGCCAGGCGTTCTCGCTGAGGTCGACGATCGTCGCGTCGCTGCTGATGCTATCCGCGAACTTTGCGATCGGCGTGATCGCCGCGAACGGCTATCCGCTATTCATCACGAAGCTCGGCTGGACCTATGACGAGCTCGCGGTCATCACCGGCGGCTGGGGGCTCGTCGTCGGCGGCACGTGCGCCGCTGCGACGGGCTTTCTCGTCGACAAGTTTGGCCGCCGTCGCGTCGCCGCGATCGCGCTGTGCGCGATGGCCACCGGCTGGACGACGTTCTCGCTGCTCGAGTCGTACTGGCACGTGCGCACGCTCGTCTACGTCTCCGGGTTCTACGAGGCCGCGTGTCAGTCGGTGATGTCGGTGGCGCTCATCGCGCTGTGCATGGATCTGACGTGGCCCAAGATCGCGGGCTCGATGTTCGCCGCGTTCATGGCGCTGTCGAACTTCTCGACGACGCTGGGCTACCAGTTCGCCGCGAAGATCAGCTCGCTGCTGGGGTTCAGCGGCACCTACCTCGCATGCGCGGGGATGCAGCTCGTCGTCGCGCTGCTGCTCATTCCCATCGACCGGCTCGAGGTCCGCACGAAGCTGCCATTGCCTGCCGGGACGAAGCCCAATCGCGTCGGGCTGACGGCATTTCTGGTCCTGGTGGCATTTCTGATCGCGATGACGATCAAGCAGACGCTCAAGTACGTCGGCTGAGCTAGACTGTCGGCGATGCGCTTCGCGTTCGTCCTGCTTGTCCTCGCCGCGTGCACCCAGCCGCGCAGCAAGACCTGCACGGACATCTGCACGCGCGAGAGCGACTGCGTGACCTCGACGAACAGCACGATCCCGTTCGACGAGAAGGAGTGCGTCGCCGCGTGCGAGGTGCTGCGCAACGATCAGCAGAACCTCGCGAAGGTCGAGCAGCACAAGGAGTGCGTGCTCGGCAAGGCGTCGTGTACCGACGTCCTCGAGTGCCCTTAGTCGAGATCTTCGGCCGACTTCAGGATCTCGGGGATGAAGTGCATGCGGACGCGGACGAGGCTCGCCGCCTTCGCGAACTCGACGATGCCGATCGCCGAGCCGCCGGCCGTCGGCGTCTGAGCCTCGATGCTCTCGCCTTCGCCCATGTTGATCACGCACGGCTTGCCCGCCTTGCGAGCCCGTGCGCAGTCGTCGGTGATCATCTTCGAGACATCCGGCGTGCGGGTATCGTCGGCAGATGCGAGGGCAGGTGCGAGGAGGAGAGCCGTGACGATGAAGAAGCGCATGCCGGCAAGACACGCGCGGCGCGCACGGGTTGCAGGCTAGTCCTCGCGCCGCTCGGCGAGCTTCTTCCGCTCGGTCCGCCAGCGCTCGAAGTGGCGCTCGATGACCTCGCGTTCGGCGTGGGCTCTCGTGAGCGAGCTGCGCGCTGCATCGACGTGGCCGAGGCGAGCGTCGTGCGCGTCCTCGGCGCGAGCCTCCTCGGCGAGTGCGTCGGCGAGGTCGCGGCGGCGGCGCGCGACGAAGCGCTCGGCCATGACGAGGCGATCGGGAGTCCCTGACAGCAGTGAATCGCGTGTGGCGACGGCGCCGGCAAGTGCGGTACGCGCGGCAACAGTTCGCGCACGAGCCGCTTCGAGACGGCCTTGCGTTTCGCGCGCATCACCGATGGCAGCTGCGAGATCTCCGCGCCTGACACGTTCGTCGCGAGCGCGGGCTTCTCGCACGGGTGACAGCCGGTAGCGATCGTCGGCCACAGCGGAATGTTACACTGCCGGTCGCATGCTCCAGGCGGGGGACGCGCCGATCGACCGGTATGTCGTGCTCGAGCACCTCTCCGAGGGTGGCATGGGCGCGATCTACGTCGGTAAGAAGATGGGCGCGGGCGGCTTCGAGATGGAGGTCGTCCTGAAGCAGCTCCTGCCGGAGTTCACGCAGCAGGAGGAGTTCATCGACCTGTTCCTGCGCGAGGCGAAGCTCTCGGCGACGCTCGATCACGCGAACATCGTCCACACGATCGATCTCGTCACCGCGGGCGGCGAGTACTTCATCGTGATGGAGTACCTGCCGGGCGGCGACCTGCGCACGCTGCTCAAGAAGGCGAAGCGCCGCGGCAAGCGGTTCTCGCCGGCCGCGGCGATCTACATCTCGCGCGAGGTGCTGTCGGCGCTGGCCTACGCGCACAGCAAGCGCGACTTCGACGGCAACCCGCTCAAGCTGATCCATCGCGACGTCTCGCCGTCGAACATCCTGCTGTCGTACTCGGGCGAGGTGAAGCTGACCGACTTCGGCATCGCGAAGGCGGCGACGCACACGTCGCTGTTCTACAAGGTGAAGGGCAAGGTCGGCTACATGTCGCCCGAGCAGGCGAAGAGCGAGGCGATGGATCATCGCTCGGACCTCTACTCGCTCGCGGTCTGCATGTACGAGATCCTGACGGGCGAGCGACTGTTCGTGCACGCGGGCCTGACGACGAGCGCCGACGAGATCTACTCGCAGCAGGTGCCGCAGATCTCGCGCAAGGTGCCGGGACTGCCCGCCGACATGGACGCGATCATGGCGAAGGCGCTCTCGCTGTCGCCCGACAAGCGGTTCCAGACGGCGGGCGAGTTCCAGGAGGCGTTGATGCGCTGCGCGCACCGCAACGGTCTCCTCATGAGCGCGCCCGAGCTCGCGAACGAGCTACGCGATGCGTGCGGGCCTCCCGATCAGTGGCGCGGCGACGACGATGACGACGAGCTCGAGCTCGGCGCGCCGCGCGCGGGCACCGAGGTCTACGATCCGGCGGCTGACGACGACGACGAGGATTACGACGACGCGATGCTCTCCGGCCCGCTGTCGATCCACAGCATCGCGGCGCGCGCGAAGTCGCCGTCGGCGAGCGGCAAGCTGATGCCGCCGAAGCTGCCGCTGCCCGCAGAGGCGAAGTCGCCGCCGCTCGGCGTGAAGTCGATGGTGCCGGCGAAGCTGCCGCGGCCGAAGACGGAGGTCGATCGCTTTCACGGCGTCGAGCTGACGTCGATCATCAACATGATGGATCTCGACGAGCAGGGCGCGCAGCCGCTCGTCGATCTCAGCATGGCGCCGTCGCTCGACTCGGGGCCACGTCTGCTCGATTCGGGGCCGCGCTCGCTGTCGGATGACTCGGGGCCGCAATCGTTCCCGACGGCGAATCCGCGCAGCCGCATCGACTCGGATCCGGCGCTCAATTCGCTCGTGTCGTCGCTGCCGCCCGCCGGCGCGATGCTGCCGCGGCCGATCGCGCAGCCTCGTGCCACGGGCACGATGGCAAAGCCGAGATCGACGGCCAGTGCTCCCGCGCCCGCGGCGCCGAGTGCGCTCGTCGATCCGTCGGACATCATGCCGACGCTGCCGCGACGCACGTTCGATCAGGTGCAGGCGCCTCAGATCCAGAAGACATCGCAGAAGCGCGCGCAGACGCCAGGATCACGCAGCGTGATTCGCCCGTGGATGGTGATCGCAGTGGTCGTACTCGTCGCGCTCATCGTCACGTTGATCGTCGCTTTCTCGGGCCCTGACGTGGCGGCTGGAAAGTAGCGAAGATCGTTCGGGGATCTAGAGGGGTGGGGGTATAGACACCACGTCCCGCGTGGGACTACCATGATGATGGCTGACCGGATGTCTCGCGATCGATCCAATGTCACCGCGCTCCTGGACGACGCCCCGTCCTATTCGCGGCAAAACGCGGGCGGGATCTTCGTCGTCATCAAGGGACCCGATCGCGGCGAAGCGGTTCGGCTGACGAACGAGCCCGTCTCGTTCGGCTCGGGCCCGCAGTGCAGCCTCGTGCTCACCGACAAGACGGTGTCGCGCAAGCACCTCGAGGCGTCGCTCGTCGGCGACGAGGTCGTGATGAGCGACTGCGGCTCGACGAACGGCACGTTCATCCAGGGCTCGCGCTTCGAGAAGATCTCGATCGGCTTTGGCGCCGAGGTGAAGCTCGGCCGCACCGTCATCAAGTTCCTGCCCGACGAGGAGATCGTCGAGCCGGAGCCGAGCGCGCAGGCCGCGTTCGGGTCGATCGTCGGCGGCGACACGAAGATGCGCCAGATGTTCACGCTCCTCGAGGACGTCGCCGCGACGAACGCGACGGTACTCATCGAGGGCGAGACCGGCACCGGCAAGGAGCTGATCGCCGAGGAGATCCACAATCACTCGCCGCGCAAGGACGGTCCGTTCGTCGTGTTCGACTGCGGCAGTGTCCCGCGCGAGCTGATCGAATCGATGCTGTTCGGCCACGTGAAGGGCAGCTTCACCGGCGCGATCACGGATCGCCGCGGCGCGTTCGCCGAGGCCCACGGCGGCACGATCTTCCTCGACGAGATCGGCGAGATGGCGCTCGATCTCCAGCCGTCGCTGCTGCGCGTCCTCGACAAGCGCGCGGTGCGCAAGGTCGGCTCGAACACGTACGAGAAGATCGACGTCCGCGTCGTCGCGGCGACGAACCGCGACCTGCGCGCCGAAGTCGCGAAGAAGGCGTTCCGCGAGGACCTCTACTATCGCCTCGCCGTCATCCGCGTCTCGGTGCCGCCGCTGCGCGAGCGCGGCAGCGACATCCCGCTGCTCATCCAGCACTTCGTCAACAACTTCGGCCAGGGCCTCTCGGTCACGCCGGACGACATGGCGCGCCTCGTTCGCCACAGCTGGCCGGGCAACGTCCGCGAGCTGCGCAACGTGATCGAGCGTGCGTGTCTGCTCGCGCGCGGCTCGTCGATCAATCTCGAGGACGCGCTCGTCAGCGAGGCAGCTCCGAGCCTCGGCATCCGCACCGACCTGCCGTTCAAGGAAGCGAAGGGCCAGCTCGTCGAGCGGTTCGAGCAGGAGTACATCGAGGATCTGATGCGCCGGCACAAGATGAACTTGTCGGCGGCGGCGCGCGAAGCGCAGATCGATCGCAAGCACCTGCGCGAGCTGATCCGCAAGTACGGTCTCGATCCTCGCCACCAGGGCAGCGAGGGCGCGAGCACCGAAGACGATCTGGACTAGCCCACGCAGCGCAGGCGTCTACCGAATCGTCAGGCTCGTGACGATCAGACCGCCTGCGCGACACGCGGATGCGTGCGCTCAGGGATCGATGCGAACGCGGAAGGACAGGCGATCGTCCTTCACGTTGACGTCGTACTTGGTCCGCGCCTCGGTCGCGATGTCATAGACCTCGACGAGGTGAGGACCGATGTTCGTGTGGATGCGCTCGGTCGGGCACGTCATGCCGCTCGGCTGGCCGTCGACGTAGACGTAGTAGCGCTCCTTCGCCTTGCAGCGGATCACCATGATGCGCGCGTTGCCCGTCGACGGCGTGATCGGCTTGAGCTTGATGTCGAACACGCCGTGGCCGTCGACCTCGGCGAGGTAGAGATCGTGGCCGGGCAGGAGCAGCGCCATCGTGTGGCGATCCGCGGTGCCGGGTAGCTTCACCGGCGTGATGCCCTGATCGGCGCCGTCGATGAACACGCGCGCGCCCGACGGCGTCGACGACACGACGAGCTGATCGGAGGCCGCGCTCGGCGACGTGACGTCCGGCGTCGATGGATCGCCGGCCGCGCCCGCGTCGGGCGTCGTCGTCGCGACCTTCGTGCCGGCATCGGGCGTCGTCGTCGCGACCTTCGTACCGGCATCGGGCGTCGTCGCGACCGCAGCGGCTGCTGCGTCGGATTTCGTCGCCGCGACCTGCGTGCCGGCGTCGATCTTCGCCGTCGCGATCGGCGTGCCGGCGCCGTTGCCCGAACCGTCGACGTTCGACGACTCGGACTTCTTCTCGTTCATCGTCATGTACGCGTAGTAGCCGCCTGCGGTGACGCCACCGACGAGCAACATCGTCAGCGCGATCATCGGCGCACGGCTCTTCTTCTTCGCGACCGGCTTCGCGTCGGCGAGCGACGGGATCGATGACGACGAGACCGGCTGACTCGACGCGCGGACCGGCGGTGGCGGCGCGAGGCTCGGCATCGTCGCCGATGGGCTGTCGACCGGCGGAGGCGTGAACTCCTCGGTGACCACGCGCGCGGCCGGCTCGTACGTCGGCACCACCTGCGACTCGCCGCGCGCGGGCGCAGGAAGCGGCAGCTCGGATGCGACCTCGCTCGGCTCGTCGGGGAACCCGGCGAGCGGATCGGACTGGACGATGATCTCCGGGCTCGTCGGCGGCCGCTCCACCGGCGCGAGCTCGGCCGTCGGCGTCGACGCCCTGCGGTTGAGATCGTCGAGCATCGACGTCGACATCTCGCCGGTCTCGGAGTCGAAGCTCTGGCCGGGCGTCGGCTTGGGCACGCGCTGGATCGGCGTGGTCTGGAGGCTGTCGCGGTCGCGCGGCTCGTGGCCGGCGGGCATCGTCGCGATCTCGTCGTCGTTCGTCGGTGCCCGAGGCGGCAGCTTGATCGGTCCCGAGTCATCGACCTCGAGCAGACCGCTCGGCTCGAGCAGACCGCTCGGCTCCTCGACGACGTCGGGAACCTGCGGCGCGGGCGGAGCGACCGGCGCGGGCGGACGCGCGGTGATCGACGGGATCTGCGGCTTCGTCGGCGGAACCGAGGGCGGCGCGTTCGGGCGCTTGATCGGCGGCACCGACGGGATCTGCGGCTTTCCGATCGCGGGCACGCCGAGGATCGTCTTCGCGGGCGCACCGGCGGGCTCGCGCAGCGACGGCGGCGTGGTCGCGATGCCCGGCGGGACGGGGATCGGCGGCGGCGCGATGCCCGGCACCGTCGAGAACGGGGACACTGCCTTGAGATCGGGGATCGTCGTGGCCGGCGACACCGTCTGCACCGCGCTCGGCTCGGTGCGCGCCTCGGGACGCGTGCCCGGTCGCGCGTAGCCGATCTCGATCGACTCCGCTGACTCCTGACCGAGCGAGGGCGCCTGGCCGAGGTTCAGCGCGACCATGCCGGAGAGGTTGCCCTCGTTGAGCGTCGCGTAACGATCGAGCGTCTGCTTGATCATCGCGCCGATGTCCTTGCGCGTGCCCGGCACCGGCGCGACGCGAAGCGCGGCATCGAGTGCATCGGCGAGCGCACGCGCGTCTGGGAAGCGCTCGAACGGCGAGCGCGCGAGGCAGCGCTGCAGCACGCGGACGATCGGCCGCGGCAGCGGCGGCTCGGCGGGCGGGCCGGCGAGGATCGCCTGCGCGATCTGCGCGGGCGCTTCGCCGCGATACGCGCGCTGACCGGTGACGAGCTCGTACGCGATCACGCCGAGCACGAACACGTCGGTCGCTGCCGACGTCGCCTCGCCGGCCAGCTGCTCGGGCGCGAGATACGGGATGCGATGCGCCAGGCGCGGCGAGTCGACCGGCCGCGGCGGCATCGTCGCGGCGAGGATGCCGAAGTCGGTGACCTTCACGTCGCCGTCGGCGGTGACGATCACGTTCGTCGGCGACAGACCGAGATGCGAGAGGCCGCGACCGTGCGCGTAGCCGACGGCGCGCGCTGCCTGCGAGACGAGCGCGAGTGCCCCGCCCGCAGCGATCGCTGCACCGGCGAGCCGCGTCTCCTGCATGAGACGAAAGGCGTCGAGACCGGCGACGAGCTCGACGGCCGTGAACGTCTGCCCCTGCGCCACGCCGAACTCGCTCATGCGCGCGATGCGCGGATGTTCGAGGCTGCCGTAGCTGCGTGCAGCGGCAGACAATGCCTGCGCGGCGCTGCCGACCGTGAGCTCGGCCAGGAACCGCTTGACGGCGAACTGGCGCTCGAAGCCGGCGACGCCGAATACTTTCGCGCGCGAAACCATCCCGTTGGGGCCGCCGCCGATTGGCTCCAACAGCTGGTAGCGCCCGACGCGCTCCGTCGCGGTGGACGAGTCCTTCACCCGGAGTTCACTCTACCTGATGATCTCCCGATGACGCGACGCGTTGGCGGCGTGATCGACCAACGTGCCGCGAAGTTGCCCGCACGAGCGAACGCTGGCACCCACAAAGGATGGGCAGGACTCCGGAACGATCGAAGTTGGTTCGAGGGACCACCGCGGCGTTTTCGCGCAAGCAGCGCCAAGTGGGTGATGAGATCGCGGTAAAGGAAGACGTGGCCGAGAAGAAGCCTGACGCCAAGACCGAGGCCAAGGCGGAGGCGAAAGCCGAAGCGAAGCCAACCGCGGACGCGAAGACCGACCGGAAGTCGGCGCCCCAGGCCGAGGCAAAGTCCGAAGCCAAGGCGGCAGATCCGAAGGCCGAGGCAAAGTCCGAAGCCAAGGCCGATCTGAAGGACGTGCCGGCGATCCAGACCCCAGCGCCGACGGCCGAGCCCTGGCCCGACGCGACGCCGACGCCGATGAATCCCGTCGAGCCCGGCGACGCCGTGCGCCAGGCGCGGACCCAGACCGTCACGATTCCCGCCGAGGCTGACCTCGGGCGTCCGCCCGATATGCCGAAGACGAGTGCGCCGCCACCGCTCGCGCTCGGCGCCGTCGAGGACCCGACGCACATGCCCGGGCCCAAGGACGTGCCGAACGGCAACCCCGGCGACCCTGCGCCGCCGCCAGGCCGGGTGCCGCCGGGCGATTCTCGCTCGCTCCGTCGAGCCAACGAGTTCGCGCTCGTCTACCGCGTCGGCACGTGCGTGATCACGCGGACCGGTAGCGTCGGGACGCGCGGCCAGTGGCGTGTCGTCGAATACCCTACAACCTCGTTCGCCTCCAACTCGTACGCGAAGGAGTGCTCGCGGTTCGTCTCGGAGGGGTTCTCGGATTATCGTGAGTGAGGTGTCCGAACAGTCGAAGTCGCGCAAGGCGCTCGCGCTCAGGTCCTCGTGGCTCGTGCGCTGGGCCCTCGAAGCGCCGACGCGCTGGCTCGGTCGGCGAAGCACGATCGGCCAGGATGTCGCCGGCGGCGCCGACGGCCTGTCGTATCTGCGCCACCTCGCGCGCGGCAATCGGCTTCGTCGGCGCGACGCGTTCTCGGAGCTGTCGCCCGAGTCGCCGCCGGTGCTCATCATCCACGGCTTCCTCGGCACGCGCGGCTCGATGTACATCCTCGAGCGACGGCTCGTCGCCGACGGGTTCGTGTGCGTGTCGTTCAACCTCGGCACGCTGAACGTCCGCGACATCCGGCGCTCGGCGTTCCTCATTCACCGCAAGATCGAGCGCATCCTCGCCCAGACCCCGTCGCAGAAGATCGACATCATCGGTCACTCGATGGGCGGCCTCATCGGCCTCTATTACGTGAAGAAGCTCGGCGGCCACGCGCGGGTCCGCAAGCTCATCATGCTGGGCACCCCGGTCCGCGGGACCTGGGCGGCGCTCGCCGGTGTCATGACGCTCGGCCTGTGGTCGACCTCGTCGTGGCAGCTACTCCCGCGGAGCCGGTTCCTCGACGAGCTGGCCCAGGGCCCCATCCCGGACGGGGTCGAGGTCTCGACCATCGCGGCGGCCCGCGACTGGGTCGTCCCGCTCCAGACCACGCGAATGACCGGGGCGACGGCCATGACCGTCCCTCTGGGGCATTCGAGCCTGGTTGTCTCCGAGGAGGTCTACCGGCGTGTCGTCAACACGCTGCGGCCTCCGCACGAGGACCAACTGATCGACGAGCCGGTGGCCACGGACTGAAATCAGGTGGTTTGCTTGCGCTACTCCGTCGGTCGGCACTAGAATTTTCGAGTCCTTGGCCGCTCCCTCGACGTCCATGAACGACCGTCCTCGCTTTGCACTGCGCTTCATCTCGGGCAAGTACCAGGGAGGCGAGTTCCCGCTTCGTATGAACCGGGAAATCATCATCGGTCGATCCAGTGATCTCGACATGGTTCTCGTCGAGGACATGGTCTCGCGCCGTCACGCGAAGATCAGCTCGACCGACGCCGAGGTCTACATCCAGGACATGGGCTCGACGAACGGTACGTTCGTCAACGGCGAGAAGATCGCGGGCCGCGCGCTGCTCCACGAGGGTGACCGCATCCTGGTCGGCACGTCGATCATCAAGGTCGTCGCGGTCGAGGGCATCGTCGCGCAGCAGAGCGAGGCCGAGGCGCGCCGCCGCCTCGAGGCCGGTGCGCAGCAGCGCCAGGCGACCCAGGGACGTCCGATGTCGGGCGTCATCGAAGAGATTCCGCTCCCCGACCTGCTGCAGCTCCTCTCGTCGAGCCGCAAGTCGGGTGTGCTGACGATCAACATCGGCGTCAGCATCGGCAAGATCTTCCTCCGTAAGGGCCAGATCTACTTCTCGACGATCAACGAGGACTTCTCGGTCAGCCCGCAGAAGGCGATCTACCGCATGCTCACCTGGGAGACGGGCACGTTCGAGCTCGAGCCCGGCGGTGAGATGCAGGTGATGAACGAAGTGCAGGACTCGACCGAAGGCCTCCTCATGGAAGGCGTTCGTCAGCTCGACGAGTTCCGTAACCTGCAGAAAAATCTCCCGCCGCTCGGTTCGCCGCTCGCCGTGCCAACCCCGCTCGCCGGCAAGCTCCGCGACCTCACGCCGTCGGAGCTCGACACGTTCCAGCTTGTCCTCGATCACGGCCAGCTGCAGAAAGTGCTCGATAACTTCCCGGGTACGGACCTCGACGCAGCGCAGAACATCATCAGCTTGATGAAGCGCGAGTTTGTCGTCGTCCCGTGAGACGACCGGGCGCGGCTCGACTCGGATGGTAAGCTGGAGATGTGCCTCCGGCATGTGTCCGCATCGAGACGATCGATAGCGACGCCCTGCGAAGCCCATATCGCGGGATCGCCACCGGACGACGAACGCTTCGGCTGACCGTGTCGATCGCGCCTCGCGGCATGTTGCCCTGCGAGGTGACGATCGACGTCGACGATACGTCCGTCGAGATCTGCGACCACCGCGGATGTTTCGCGGTCACGCAGATCGATCAGCTGTTCGTGGTCGAGCGGCAGCCACCTGCGTGGCGGTTCCTCACCTGGTTCGGCGTGTTCGCGCGCCGGCGCGGCTGTCCGGATCGCCTGCTGCTCGAAACTCCCGACGGTCACGTCGCACGGTTCGTCGAGCGCGCGATCGAGGAGAGACTTGGACTTCGCGACGAGCCCGTGCGCGGTGAGCTGAGAGTCGCCGAGTAGTCACTCGACGCTCGACGAATCGTGCTACGACCGATCGCGTGATTCGCGAGGCCGCGTCGATCATCCTGCTGCGGAGGAAGGGCGAAGCGTTCGAAGTCTTCTTCGTCCGCCGCCATCGCGGCTCGAGCTTCATGGCGTCGGCGTACGTGTTCCCCGGCGGCGCCGCCGAACCCGGCGAGGACGCGCGCACCGCGGCGGCGCGCGAGCTGTTCGAGGAGGCCGGCGTCCTGCTCGCGAAGCAGGCCGAACGCCGCGACTCCGACACGCTCGTTCGCTCGAGCCAGGCCGAGCTGCGCAAGCGCATCCTCGGCGGCGTGCCCGCTGTCGATGCGCTCGAGCTCGCGGGCCTCGAGTGGTCGACCGACGCGCTCGTGCCGTGGTCGCACTGGATCACGCCGTCCGTCGAGCCGAAGCGGTTCTCGGCGAGGTTCTTCGTCGTCGAGCTGCCGCCGGGACAGGATCCTCAGTTCGACGAGACCGAGACGGTCGACCAGACGTGGGTCACGCCGCAGGACGGACTCGCGCGCTCCGCCGAGCTACAGCTGCCGCCGCCGCAGGTCCGCACGCTGTGGGAGCTATCGCAACACGCGACGATCCGCGACGTGCTCGCCGCCGGTCGCGCGCGCAGCGAGGAGCCGCATCCGATCATGCCGCGCCTCGCGCCGGGCGCGTCGCCGTGTCTGCTCTTGCCGTGGGATCCCGAGTACGGCACGCGCGGGACCGGTGAAGGCACGCCGCTCACGTACGTGCCGCGCTGGGCGACCGGACCGAGCCGGTTCGTGCTCGACGGCAAGGCGTGGCGGCACGTCGAAGCGCCCAGGTGAGATCGCGTGGAGAGACGTCGTCGTACCTGGTTCGACGCGCGCGGCCTGTCCGTCGAGAGCGCGACGGGCGAAAGGCCGCTCCCCTTCTATGCGGGCGCGATGCACTACTGGCGCGTGCCGCCGGCGCAGTGGACCGGGTGCCTGCGCACGATGCACTCGCTCGGGCTCACGATCGTCGACACGTACGTGCCGTGGCGCATCCACGAGCCCGAATCCGGCACACGCGCGTGGGGTGACGAGCGCGATCTGTCGCGTTTCCTCGACGCGGCGCGCGCCGCCGGCCTCGCCGTCGTGCTCAGGCCGGGTCCGCACGTCAACGCGGAGCTGACGAGCTTCGGCATTCCGGACTGGGTGCTCGCCGATCCCGAGTGTCAGGCGCGCACCGTCCACGGCACACCGGCGTGGTTCCCGGTGCCGCCTCGCGCGTTCCCGATCCCGTCGTACGCGAGCACCGCATTTCGTGCGCGCGTGAAGGCCTGGTACGAGACCGTCGCCGACGTCGTGCGCCCGCACCTCGCGCCCGACGGTCCGGTCGTCGCGATCGGTGTCGACAACGAGGCGCAGCTGTTCTTCCGCACCGGCGCGTTCGACCTCGACTATCACCCCGACGCGATCGAGTGGTGGCGCGAGGCCAGCGGGCTCGACGAGCCGCCGCGCGCATGGTCGCCCGACGACGCCGCGCGCTGCGCGCTCTGGCTCAAGTTCAAGGACGAGTACATCGCGCGCTCGCTCGGTGCGTTCGCGAAGCTGCTCGACGAGGTCGGGCTCGGCGAGGTCGCACGCTTTCACAACCTGCCGCCCGGTCACTTCGGGCTCTACGACGTGCGCCAGATCCAGCACGCGATCGCCGGCCCCGCGGGCATCGACGCGTACACGCCGCGCACGCTGTTCCCCGAGCTGCGCCGCCGCGCGACGTCGCTTGCCGGCAACGCGTCGCCGCTGCCGCTCGCGACCGAGGTCGGCGTCGGCTTCTTCCCCTGGCTCCCGCCGCTCGACGACAACGACGACGATCCGATGCGCGAGCGCGATCACCTGTTGTCGCTGCTCGCCGCCGGCATCCGCGGGTTCAACGTCTACATGGCTGTCGAGCGCGATCGCTACTACGGTGCGGCGATCGCCCAGAACGGCCAGCTCGAGCCACACGCGAAGTGGATCCAGCCGCTCGTCGCGGCGCTCGCCGAGGTCGGCTGGCCGTCGCTGCGGCGTCACGCGCCGATCGCGCTCGTCGACACGCGCGCCGACGCCAGGTTCGGTCTCGCGACGAACCTGATCGATCCGGTGACGCCCGTGCTCGCCGAGGTGCTGTCGCTCGGGCCCGGCGGCGCCGCCGAGCTCGGCACCGATAAGGCCGCGATCCTCGCGCGGCGCTGGCAGTCCGCGATCATCCGCGCGCTCGAGCTCGCGCAGGTTCCCTACGCGATCGTCGACGAGGCGACGCCCGAGGACGAGCTCGCGCGCTATCGCGCGGTGATCGCGCCGACGTTCGATCGCATCGACCGCGGCCTGTTCCAGCGCTTGCGCGGCCTCACCGATCACAAGCGCGCTGTCGTCGTGATCGGCCCGGGCACCCCGACGAAGGACGAGCTCGACCAGCCGCTCGGCGAGCCCGCACCCAAGCGCGTCGGCAAGCTCAAGGAAGGCTCGCTCGACGACATCGCCGGCCTCGCCGAGGACCTCGCGGGCCTCGCCGGCGAACCAGCCGACGCCTGGCTCGTCGAGCGTCCCGACGATATCCGCACGATGGCGTACGCCGACGACGCGGGCACGACGCGCGTCGTGTTCGTCGTCAGCGATGCGCCGCGCAACACGACCGCGGTCGTCCTCGCCGGCGACGGCGCGACCTCGCTGCGCGATGTGTACGGCGACAGGTTCCGCGCCGACGCGGGCCGGTTCACGATCCCGATGCCCGCGCGGGGCGTGCGGATGCTGATCGTCGACTGATCAGATGCGAGTGTGATCGTCGCCCGATGACCGGACGACGGTTATCCATTCGGGCCAAAACCGGGTGTCACCCAACCGATAGCCGGACGACGGTTATCCGTTCGGGCCCAAACCGGGTGTCACCCAACCGATAGCCGGACGATGGTTATCCGTTCGGGCCCAAACCGGGTGTCACCCAACCGATAGCCGGACATTCGGCGAGGGACGCTTCGTACACGGCGTCGGCCACGATCACGTTTGCGGTCCCGTTCACGTGCACGGCCACGATCACGGGATCGATCACGATCACGTCAGTCGGCCACGCCTCGGTCGGGCAGGGCCAGCGCGCCCATGCCGGCGAGCGCGGCGAGGAGGCCCGCGGCGAGTAGTGCGTGGAGGCCGAGGCCCATCACGGCCTTCGCGGTCGTGCCGTACGCCGCCGATTTGGTCGCGAGCTCGCGGCTGACCTGATCGAACACGAGCCACACGAGCGCGTTGCCCGCGCCGAACGCGATCGCGAAGAGACCCGCGAGCCGCCCCATCTTACGGCGCAGTCCGGCGAGCGCACCGAGGAGCGCGAGCAAGAGTGCGGGCACGTAGAACGCGATCATCAGGCCGCGGTACTGCGCGAGCTGGGCATTGAAGCCGGCGACCACGAGCTGGATCTCCGGCTGGGCCTGGCGCGTGAGCGGTCGCGTGCTTTCGATGAGGCCGTGCAGATCGTCGATGCCGCGCACGACCTGGTAGCCGCTGATCGCGATCGGCTTCAGCTTCACGGTGTCGCCGGAGATCTGCGTCTGCGCGTTGTGAAACTCGACGAACGGCAGGAAGAATCCGGCGATCCCGATGATGCCGCCGATCAGGACGAGATACTTCCACGCGCGCACGCGTGGAGCCTAGCAGCTAGCCGAACTGGCGCGCGGGACCGGTTGGCTCTTCGTCCATCGCGAAGTCGTTCAGCTCGCTCATGTCGTTCATGTCGGTCGGCACGCTGGTGTCGTCGATCACACGCGTCGGGCGGACGTCACCGGCGATGCGCGTGACGGCCGCCACGACCTCGCTCGGCTCGCACGGCTTGGGGATGAACGCGGCGGCACCGACGCGCGCGGAGATCTCCGGCGCATGCGGCGACGCGGAGACGAGCAGCACGGGCGGCGCATCGGGCAGCGTGTTCATGCTGCGCGATAGCTCGACCATGCCGACGCGCGGGTCGTACGCGTCGACGACCACGACGTCTATGCCGCCCTCACTGATGCGAAGGAATGCTTCGCGAACATTGAGCGCGGTCAGAACCTCATGCCCTGCCTCCCGCATCGCCGACCCCAGTTGGTCGCGCGTGTCTTGGTCGGACTCGACCAGGAGGATACTTCCCACGTTGAGAGCGTAACCCGGATCGCCGTCCAGGTGGGCCCATGTGCGGGCGTTCGACGTCGTCGGCGAAAGTGAGGACGATACGCCGTTACGGTTTGACGTCGGGAGGCGGATTGGACTTGCGCTTCGCGCGCTCGTGCCCTTCGGTCCAGCCGATTTCCTTCGTCAGCTGCATCGCGTCCTGGAGCCGGTTGGGCATCACGACGGCGCCACGCGAAGGCGTGTCCGTGAGGAGCAGCTCGGCAGTCGCGCGACGATCGCCGAGGTTGCGCATCTCGGTGATCGCAGCCTGGCGATACCGTTCGGCTTTGCCGCCGAGACCCGCCTTGTCGCAGAGCGAGGCGAGCAGCTGCTGGACGCGAGCGGCGCCGAGGCGAGAGCGGACGCGCTGGGCGTGGAACAGCGCCGCCTCGGCGAGGCGAAGTGCGCGATACGAATCGCCGGCGGCGTCGACCATCTGCGCCTGCGCGCGGAGCACGCGCCAGAACGATTCGGGACCGTCGGTGGCGGTGAAGCCTTCGCCGAGCGTTGCGAGATCGACGCACTCGACGAGCTCGCGGTTCGCCGTATCCGGATCGCCCGCGCGCTGCAGTGCCATCGCGAGATCCAGGTAGAGCTCGCAGACGAGGTTCATGTCGCCGGAGCCGATCGCGCGGCCGACGCCGCGGCGAAGTGCTGCGATCGCGCCGTCGATATCGCCCTCGGAGAGCGCGAGCGCGGCACTCGCGCGATCGATCATCGACACGAGCAGCGGCGCGCTCGACCAGTCGCGCGCCTCGGCGAGGATGCCGCGGGCGAGTGCGGTCTCGCCGCGCGAGCGCAGGACGTCGGCGAGACGAACGGAGAGCGAGACGAACTGGTGCTCGGCGCCGTCCTCGATGTCGCCCGACTGCACGGCCTGGCGAACCGCGACGAGCGCGCGATAGAAGAACTGGCCGGCGCCGGTCTCGTCGAGCTGTTCGGCGGCGAGGTCACCCGCGGTGCGGAGCAGCTCGTTCGCTTCGCGCGAGTGACCGGCGAGATCGTGGTGGTGACCGAGCAGACCGATGTCGCTCGTCATCGCCTGCACCGCCGCGGCGGCGCTCGCGTGGAGCGAACGGCGAACGTCGGCGGGCGTCGCGTCGTAGACGATCTCGCGGACGAGGCGCGACGTGAACACGAGCTCGCCCGACGGATCCTTGCCGAGCAGGCCGTGCAGCTCTGCATCGGCGAGTGCGCGCTCGAGCGCCTCGGTCGGCATCATCGAGCGGAGCAGATCGATGTGCGGCTCGATGCCGAGGACCGCGGCGGCCTGCAGCGCGTCGCGCGTCGACTGCGCCAACATCGACAGGCGCGCGGCGACGAGGTCGGGCAGCGAGACCTTCGTGTCCTCGGCCTTACCGCCTTCGATCAGGTAGCGCACGACGTGCTCGACGTGACCGGGATACGCGCGCGTCGTCTCGAACAGCTGCTGGACGGGCGGCAGGCCCTTCACGCCGGCCTTGTGGAGATCGCGCACGACGGTCTCGAGATCGCCGGACTCGAGCGCGCCGATCTCGAGGCGCTTCACCGACAGCGGCCACTGCTCGCCGAACGCGAGCGACGACGTCATGACGATCGGCGGCAGCGCGAGATCGTTGCTCTCGGTCGCGCGGCGCAGGATCTCGAGGCTCGGGTGATCGAAGCGATCGACGTCCTCGCAGACGATCGTCACCTGGTTGTGCACGCCCGCGCGCTCGATCGCGCGCAGCGTCGACCACACCATCTCGCGGCGGCGCACCGGCGGCTCGAGCTCGAGCAGCGTCGTCGGGTGACCGAACAGCTGAGCGATGCCCGGGATGTCGCGCTCGTTGAGACCGATCGCGAGCACCGCGTCGCGCAGCTCGACCTCGCTCGACACCGGCGGCAGCTGGAGGACGGCCGCGAGCAGCGAGCGCATCGGATAGAACGGCGCCGCGAGGCCGCTCGGATCGGGACCGATCTGATAGATGACGCGGCCGTCGGCGGCGAGATGACCGTACGCCTGGCGGAGCAGCGTCGTGCGGCCCGAGCCCTCGTTGCCGATCACGAGCAGGCCGCCGTTCGAGCCGGGCTGGCGGCGCATGTGGTGGAGGATCACCTCGAGCTCCGGCGCGCGGCCGGTGAACGGCAGCGGGAACACGTCGGGCGTCGCGGGCGCCGTCGGAATCTCGAACGTCTTCGACACGCGCGAGCGCGGCGTGCCGCACTCGGGGCAGAACTTGAACGACGGCGCGACCGACGTGCCACACGACACGCACTTGTCCGTCGTCGGCACCTGGCGCATCCGCGACCGGATGCCGAGCAGCGCCTCGCGCATCTCGGCCGCCGACGCGTAGCGATCCGACGGATGCTTCGCGAGCGCCTTCGCGATCACCGCGTCGAGCTCGCGCGGCACGTTCTCGCGGCGCTGCGTCAGGTTCGTCGGCGTCGCCTTGAGGTGGTTCGTGAGGATCTCGGTCGTCGTGCCGGCGAAGAACGGCGTCTTCTCGGCGAGCAGCTCGTAGAGGATGATGCCGACCGCGTAGATGTCCGACGCGAACGACGGCGGCGCGCCGCTGATCACCTCGGGCGCCATGTACTCGGGCGTGCCGGAGATCGAGCGGTCCTCGGCCTCGCGCACGCCGGTGACGAGGCGCGCGATTCCGAAGTCGACGATCTTCACCGCGTCGACGTTCGCGCGGCGCTGATCGACGATGATGTTGTCGGCCTTGAGGTCGGCGTGGACGACGCCGGCGAGGTGCGCTTCCTCGATGCCGGCGAGCGCCTGGCAGACGAGGTCGATCACGCGCTCGACGCCGAGCGGGTTCTCGTTGACGAGGAGCTGCGTGAGGGTCGGACCCTTCACGTACTCCATCGCCAGGTACAGGAGGCCGTCCGGAGCCTGGCCGTAATCGATGATCGAGACGCAGTTGGGATGGTTCAGGCGCGAGGCGCTCATCGCCTCGCCGCGGAACCTCGTGATCATCCGAGGATCTGCGCACAGCTCCTCGTTGAGGATCTTTACCGCGACGGTGCGGCCGAGCGCCATCTGGTCGGCCTTGTAGACCGCACCGCTACCGCCAATGCCGATGCAGGCAGTCAGCTTGAACTTGTCGCCGAGGACCCGGCCCACAAGCTTCAAGGACTTCTGTACTTGGTCCTGCACCGTCACGTGATTACGCCCTAAGTCCTTCGCCGGAGCATCTCACGAAGTCCGCTCGATTACGACGGCGATCCCTTGGCCCACGCCGATGCACATCGAGGCAAGGCCATAGTGGTTGGACCGTTGCTGGAGCTCGAGCATCAGGGTCAACAGCATACGAGCTCCCGACGCGCCGAGCGGATGCCCGAGCGCGATGGCGCCGCCGTTGACGTTCACCTTCTCGGGGTCGAGACCGATCTGGTCGACGCACGGGAGCGCCTGCGCGGCGAACGCCTCGTTCAGCTCCGCGAGATCGATGCGTTGCGGCGTAACTCCCGCCAGCGCCAGCGCCTTCTTGCTCGCCGGGATCGGGCCGAGGCCCATGTAGCTCGGCTCGACGCCGGCCGCCGCACCCGCGACATATCGCGCCTTTGGCGTCAGTCCGAATTGTTTCATCGCCTGTTCGCTGCAGAGCAACAATGCGGCGGCGCCATCGTTGAGGCCCGAGGCATTGCCGGCGGTGACCGTGCCATTTTGTTTCACGAACGCCGGCTTGAGCTTTTGGAGTTGCTCGATGGTCGTTTCTGGGCGGGGGTGCTCGTCGGCGGTGACCTTGATCTCGGCGCCGGTCTTCTTGTCCTTGCCGGTGACGATCGGCGTGATCTCCATCGCCAGGCGGCCCGACGCGATCGCCTTGCCGGCCCGTTGCTGGGACGTCAAAGCAAATTGGTCCTGCGCCTCGCGCGACACGCTGCAGCGCTCGGCGACCTTCTCGGCCGTCTCGCCCATCGCGAGCGTGCCGTGCATCTGGTCCATCTTCGGGTTCACGAAGCGCCAGCCGAGCGTCGTGTCGTAGATCGTCTGGTTGCCACGCTGGAACGCCTCGGTCGGCTTGCCCATGACGAGTGGTGCGCGCGACATCTGCTCGACGCCGCCGGCGATCACCACGTCGGCCTCGCCCGTCATGATCAGGCGCGCCGCATCGGCGACCGCCTGCATGCCCGAGCCGCACAGGCGGTTGACCGTGACGCCGGGAACCGAGACCGGCAGACCGGCGAGCAGCGCCGCCATGCGGGCGACATTGCGGTTGTCCTCGCCGGCCTGGTTCGCACAGCCGAGGATGACATCATCGATCTTGTCGGCGGGGATCTTGGTCTTGGCGACGAGCGCCGCGATGACCGCCGCTGCGAGATCGTCGGCGCGCACGCCACCCAGCCCACCACCGTAGCGCCCGAAAGGAGAACGAATACCGTCGACGAGATAGGCTGCGCGAGACATGCGCGCACCATAGCCGAAAACTGGCGTTGCCGACGGCCGGTCCCTACCGTCGGCGCATGATCCACGACTTCACCACGTTGGCCGAGCACGACGTGAGCTGGCTGGCGATCCGTCAGCCGGCGGTGATGCGCATGCTCGAGGCCGAGCTCGCATCGCCCGACGGGGATGCGTTCGCGGCCGGGCTCGAGCTGGCGTGCCGCGTCCTCGGGGGACGGACGCCGCTCGGCGAGCTTCGCCTCGATCATGCCTCGCTCGCCGCGGGCATGCAGGCCGTTCGCGGAGGCCGCTGCGACCGCGCGATGGTGCGTTCGATCCGCGACCAGATCGAGGAGCTTCCGATCGTGCTGACTCAGCTCGAGCAGGATGCGGTCGCGACCGTTGTCGCCTCGATCATCTGGGCCGTGCTCGATGCGAGCGTGCGCGACCTAGACGATTCGCTCGTTGCCTGACGTTTGACGTCCGCGTGGACGTTGACGTTGACGGCGACGTGGACATGGTCGAGACCCGTTGACGCGAGCTGGCGCCCTCCCAATGCAAGCGGGAACATGGGTGGCACTTCTGACCGGGCACATGGGTGGCACTGGATCCGAAGTGTCAGCGATGTCCTGTCCTGGTCCACGGTGGCGACCAGGTCCACGTCGCCGTCGCCGTCAAGGTTCACGACCAGCGACCACGATCACGACTCGGGCCCTTTGCCTAGCTCGGTTCGCGCGGCCGCGATGGCGGAGGCCATGTCCTCGGCGATCGGGCAGGTCTGCGAGAGCGTCGTGCCGTCCGGGTGGGGAACGGACAGCGACGTGCAGTGGAGCGCGAGCCGGTGCAGCGCGAACTTCTCGCGCCACAGCCGGTTGTGCTCGCCCTTGCCGTAGCGCACGTCGCCGATCAGCGGACACGAGATGTGCTTCATGTGTCGGCGAATCTGGTGGAGCCGGCCCGTGTGCGGGCGCGCCTCGACGACGGCGTAGCGGCCGAACGTGTCCGTGCGCCAGACCTCGGTGACTGCGGGGACGCGCTCCTCTCCCGGCGCCTTGGGGATCGCGTGATCGATCACGAGATGCTCGGGCGGATGACCGCGCGTGATCGCGACGTAGCGCTTGTCGGCGAGAGGCCACGCATCGGAGAACGCGCGCGCGGCCTCCTTGTCGAGCGCGAACAGGACGAGGCCGGATGCGCCGCGATCGAGGCGGTGGATCGGGTAGACCCAGAGGCCGACGGCGTCGCGCACGAGCTGGAGCAGCGCGTCGTCATCGTCGGCCCAGCCGCGGTGCGTGGCGACGCCGGATGGTTTGTCGACGACGACGCAGCGCTCGTCTCGATGGACGATGCGGATCACTTCAGGTGCTGCTGGAAGAACTCGACCTGAACCTGTTCCTTGGCGAACGCGAGCTTCGGATCGGGGACCATGTGCGTCGACGACAGCGTGATCACCTCGGCGCGCTTGCCCGCGACGTACATCGCCTCGATCAGCGCGAGCGTGTGCGCGAAGTGGACGTTGTCGTCGGTGATGCCATGCATGATGAGGAGCGGGCGCGACAGCTTCGCGGCGTGCGTGAGCGCGCTCGTCGAGTCGTAGCCGGCCTCGTTGTTGCGAGGCTCGCGCATGTAGCGCTCGGTGTAGCAAGTGTCGTAGAGGCGCCAGTCGGTGACCGGCGCGCCCGCGACGGCGGCGTGGAACACGTCGGGGCGCAGCAGCACGGCGAGCGCGGAGAAGTAGCCGCCGAACGACCAGCCGCTGACACCGACGCGTGACATGTCCATCTCGGGGTGCGCCTTGCCCATCGCCTGCAGCGCGGCGACCTGATCGGCGAGCGGGATCGTGATGAGGTCCTTCAGGATCGCGCGCTCCCACGCCCGGCCACGATACGGCGTGCCGCGACCGTCGCTGCGCACGACGATGAAGCCGGCGTCGGCGTACCATTGGTCGTTGAGATACGTGTCGCGCGCGGCGTCGACGGTCTGCGCGTGCGGACCGCCGTAGACCTTGAGCAGGACGGGATAGCGGCGGCTCTTGTCGAACGCGCGCGGCCGCGTGATCGCGACGTGGTGCGTGCGGCCGTCGAGCTTGACGGTCTCGAGCACGGTCGTCGGCACGATCGATGGGGTCGCGGCGACCGACGGGATCGGGTGCGGTGTGCCCGACGAGCCGATCGCGATGTCGTGGGTGCCGCCCGCGGTGAGGCGCGTGGTCACGACGAGCACGCCGTTCTCGAAGCTACCGGTCGACACGCCGTCCTCGCTGTCGACGCGCGACGGCTTGCCGCCGTCCAGGGGGACGCGCCAGACCTGCGAGCGGACCGGATCGGTCGACGCCTCGACGATCGCGCTGTTGCCGTCGACGCCGACGAGCAGGCGCATGCCGAACGAGGCCTCGACGAGGCGCCTGGCGACCGTGCCGTCGGGCTTGCGCAGCTCGAGCGTCCAGTCGTCGTCGTGCGACTCGGTCGCCCACAGAAAGCCCGAGCCGTCGGGCAGCCACAGCGGCGCGCCCGGGCCGTAGCCCATGACCGCGCGGGTGTCGGGGACGTTGAGCCACGCGTCGTCGTGCTCGCGCACGATCGTCCTGGCGCCACCCTTGGCGTCGAACGCGATCACCTCGAGGTCGGTCTGCTCGCGCGTCAGGACGACGATCGTGAGCGGGCCATGCGCGGTCCAGTCGACGCGTGCGAGGTACGGGAACTTGGTGCCATCCCATGCGAGCCAGCGCGGCTCGCCGCCGGAGATGCCGATGATGCCGAGGTCAACCGATGCGTTCGGCCGGCCGGCGCGCGGGTACTTGAACGGCACCGGCTGCTTCTCGGGATGGCGCGCGTCGGCGACGTAGATCGTGTCCATCGCCTTCGTGTTGGTCCGCTGGAACACGATCTCCGTCGAGGACGGCGACCACCAGAAGCCGCGGCCACGGCCGAGCTCCTCCTGCGCGGCGAAGTCGGCGACGCCGTACTCGACGTCCTCGCCGTGGTGCGTGAGCCGCTTCGCGGGCGCCTGCGCGACCGCCGACGTGATCCAGAGGTCGCCGTCGCGGACGAACGCGATGTGCTTGCCGTCGGGCGACAGGCGCGGGTCGTAGGCATCGCCCTGCGGATCGATCGCGCGGCGCGCGCCGGTCGCGCGGTCGACGAGGAAGATGCGCTCGCCGAGCGGGACCATGACAGTCTTGCCGTCGTCGCTGACGCCGATGTCGACGACGCCGCGGGTCGCGGTGCGGCTGCGCTCGCGGCGCGCCTTCTCGGCATCGGACAGGTTCTCGTCGGCGGCGCCGAGCGCGTCCTTCGCGGCGAGCAGCGTCTTCACCGCGCCGGTCTTCGTGTCGAGCTCGTAGAGGTCGGCGGCGAAGTCGCGAGGACCGGTGCGCCGGAACAGCAGGGCGCCATCGGGCGTCGCGGCCAGCGGGGTCGGCCGGCCGAGCCTGAAGTTGTACGTCTCGGCGGATTCGGTGAGGAGCGTCGCGTCGAGGGTGGGCCAGGAGGAGGTCATGGGCGTCTTTGCGCTGGGGTGCGCGCATCCCGCGGCAAGCAGGAGCGCTGCGATCGGGGCACGCATCGGCCGGGAGTATGCCGGTTTTTTGCCCACCCGGACCGGGTGCGGGACGATTGCAACATGCGCAAGGAACGTCGGCGCCGCCGCGCCGAAACTCAGACTCTCGCGATGAGGTACCAGCTCGACGATTGCTGCCGCGATGGCGCGATCCAGGCCATGGTGATCGCCGACAGCGAAGGCCTGCCGCTCGCGTCTGCGGGAGATTCGTACGCGTGCGACGAGGTCGCGGCGCGGATGGTCCACGTCGGCGCCCGCATCAAGGAGTTCAACGGCACGCTGCTCGGCGGCGGCACGCGGTGGGACGTGCAGATGACGAAGGTCAGCGTCGACGGCAGTGAGCTGCTCGTCTGCGCGGTCGGCGGTACGCCCGAGCAGCGCAAGCGCCAGATCGCGCGCGGCGCAGCGGGTGCGCTGCGGATCCTGCACGCGGCGTGACGGCGCTCGCTTCGAGGCATCTGCTAGCCTTGGAGCATGCGCACCGCGATTCTTCTGACGGTCGTCCTCGCCGCGTGTAGCTCGCCGAAGTCCAAGTCGGACGTGGGCACCGATGAGGCCGCGAAGCTCTTGCTCGATCGCAACTGGATCGATCGCATGCCCCAGACGGAGCGCGACAAGCTGCACGTCTATCGCTTCGTGCCGTCGATGGGCGGCGGTGTGTTCCAGGACCGCACGATCTTCAAGGGCACGTTCGAGCTGTTCATGTTCAAGGTCGAGGGCGACCACATCCGGTTTGTCCTGCCCGAGACCAAGCAGGACGTGCGCAGCCAGTTCAAGATCGAGAACGTGTCGGGACCCGAGCCGTTCGATCTGAAGCTGACGGTGTTCTCGGATCCGCGCGGTCCGCACGAGTACTACGGCATGCGCAGCGAGACCGACCGGAACGGTCAGCAGCTCGAGCAGCGGCTACACGCGCTGCCCGCTGCGAAGTGATCTGCGGCTGATCTGGACGAGCCGCTCCGCCGGCAGATCCGCGTGCGGATCCGGTGCGTCGAGCGGCTCGACGACGAGCTCGAACAGGCCGCAATCGAACGGCGTGCCCGGCGCGGGCGTCGCCGGGACGATGCGCTCGCGCAGGCCCTGCTTCGCCAGCGTGCGCGCGCGGTAGTGGCAGTACGGGTTATTGCCCGGCCTGCCGAGCACGCTGTGCGCGGTGAAGCTGCAGCCTCCCATGCACGTGGCGGCGAACGGGCAGGTCCGGCAGAACCCCCACAGATCGTCGACGGTGCGGTGCCGCGTGAACGCGAGCTGCGGCGCGTGGTCCCAGATCTCGGCGAGCGGGCGTGCGCGGACGTTGCCGCCGACGTACGGCGCGCTCTGCAGCGACGGGCAGCCCTTCACGCCGCCGTCGGCCTCGATGCCCATCACGAAGCGTCCGGCCTGGCAGCCCTGCCAGTGATCGCGGTCGGTCTCGGCGACCGAGCGCAGCAGTGTCTCCTCGGGACCGAAGTAGCCGAGGTTGTTGCCGGGCGTGATCACGATGCCGTCCGTGCGAGCGCGCTGCTTGAGCGCGGCGATACGTGGCACGACATCGGTCAGCTCCCATGGCTGGAGCAGTAGCTCGGGGCGATCGGCGGCGCGGCCGAGCGGCGCGGTCAGCTGGATCTGCCACGAGCCGATGCCCCTGGCGCGGAGCAGCTCGTAGAGCGGCTCGAGGTCGCGATGGTTCAGGCGATTGAGGTTGATGTTCGACGACGTCGGCACGCCCGCGGCGCGCAGCCGATCGAGTGCGGTCATCGCCGCGCCCCAGCTGCCGCGCAGGTTGCGCATGCGATCGTGCGTGGCCGGCAGGCCGTCGATCGAGACGCCGGCGTGCGTGAGCCCGGCGCTCGCGAGCTCGCGCGCCAGCTCGTCGGTGATCCCGCGCCCGCCGGTGACGAGCGCGGCGCCGATGCCGCGTGCGGTGAGCGCGCGGACGATCGCGAGGAACCCGTCGTGGAGGTACGCCTCGCCGCCGATCAGCGCGACCTCACGCGCGCCCAGCGCGGCGAGCTGGTCGACGACACCGAGCGCCTCGTCGGTGGACAGCTCGCCATCGCGCGCGACGCCGGCGCGCGAGCCGCAGTGGGTGCACGCGTGATCGCAGCGCAGCGTCAGCTCCCACACGACGTACGCCGGGAACGGCCGCTCGCGCACGACGTTCAGCCGCCTCCGATCGCGGCTGTCGCGCTCGGTCACTCGGCTGCCTTCGGCTCGCTCGGCGGCTCGGCGACCTTCATCGACGTGTCGCGCCAACCGTCGACGCCGTCGCAGTTCTGGTCGACGCCGTCGCCGAACACGTCGGCGGCGCCGGGGTAGCGATTGCGATTGTTGTCGTCGCAATCGATCTCGTTGCTCGCGCCGTCGCCGTCGACGTCTGCCGGTCCACCGGATTGCGGCCCCGGGCGATAGCGGCCGGCCGGGCCGTAGCACGCGGCGAGCAGCACCGCGCCGGTCGCACCGACGAGCGCGCGCAGGATCTTGCCGCTCTTTGCGAGCAGCGTCGGCGCAGGCAGCGGCGCGTCGCAGTGCAGGCAGGCGAGCGCGGCACCGCGCGGGGTCAGGCCATTACAGCGAGGGCAGGTGTGCATCGATACCGGATCAACGCACCCGGCTGAGGCCAGCTTACAGCGGGCGCCGGCGTCGCCCCGCGATCGCGATCACGCCGAGCGTGAGGAGGATCGAGCCTTCGCCGCCACTTGCCGAGCAGCAGCCGCCACCGCCGGACTCGATCATGTCGACGCATTCGCGCGTGCAACCATCGTCGTCGAGCAGGTTACCGTCGTCGCACTGCTCGCCGACGTCGAGGTAGCCGTCGCCGCAGCGCGCGATCTTCGTCAGCGCGACGATGCACACGTCGTCGAGGTTCCAGCCGCCGAGCTGCTTGCTGCCGTCGGTCTGCAGCGACCACTTGATCTGCAGCATGCCGTCGCGCACGTACGGCGTGACGTCGATGTCGTGCAACCGCCACTCGCGATCGACGTGATCGAGCCCGCCGTTTTGCGCCTGCTTGTTGCGCCACACCTCGGTGTCGTTCGCGCTGATCGATGCCTGGTCGTACGTCGCGTCCTCGACGGTGAGCCAGCGCCGATACTGCAGGTGCACCTGATCGAAGCTGCCGACGTCGATCAGCGGGCTGTACGCCGCCGACACGAGGTTCGCGCGGTAGCGGCCATCGCTGCTGACATCGGTCCCGAACACGCCGCCGCCGGAGTACGCGCTCGCCGGATCGCCCCCGGGGCCGGACGCCTGCGGCATGCCCCACTGCCACTCGAAGCCGACGTTGCTCGACTGCTCCCAGTTCGGATCGGCGTCGAACGACTCGCACCACACGCGCTTCGGCTCGCCGAGCATGAGCTGATAGAGCGGATCGGCCGCGTTCGTCGGGAACGCCTGCGTCGTGCCGTCGTCGTACTCGACCTCGACGGAATACGACACGACGGTGCCATCGGGCAGCGCGGGCAGCTCGCCCGTCCAGGTCGAGCCTTCGGCGACGAGCTCGAATACGCTCGGCACGCCATCGCCGACCTGCCACGCGACGGAGATCCGCGTGACGGTCATCGCCGGGCAGGCGGTATCGGTCGGCGTGTCGACGGTCAGCGTGAGCTTGCGTCCGTCGACGGCGGGCGTCGACACGGTCGTGCCGCGATAGCCGTCGACGAGGCCGTGGCGGCCGAACGCGCGCTCGATCGCGCAGTAGTTCGGCGTGCCGTTGTCGAGGTCGGCATCGTCGTCGTCGGCGATGAGCGCGGCCTCGAACGTCTTCGGGAGGTCGCTCGAGCGCGCCATCACGCCGGTGAAGATCCTGTCGATCTGCTGGCGCCCCTGTGCGGCCCCGAGCCCGGCGACGAGCAGCTTGCGCAGGTCCCACAGCGTGCCCGAGATGATGAGCCCGGTGATGTGCGGGTCGAAGTCGACGTCGATCGGATAGACGCGCTCGTAGCCGCTCGGATCGATGTGCCGCAGCGGCGAGTCGTCGTAGTACATGCCGCGGCCGACCGCAGGATCGTCGGTGATGTTTGCCGCGAAGAAATCCGCGAGGCCCTCGCCGAGATGGCCGTCGGAGTCGCCGCCGGCGCCGGGGATCACGGTGTGCGAGTGCACCGAGTGTCCGAACTCGTGAAACACGATGTCGCCGACGCGGCCCGTGTTCTGGCACGTCGTGCTCGACCGAAAGAAGTGGACGTCGTTGCCCGTCGAGTACGCGTTGCACTCGCCGCTCTCGTTGACGAAGAAGTCGAGCTGCTGGTCGAGCCAAGGCGCGAGCGCCGGGTTGACGATGCGCGCCTGCGCCTTCGCGACGGTGGCGTATATGAACGTCGAGAGCTGCGCGTCGGAGAGCTCGTCGCTCGAGAGATTCCACACCGCCGATTGCCCGGGCTGGACCGGCAGCGAACCGGTCGCGAGCGCGCCCGCCTGGTTGATGATCCGCACATCCGGTCCCGACAGACCGGGCGTGACCGTCGCCGCCGAGCTGCCGGTCCACGAGAACGAGCCGTTCGCTGCGGTCGTCGTCGCGAGCGAGTTGACCGTGATCGCGGCGTTGCCAACCGCGAGGTCGTCGCGTGCGCCGTTCGCGTGGCGCAGGCCGGCGTTGTACTTCAGCGTGCCGGTCGCGAACATGATCTTGCTGTCGCGCGCGAGCGGCGTGCCGTCGGCGGCGACGTAGACATCCCAGCGATCCGGCGAGGTCGTCGACGCGACATCGAGCACGTCGGCGACGCGGTAGCCACCGCTCGTCTCGACGACGACGCGCTCGCCCGTTGGCGTCGCCGCGGTCGTCAGCGCCGTGTCGGCGAGCATCCACGCCTCGACGCGGCCGCGCATCGCCGAGTACGCGGCGCGCGTCGTCGGCACCGCGGGTGTCACGTTCGGCTTCGCGCCGTCGAGCACCGCGAACAGCCGGTCGCCGCGCGGGCCGCGGCCGAACACGACCGCGAGCTGAGCGCCGACGACGCGCATGCCGCGATACGTCTGGCGAAACCCGACGGTGCGCAGCTCGCCGTCGCGCGAGTTGCCGATGACGATGAAGTCCGCGGCGGTCGCGCCCGGCGCGAGCTGGGCGATCCGCGCGGCGAGGAACGCGCGCGCCTCTCGCTCGGCGATCGCACCGTCGTCGACGGCGCCGGGCGCATCGATCGGTCCGCCGGCGATCCGCGTGATCTTGCCGGCGGTCTGGGTCGCGGGCTTGCCTGCAGCGGACCCGAGCTTGCGCGGCGCGAACGCGTACCCCGGAGCGCTCGCGAGGAGCACGGCGAGGGCGAGGACTGCGCGCACGCCCAACCATGGCACGAGTCTCGACCCGGGGGCGAACCGAGGAGGAGTCGGCCCGAACCGACCGTGATCGCGGTCATCCGCGGCCGGGAGCTACTGCTCGCAGGCGGCGTACTCGAGGCAGTTCGTCGCCTTCGAGGTGCACTCGGCCTGCTTGCGCATGCCGGCCTTCGTCCCGTCGTCGAGCGACTGGTACAGCTCGCGCGCGTTCGACATGAGCTGCGCGGTCTCACCGGTGAACACGGCGCGACACAGGCCGCGCCAGCGATCGATCGTCAGCTCGTGCGAAAGAGCCGCATCCGAGCCGGAGCCATCGAGCTGTTCGCAGCGCTCGAACATCGCTGCGGCCTTGCTGCACAGCTCGGCCTCCTTGCTCACGCCGCCCGGCTTGCAAGCCGCGAGCAGCAGGAGCAAGGAGACGGCGCGCATGTCAGGCCCGCGCCACCGACGAGGACTTGGTCTTGCCGGCCGGCTTCTTCGAGGCGGCGGCCTTGCCGTTGCCGTTCGTGACGGCGTGACCGTTGCCGGCCTTCGCGTGGTCCTTGAGCTTGTCGACGAGCGGCGTCGCTTCCCACGTGAAGTCCGGGATCTCGCGGCCGAAGTGACCGTACGCCGCCGTCTGGCGGAAGATCGGGCGGCGGAGCTTGAGCTCCTGGATCAGCATGCCGGGGCGCGCGTCGAACACCGCGGAGACCGCCTTCGTCAGCTTCTCGTCGGAGACGACGCCGGTGCCGAACGTGTCGACGAGCATCGACACCGGCTCGGCGACGCCGATCGCGTACGCGAACTGGACCTCGCAGCGCTTCGCGAGACCCGCCGCGACGACGTGCTTCGCGATGAAGCGCGCGTAGTACGCGGCCGAGCGATCGACCTTGCTCGGATCCTTGCCCGAGAACGCGCCGCCGCCGTGGCGCGCGTAGCCGCCGTACGTGTCGACGATGATCTTGCGGCCGGTGAGGCCGGCGTCGCCGTGCGGGCCACCGATGACGAAGCGGCCGGTCGGGTTGATGTGGATCTTCGTCTTGTTGGTGACGAGCTTCGCCGGGACGATCGGCTTGATGACGTACTCGCGGATCGCCTCCTCGATCGTCTTCTGCTTCACCTTGTCGTCGTGCTGCGTCGAGACGACGATCGCCTCGATGCCGGTGATCTGGCCGTCCTCGTAGCGCACCGAGACCTGCGTCTTGCCGTCGGGGCGCAGCCAGTCGATGCCCTTCGTCTTCTTCTTGCGAACCTCGGCGAGCTTGTGGGCCAGCTGATGCGCGAGCTGGATCGGCATCGGCATCAGCTCCTTCGTCTCGTCGCACGCGTAGCCGAACATGAGGCCCTGGTCGCCTGCGCCCTGCTTCGACGGGTCGCCGCGATCGACGCCCTGCGCGATATCGGGAGACTGCTGAGCGACCGCCACCATCACGGCGCACGAGTCCGCGTCGAAGCCCATATCGGAGCTGGTGAACCCGATCTCCTTCACCGTCTGACGAACGATCTTCGGATAGTCGAGCACGGCCTTCGTCGTGATCTCACCGGCGAGCAGCACGAAACCCGTCTTCGTGACCGACTCGCACGCGACGCGGCTGTTCGGATCCTGAGCGAGGCAAGCGTCGAGGACGGCGTCCGAGACGGCGTCGCACAGCTTATCCGGGTGACCTTCGGTGACGGATTCAGACGAGAACAGGTGACTAGCCATGTGTTGGCGGGACTATTCAGGTTCAGGCGTCCGCTGTCAACGGAGGAACGAGGTACCATAGCGGAGATGCGACTGTGGCTAATCGCATGTCTGGTGGCCCTCGTAGCGTGCGGTGGCAAACCTCCGATTCCCAAGCGAGGCGTCGTCGAGGGAGATCTCGGAGCGTGGAAGTTCCGTCGGTTCCAATCGGTGCTCGACGTCGAGGTCTGGGTCGATAACAACAGCGCCGTCGCATACACGGCGAGCTACGTCCCCGAAGACATCGAGAAGCGCGGCCATCCCGAGGACAAGGACGTCGTGAACGTCTTTGTTACACGTTACGAGAAGGACGACGGCGTGCTGCGCCAGACCGTGAAGTTCGTCCGCAGGCTCGGCGCTGAAGGCGGCTATCAGGTCGACGAGCACAAGATTGGCGGCGCGCGCGTACTGACGATCAACGGCCACGGCGAGACCTGGGTCATGTGGGCTGCGAAGAATCACGTCGTGAAGGTCGGCGGCCGCGGCCGCGAGTCGGTGCCCGATTCCGTCGTCGAGAGCTACGCGGATCGCTATCCGTCGGTGATCGCGGGCGGCGTGCTCGAAGGACCGCTCCCGGTGGGCCCCGACAATGCCGTCGAGCAAGAGGACAAGCCGGAGTACGACGCGAATAACCCTCGGCCCGATCTCGAGAAGTACGACCCGAAGAAGACCAAGATCCCCGACAAGAAGAAGTAGTCTTCGCTCATGTTGCTAAGGCAGATCCGGGGCGGTTCGCCGGAAGCCGAGAAGCTGCTCGATCGATCGACGCGCTTCGAGGACGGCGTCGACGATGCGGTCGCCGCGATCCTGCAGGACGTCCGGTTCCGCGGCGACGAAGCGGTCGCCGAGTACACGCGCAAGTTCGATCGCCGCGAGCCGCCGTACGAGGTGACGCGCGAGCGCTGGGATCAGCTCGCGGGGACGGTCGGCAAGCGCGTCCACGATGCGCTCGATCTCGCGGCGACGCGGATCCGATCGTTCCACGAGCGCCAGCGCGAGCCCGACGTCGACGTCACGCTCGATGGCGTTCGGCTCGAGCTGCGCGTCACGCCGCTCCACCGCGTCGGCCTCTACGTGCCCGGCGGAACCGCGCGCTCTCCGTCGAGCGTCCTCATGCCCGCGATCCCCGCGAAGGTCGCGGGCGTCGCCGAGGTGATCATGGTGACGCCGGGCGCGTCGCCCGAGGCGATGCTCGCCGCGCGGCTCGCCGGCGTCGATCGCGTGTTCGAGCTCGGCGGCGCGCAAGCCGTCGGCGCGCTCGCGTACGGCACCGCGACCGTTCCGCGCGTCGACAAGATCGTCGGTCCCGGCAACGCGTGGGTCGCGTCGGCCAAGCGCCAGGTCTACGGCGAGGTCGACATCGACTCGGTGGCCGGCCCGTCCGAGGTCCTGATCATCGCCGACGACTCCGCGCTCCCCGCGTGGGTCGCCGCCGACCTGCTCGCCCAGGCCGAGCACGACCGCGAGGCGCGCGCGATCCTCGTGACGCCGTCGACCGCGCTCGCGTCGGCGGTCTCCGCCGAGCTCGAGACGCAGCTCGCCACGCTGCCACGCAAGCACATCGCCGAGCAGTCGATCGCGGAGCACGGCGCGTGCGTGATCGTCGGCTCGATCGACGACGCGATCGCGTTCGCGAACCGGTTCGCGCCGGAGCACCTCGAGCTCGATGTCGCCGACGCGCGCACGGTTGCCACGCGTTGCACGACCGCGGGCGCGATCTTCGTCGGCAAGTGGTCGTCGGAGGCCGCGGGCGACTACGTCGCGGGCGCGAATCACGTGCTGCCGACCGGCGGAGCCGCGCGCTACGCGTCGCCGCTCGGCGTCCACGACTTCCGCAAGCGGACCTCGATCGTCGAGTACAGCGAGGCCGCCGCGATCGCCCACGCCGACGACATCGCGGAGCTCGCCGCGTGCGAGGGCCTCGACGCGCACGGCCGCTCCGCGCTGCGAAGGAAGCAGAAATGATGGGGACGGTCTTCACTTGCTTAACTTGTGGCGCGCAAGCCTGCGAAATCCGCGGACCGTGTACCGGTAAGTTTTACTTGTACGAGGACACGCCGTGAGTGCCGACGACGGTCTCGGTCCTCTCGCGGCGCGCGTGCCCGAGGTGCTGCGCGGCTCTGCCGCCTACCACGTGCCGCAGCCGCCGAACGTGCGCGCGAAGCTCGACGCCAACGAGCTGCCGTTCGCGATGCCGCTCGAGCTGCGCCAGCGACTCGGCGCCGCGCTCGCCGAGGTCGCGCTCGAGCGATACCCGGATCCGAATGCGCGAGAGCTGCGCGCGCTCGTCGCGAGTCAGCTCGGCGTCGGTCCCGATCAGCTCGTGTTCGGCAACGGCTCGGACGAGTCGATCGCGATGCTCGTCGACGTGTTCGCCGCACCTCGCACGGCGCACGTGCACGGCGGCGGTGGCGAGCGACCGGCGGCGATCCTCTACCCGACGCCGACGTTCGTGTACTACCGGCTCGCCGCGACCGCCCGCGGCGTCGAGCCGATCGAGGTCCCGCTCGACGCACGGTTCGAGCTCGACGAGACCGCGATCGAGCGCGCGATCGAGCAGCACAAGCCGAGCGTCGTCTTCCTCGCGCTGCCGAACAACCCGACGGGCACGCTGTGGCGCACCGACTTCGCCGTCGAGCTCGCCGCGCGTCATCGCGATATCGCGATCGTCTCCGACGAGGCGTACTTCGCGTACAGCGGTCGCACGAACCTCCCGCATCTCGCGGCGCACCCGAACCTGATCGTCATGCGCACGCTGTCGAAGGTGGGCATGGCGGGCATCCGCGTCGGCTTCACGATCTCGTCGCCGGCGATCGCGCAGCTGCTCGAGAAGGTGCGGCCGCCGTACAACGTCAGCTCGCTCGATCAGCGCGCGGCCGTGTTCCTGCTCACCGAGGCGCGCGGGTGGTGCGCGGCGCGCGCGGCCGAGGTCGTCGCCGAGCGGCCGAAGCTCGCCGCGGCACTCGCGGCGCTGCCCGGCGTCACCGCGTTCGTGACCGAGGCGAACCTCGTGCTCGCGAAGTTCGGTGCGGGCCGCGCGACGAAGATCTGGCAGGGGCTCGCCGATCGCGGCCTGCTCGTGCGCACGTTCGATCGGCCAGGCCCGCTCGAGGGCTGCCTGCGGATCACGGTCGGCACGCCCGAAGAGAACGCGGCGCTGATCGAAGCACTGACGGCGCTGTGCTGATCGCTCGCGTCGCGTGCCTGTTGATCGTCGCGGCGATCGCGGCATGCGATGGCGAGCCACGCGGACAGGGCATCGACGTCGATCGCGCGATGACGGTCGTCCAGGCGCTCGCGGGCGAGCAGGGCGGACCTCGCTTCTACAACCAGGGCGATGGCAAGACGCCGCTCTGGATCGAGCACGAGCTCGCGGTGCTCGGCGTGCCGTTCGAGCGTGCCGAGGTCGGGCGTGTTCGCTTGCCGGCGATCGAGGTCCTCGGCACGCGCTATCGCCCGGCGCACGAGGTCTCGTGCGTCGACTGGAACGTGCTCGCCCGCTTCGGTCCACCCGACGGCAAGGCGCTGCTGATCATGGCGCACTACGACACCGTCGCCGGCAGTCCCGGCGCCGTCGACAATGCAGCCTCCGTCGGCCTCTTGCTCGCGCTCGCGAAGGAGCTGCGCTGGGAGCCTCCCGCGCAGCCGGTGATCCTCGCGTTCACCGCGGCCGAAGAGGTCGGCCTCGTCGGCGCCGAGGCGCTCGCGGCCCAGCTCGGCGACGAGGTCGCGTTCGCGATCGCGCTCGACATGGTCGGCGGCGACGGTCCGCTCGTCGTCAACGGCGCGAGCACGCTGATCGGTCGCGCCGAGCTGGCGTGGCTGCAGACCGCGGCGGACGCGACCGGCGTCGAGCTCTCCGTCCCGATCCCGCATCGCGTCGTCAGCCGGTTCTGGCCGCAGGCGGAGCGCGCGGATCACGGCGCGTTCACCCGCCGTGGCGTCCGCGCGATTCACTTTTACAACCGCGGCAACGACGGCGAGTGGATCGATCGCGCGTATCACAGCGACCGCGATGTCCCGTCGCGCGTGCATCGCGAGTCGGTCGCCGACGTCGGACGCCTGCTGCGCGCGCTGATCGCGATGCCGGTCCCCGCGCACGACGGCGACGGCTTCGACATCCCGCTCGCGCACGTCGTCGTGCCGCGCTGGGCGCTCGTCGCATTCGACCTCGCGCTCGCGCTCGCCGCGCTCGCCGCGCTGTTTCGCAAGGTGCAGCGCGATCGCCGGCGCGGCCTCGGCCTCGTCGCGGGCCTTGTCTGCTTCGCGCTCGCCGCGCTCGCCGCGTACGTCGCCGAGCTCGCGACGTTGCCATTCGACGGCGCATGGACGCTGTCACCGCTCGCGAAGACGATCGCATCGACGCTCGTCCTCGCCGGCGCGTTCGGCCTCGTCACGCGCGCGGCCGCTCGCCTCTCGCCGTGGATCGGCGCGCATCGGTATCGCGTGGTCGCCGCCGCGGTCCCGCTCGCGATCGGCGTCGCGCTCCTCGCGCTCGGTGCCGCCGAGCTCGCGTGGGTCTGGCTCGTTCCGGCCGCGGCGATCGCCGTCCTGCCCGCGCCGATCGGCGTCCTGGCCTCGCTGCTCCCGGCGCTGCTCGTCCTCTCTCCGCTGCAGCTCCGCGAGGGCGTCTGGAACGGCTTCATCCCGCCGTCACTCCCGCTCTCGCTTCTGGTCGCGGTGATCGAAGTTCCGTTCATCGCGTCCGTCGCCTGGATGCTCCGCCGCCGGGCCTACACCGGACCGCTGGGGACGTTCGTCCTGGGGGTGGGGTGTGGACTGGCCGTGATCGCCGGACTCTCGTTTGCGGCTCTCGCCGAACCTGCATGTAGGCCTAGGGAATTCAGCACATTTGGGCTCGCCTGCGAGCGCGTCTAGCTATTGCATTACCGCTCCTTTACATCGGAATCTTTGACTGGGGAGCCATGACTCGAACTGTCGTCATCCTTTCTGTACTTCTGGCCGCGTGCGATGTCGGCTCGATCCAGCAGCCCGGCACGGGCACTGATGGTGGCGGGAGTGGCTCGGGCAGCGGCAGCAACTGCGAGACCCTCAACGCCGCCAACGCACCGGACGGTCACCACACCGATCAGACCGCGGTCACGCAGGCGACGGCGATGCAGGGCTGCATGTCCAACGCCGGCTGTCACAACGAGGCGAAGGGCCTCGGCACCGGAGCGCCGGCCTATACGTACGCGGGCACGCTGTTCAAGGACACGGCGGGCACCCAGCCGCTCGCCGGCGCGACGATCTTCGTGAAGCTCGGTGCCACCGAGAAGAAGGTCGTCACCGCGAACAACGGCAACTTCTGGTTCGTCGGCGGCGTCGCCGGCATCGATGCGCCGACGAACGCGATGACCGCGACGACCCGGGCGAGCGCGTGCCCGCCGCCCGACGCGCCGATGGCCGGCATGCTCGTTCAGGGCAACGGCGACTGCAACTCGTGCCACAGGACGCCCGGCGGCTCGACGCTGCCCATGTACATCATGCGGTAGCTGCGGCTACGTGCAGGCCAAGCGATCGCGCGAGCGGTCGCTATTTTTTTTTCTTCTGCACGGCGATCAGGCGCGCGTACGCCTCGGCCGCCATCAGGCAGACCTGCCGCAGATCGTCGATCTGCTGCGGCACGAGCTCGCGGCCGTGGCCGTAGAGCACGTTGACGATGCGCTTGCCGATCGTCACGACGCCCGCGGTCGCATGGCGCGGCTCCGCGCAGCCGAGCACCTTGTACAGGTACGTGTTCACCGTCGACGGTGTGACCGGTCCGTGCGCGAGCCCGTTCTCGGCGACAGTCGCGGCCTGCACGACCGACGGATGCTCGAGCGGGATGAGCAGGTGCTCGACGAACGTGCGCCCGGAGACCTCGCCGAACGCCTTCCAGCCGAACGCCATGTTGTCGCGCACCGCGAACAGGACGGCGACGTCGAAGATCAGCGCGGCGTGGCCGAGCAGCACCTCGACGATGCGATTGCGATCGGTCAACGTCGCGAGCTCGGTCAGCGCGGCCTCGGCGCTGATCGCACCGGGCCGAGCGGTGTCAGGCGCCTGGAACATCGGCGGCGGCGTCGTCGTGCGCGACGGCCGGACCAGCGATGCGGCCTCGGCAGGCGCGGCATCGTCGGCATCGAGCGTCTCGATCAGATCCTCGGCCTCGAGCTCGAGCGCCGACTCGTCGAAGCTCGTACTGCCGAACGCATCGGCCGCGACCCGGGGCGCCGCCGACTTCACCGACCGCAGCTGGGGGCGAGGTCCGGGCGCTGCGACCGGTGCGGCGGGAACGGGAGGGAGGCCCGGCAGCGGCGGCGCGGGCAGGCCCGGATCGCTGACGTGGTCGCTGCCTCGCGGCGAGTCGCCGAACTTCATGAAGCGCGCGGGTCGGGCAACGCCGTAGTAGCGCTCGATGTAGTAGTAGACCCGGACCTCGGGAGCGACGCGCGGCAGCACGCGATAGCCGGTCAGCTGGGTGAGCGCCTCGAGCGTCGCGAAGTCGTGCGGGTCCTCGATCGCGGCGATCAGCTGGCGATCCTGGACGACGAGCGGCACGCACTTGTGCTTGAACGCCTGCGTCGGCTGGAGCAGGCGGACCGCGGCGCGCTTCGCTCGCTCGAGCATCGCGCCGGTCGCGATCGGGATGCCGAGCTCGAGGCCGAGATAGACGGTGAGCGCCTCGAGATCGACGAGGCCGTGCTCCACCAGGATCGTTCCGATCCGCCCGCCATCTCTGGATTGAGCCGCGAGTGCGCCGCTGAGCTGGGCTTCGGTCAACCGACCGTCGCGCACGAGCATCTCGCCGAGCCGCATCCGCAGGCGACGGTAGCATGGGTCATTGTGCGGCCTGGAGTTTCGGGCGTCCGCCCGTTGCCGTGCTATTGCTGTTTGCGTGAGGACGCTCGGGCGCATCGGGTGCTGCGCTCTCCTGGCCGCTTGCGGATCGAAGGCCGACAAGCCGGCTCCGGCACCCACTCAGGAGACGACGCCAACCCAGCCCGCGCCGGCCGAGCCGGTCCAGGTCGTGACGCCTGACTTTCCCGAGGGGACGCTGTCGCTCGAGCTTCAAAGGACGGTCCCGGTCCGGCTCGAGCCCGGCGACGCCGCCAAGCGCATCGGTACGGTCGCGATCGACACGCGCGTCGGCTGGACCCGGACCGCAACCGGCAAAGGTTGCGCGAAGCCGTGGGTCGAGATCCGACCGCGCGGCTGGGTCTGCGGCGAGAACCTCCGGCCGAGCACGAAGCTGCCGTTCGGCCGTGAGGTACCTCTGCTCGATCGTGGGGCGGTCGTGCCCGGCATCTACGGTCGCGTGACCGGCCAGAACGGCAACGTGACGTACACGCTTCAGAAGCCCGAGCCACCGAAGAAGGCAAAGCCGGTGAAGGGCGCGAAGAAGAAGACCGGCCCGGTCACGTCGCCGAGCCAGGTCGCCGAGACGGCCAAGCCGACCGAGGCCAAGATTGTCGAGGACAAGCCGATCCTCGGCACGCTGACCGTGCGCCAGTACGAGGAGCTGACCGTCGGCGGCAAGACCTACTGGCGGATCAGCCAGAAGGGCAACGAGTACGTCCTCAAGTCGACGGTGAACATGATGAAGCCGTCCGACTTCATGGGGACGCGCCTCGGCGATGACACCGGGTGGAAGCTGCCGGTCGCGTTCGTGTGGCCGCGCAACAGCTGGCAGCAGGCGTGGACCTATCGCAAGCCGAACGCGATCGCGAATCGCCAGGTCGCGGCGCGCACGGCGATCCCGATCCTCGAGGTCGCCGCCGGCAAGGACGGCAAGCCGAGCGCGTATCGCATCGACAACGAGGAGTGGATCAATGCGCTCGACGTGCGCGTGTTCCAGCCGACCGAGCCGCCGCCGCTGATGCAGCCGAACGAGCGCTGGATCGACATCGATCTCGATCTGCAGATCCTCGTCGCGTTCGAGGGCTCGATTCCGGTCTACTCGACGATGATCTCGTCGGGCGCCAAAGACACGCCGACGACGACCGGTCTCTACCGCATGTGGCTCAAGGAGTCCGAGGCCGACATGAAGAACCTCAAGGCCGAGGATCCGTACTCGGTCGCGACGGTGCCGTGGACGCAGTTCTTCTTCCCCGACGAGGACCTCGCGCTCCACACCGCGTACTGGCACGACGGCTTCGGCAAGCCACGTAGCCACGGCTGCGTGAACCTCGCGCCGCGCGATGCGCGCTGGCTCTACTACTGGAGCGAGCCGCAGGTTCCTCCGGGCTGGACGATGGCGACGGGCGTCGTCGAGGCGCCTGGCTCGGTCGTTCGCGTCCGCTCGGTCGCCGATCCGACGCCGGAGTGGAAGGGCTACGCGAAGAAGGTCGCCGAGGCACGCCAGGCGAACCGGCCGGCGAACTAGACGACCTTCAGACGGACCGGCTGCTCGGCGAGGATCTTCGCCTCGGCGGCATCCATCGCACGGACGAGATCCTCGCCGAAGATGTCGGCGAGCGCCTCGCGTGCGACGCGATAGAGCGTCGGGGCATCGTCCTGGAATGCGCACGAGTAGTCGACATAGTCGTCGGCGACGAAGATCGCGCCCTCGCCGTAGGTGACGGGGAACAGGCGGCAGATCGCCGGCTTCACGCCGCGGAAGTCCCAGCCCTGCTCGAGCGCCGCGCGATGGATCGCGCAGCCGCGCTTGTCGTGCGAGAGGAACAGGCAGCCGCCATCGAGGACCGCGGTACGCACGACGGTGCCCGACGGATAGTCGGGATCCTGCTCGGGCGCGCTCTCGTCGAACCAGGGCAGATCGCGCGCCTTCTCCGAGAGGATCGGGCGGATCGACTCGGCGCGGGCGAGGATCGCGTCGCGCTCCATGAGATCGACGTCGCTGCCGTACTGGCAGCACGCGTCGAACCGAAACTTGTTGCCGTCGAGCTGCACGCAGTTGTGGGTCATGCAGTCGGCGACCACTCGCCGAGTGAACACACCGATCTCGGCGCGCGTGAACGTGGGGTGATCGAGCGGTACCGTGGCATCGAGCTCGTAACGCATCGGCGGCGGAATCTAGCAGTCTGCGAGCAGCGCTGCGAGATCGATGCGCGTCCCATCGCCACCGGCATCGCGATCGACCGCGAGGGTCATGGCCGACAGCGTCGCCTGATCGATGATGCAGTCCGGGTCCGCGGCGGCCGGGCCGTGCGCGGTGAAATTGTCGGGACACGAGGTAACGACCGGAAGCGAGCGGCCATCGCGGAGCCGGACCGGTGCGCCGTGCGAGCGGCAGACGATCGGCCGGACCGCATAGATCTGACAGCGGCCGCTGGGGTCGAGAGCTGCGCAACGATCGGACGGCGCGGCGGCGACCGTGTTTCGAAGTGTGTAACGGCGCTCCTCGGTCCACCCTCTGATCTCGTTGCGGATAGCCTCGGCCTCGACTCCCGTGATCGAGAGCCGAACGTGACAGCAATGCGAGCACCCGGTATCGCAGCGCAGCTCGGAGGCATGGCGCGCCTGGACACGCGAGAAGAACGCGTCAACCTTCGCGGCCAGCTCCGGGTAGCGAGACACTCGGACCGAGTGTAGAACCGGAGTCCGGGGTAGGCCATGGACCTCAACGACATCGTAGTCTTCACCAAGGTCGTCGAGACCAAGAGCTTTACCGGTGCGGCCGACGCCCTGGGGCTCCCAAAATCGACGGTCAGCCGCAAGCTGGCCCAGCTCGAGGAGCGCCTCGGCGTTCGCCTGGTCCAGCGAACCACCCGCAAGCTCGCGCTCACCGAGATCGGCGAGGCGTACTACGAGCGGTGCGCTCGCATCGTCGCCGACGTCGCGGCGGCCGAGCAGCTCGTCACCGACATGCAGGCGACGCCTCGCGGCCGGCTTCGCGTCACCGCGCCGGTCGACTTCTCGGCGCGCTTCCTCGGCGAGATCGTCGCCGAGTTTCTCGCGCAGCATCCCGACATCAACGTCGAGCTCGAGGCGACCAACCGCGTCGTCGACATGATCGACGAGGGCTTCGACCTCGCGCTGCGGTTCGGCCAGATGCCGGAGTCGACGCTGATCGCGCGCAAGCTGTGCAGCCTGTACCTGATCCTCGTCGCATCGCCGGCGTATCTCGCGAAGCGTGGCGCCCCGAAGTCGATCGAGGAGCTCGACGATCACGACCACGTGCTGTTCACGCCGGCGTCGCGCAATCAGACCTGGACGCTGGTGCACGACAACGGGAGCGACCATACGTACGAGTTCGGTCGTCCCGCGCGGCTCGCCAGCAACAACTACGGCCCGGTCGTCGACGTCGCGAAGCAAGGCGGCGGCATCACGCTGATCTCGGACTTCATGGTGACCGATGACATCAAGGCCGGAAAGCTCGTCCAGGTGCTGCCCGAGTGGCACACGCGGCCGACCGACGTGCACGCGGTGTATCCGGCGCGGCAGAATATTCCGCCGCGATTGACGCTGTTCCTCGACCATCTCGCGAAGGCGCTAAACCCGCCGCCGTGGCAGCGGTGACGCCGAGGTCCGTGCGCTAAACCTGGCGCATGGATCTCACCCTCGACGACGTACGAGCGTTCGCGGAGGCGCACTTGATCCCGCTCGGGTTCAAGCTGCTCGTCGCGCTCGTCATCTTCATCACGGGACGCCAGGTCGCGAAGCTCGTGCTCCGCACGATCGATCGCTTCATGGAGCGAGGTCGGATGGACGTGTCGCTGCGGAAGTTCCTCGGCGACGTCGTCTACGCGATCATGCTCGTCGCCGTCATCATCGCGGCGCTCGATGCAGTCGGCGTGAAGACCACGGCCGTCATCGCGGTCCTTGGTGCCGCGGGCCTCGCGATCGGCCTCGCACTGCAGGGCTCGTTGTCGAACTTCGCGGCGGGCGTGATGCTGATCGTGCTGCGCCCGTACAAGGTCGGGGACCTCGTCACCGTCGGCAAGTACCTCGGCCACGTCGACGCGATCCGCGTGTTCCAGACGATCCTCGTCACCGCCGATCACCGCGAGGTCACGATCCCCAACGGCCAGATCATCGCGCAGCCGATCGAGAACCTCACCGCGCTCGGCCGCAGGCGCGTCGATCTCGTCGTCAGCGTCGCGCAGGCGACCGACCTCGGCCGCGTGCGTCACCTGCTCGAGACCGTCGTCAACGCCGACTCCCGGATCGAGCAGACCCCGCCGCCGCAGATCGACATCGCCGAGATCACAGACGCGAGCGTCAAGCTGTACCTCCGGCCCTGGACCTCGTGCGAGGACTATACGAACGTCGCGACTGCCACGATGGAGCGAATCAAACAGACGATGGAAGCCGCCGAGCTCAAGTACTCGGTGTCGCTACAGGCGGTGGCGTGATGCAGAAGTCACTCCTCGCCGCCGGCGCGATCAACGCCGCACTCGCCGTCGCCGCGGGCGCGTTCGCCGCACACGGCCTGCGCGAACGCCTCGCCACGCGCGCTCTCGAGATCTTCGAGACCGGCGCGCGCTATCACATGTATCACGCGCTCGGCATGCTCCTGTGCGCGGCGCTCGTCGCGAGCGTGCCCGGCGCGAAGACCGCCGGCTGGCTCCTGCAGGGCGGCATCGTCGTGTTCTCGGGCAGCCTCTACGCGCTCGCGCTGACCGACGTGAAGATCCTCGGCGCGATCACGCCGCTCGGCGGCCTCGCGTTCCTCGCCGGCTGGGTGTGGCTCGCGATCAGCGCGCTGCGCCTCAAGAGCTAGCCAACGATCACGTCGGCGACCATCCCGGTCGTCTCGACGCGGATCGGCACGTCGAGGAACTCGCGGATCGTGTCGATGTTCGTCGTCGCGTGCTGCGACAGCGGCGCGAGCGTGCGGAACTTGCCGCCGCCGGCGATCGCCATCGGCAGCAGCAGCTGATCGGCCAGGTGCTCGCCGACCGGCACGCCCGCCTCGAGGTAGTCCTCGAGATCGTCGAGGGCGTCGTCGGCGACGTCCTCGGCCGGATAGCCCTTGCGGCCGTGCGACGTCACGAGCTCGCGCGCGCCGCTCTCGAGCTCGACCTCGACCATGAACAGGTTGTGCGGACCGTCCTTCGGGAACTCGAGCAGCTCGCACGTCGGATTATCGAGGCGCTCCTGTGCCACCGCGAGCTCGCGGTCGCCGATATGCCTCGGCAGGCTCGCGCACATCGCGGTCGCCCGGCGCGCGACGATCTTGCCCGCCTGCACGAGCTCGATCGGCTTCAGCTTCGAGGGCCTCGTCTCGACGACCACGCGGCCGCCGCCATTCGGCAGGAACCCGTGCTTCTCGAGCGTCACCGTCACGTCCGCGCCCATCGCGCGCAGCGGCGGCAGGAACACGCGCTCGAGGAAGTCGAACGGTGGACACAGCGGATTGTGCGTGCCGCCGGTGATCGTCACGCGCACCGGATGCGGCGCCGCGAGCGCGGGCACGAGCACCGTCTGAACGACGAGCGTCGTCGAGCCCGCGGTGCCGATGTCGACCGAGAACGCGGGCGCCCACGCCGTCCCCGGCGTGAACACGAGCTCGCTCGCGCCGACCTCGAGCGGAGTCGTCTGCGCGCAGCACAGCTTCGCCGCCGCCTCGACGCACGCGAGGTGCTGGCGCTGCAGGCCGGGCCGCTTGCGACCCGCGCGGATCTTGCGCATGCGCAGCTTGCGGCCGGTCACGATCGCGAGCGACAGCGACGTCCGCAGAATCTGCCCGCCGCCTTCGCCGCGCGAGCCATCGATGTCGACGGGCAACCTCACGGGCGCGAGCTTACCCCTTCACGCAGACGACCTGACGCAGCGTGTGCACGACGTCGACCAGATCGGACTGCGCCTCCATCACCTTGTCGATGTCCTTGTAGGCCATCGGCGTCTCGTCGATCACGCTCGCGTCCTTCTTGCACTCGATGCCCTCGGTCGCCTTGACGTGATCCTCGACCGAGAACCGGCGCTTGGCCTCGCCGCGCGACATCGTCCGTCCCGCACCGTGGCTGCACGACGTGAACGAGTCCGCGTTGCCCTTGCCGCGCACGATGAAGCTCTTCGCGCCCATCGAGCCGGGGATGATGCCGAGCTCGCCCATGCCGGCGCGCACCGCACCCTTGCGCGTCACGAACACATCGCGACCGAAGTGGTGCTCGCGCGCGACGTAGTTGTGGTGGCAGTTGACCGCGTACTCGCCGAGCGAAAACGGCGGCAGCTCCTTGCGTGCTGCGCCGATCACCGCGTCCATCATCAGCTTGCGATTCGTCATCGCGAACTTCTGCCCCCACTCGACCGCCTGCACGTAGTCGTCGAAGTGCGTCGTGCCCTCGCGCAGATACGCGAGGTCGTGATCCGGCAGATTCTTCACGTGGCGGCGCATGTCCTGCTTCGCCAGCTCGATGAAGTAGCTGCCGATGCGGTTGCCGACGCCGCGCGAGCCCGAGTGCAGCATGAACCACACGTGATCCGTCTCGTCGAGACAGACCTCGATGAAGTGGTTGCCGCCGCCGAGCGTGCCGAGGTGGTTGACGTCGTTGCCCTGGCCGATGCGCGGATGCTTCGCGACGATCTCGCTGTACGTCTTGTCGAGATCCTTCCACGCCTGCGTCGCCTGCGTCGGCAGCTTGCTCCACGCGCCGCGATCGCCGCGTCCGCCATTCGCAGTGCGGCCGTGCGGGACCGCGCGCTCGATCGCCGAGCGCAGCGACTTGAGCGAGTCCGGAAGCTGTGCCGCCGGCAGGTCCGTTTCGACAGCGACGACCCCACAACCGATATCGACCCCGACAGCTGCCGGGATGATCGCCTTCTCCGTCGGTACGACGCTGCCGACCGTTGCACCGATGCCGTAGTGCACGTCGGGCATGACCGCGACGTGATGGAACACGATCGGGAGGCGCGCGACGTTCTCTAGCTGACGGCGCGCGGCATCCTCGACGCCGACGCCGCGCGTCCACGCCTTGATTGGTACTCCGCTGGTTTCGATGAGGTCGAAGTTCGACATGACACTGCCGTTGGCTGGCTCTACCAGCTTGCCGCAAGCAAAGCCGATCGGCTCGCGACGAGGTCGCAACTACTACGCGAATCAACCAGGCAATGCAACGCCAACCTCAGAACTGCACGAAATCGCCCGAGCTGCACGTACGAAGGAAGACACCGGCAGACACGGCGACATGCTCGTGCTCGGCCATGGTCACGCAGTAGAGGGTTGTTGGCTCCGAGGTCGGCCGGACCCCGACGACAAGATGATTGTAGCCGTGTCGATACTTTCTGTGGTTGTGCAGTCCGATGTAGCTCCGCACTTCCTCGCCGCAGAGCTCGCATCGATGCATCCTGCTCGCCATCTCGCGGCTCTTGGCGCGGCCACGGTCACTCGAGTTGTAGTTCGCGAGTACAGGTGCACCACGTGCGCCGTTTCCTGCGACCGACGCACGGAAGTGCTCGGGCCGCTCCTCCATGTACTTCACGATGTTCTTGCGTCCTCGCTCCGCGAAGTAAGCGTGACCCTCGGGCGTCTTCGCTTTTTCTCCGAGCGCTTCGATGCGTCGTGCCTCGAACTCCGGCGATTGCCAGTACTCATTGCGCTCGACGAGAGATCGATGGAACACCGAGTGGTCGTTGGCCCCCATGAACTCCAGGTTCTCCGGGCGGTTGTCGGCCTCGTCGAAGTTTCGGTGGTGAATGATCGTCCGCTGTCCCTCGAATCGAGGAATCGGACCGAGAAGGCCACTGCGAGCTACGATCCAGTGTGCCTTCTGCCAGCGTCCGGAGTAGTTCTGCTGAACGAGGACGTAGCCATCCTTGTCTCGCTTCGTGTACAGCGGCATGACCGAGGCAGACACGTGCAGGTCGCCAGCGGCGACATCGGTACCGTCTCGGCCAAGGAACTGCTGCGTACTGGCACAGCCGATCGAGGCACCATTGTCCAGCTCGACGAGCACTCCTTCCGTCGCGGTCTCTGACTTTGAAACCTGACAGTACGCCGTGACGACGCGCCCCGTTCTCGTGCAAGCGTAGACAACGGTGCGCTCACCGGTTGCGAGCGCCTCGAGCGACTCGTCCTTCCCGCTGAGGAGCGGAATCCTCGTCCCACCGACCAAACACATCGAAGAAGTATCGGCCCGAGGTCTGACGAATTAGAGACGGAGCGATCTCGCAGAGCTGAAGTGACGAATGGCAAGTAGCTCAGCGCTGCTGTTCGTCGCCGATCGAGACGAACGTGCTCGTCGCGAGGTTCGCGTGCTCGGCCTTGATCCAGTCGGCGCTGAGCGTGCCGGTCGAGATGCGCACCTCGTCGAGCGAGCCGCGGAACGGCGCTTGATCGACGACGCCGAGGATCAGCGGCTGCGCGGAGCTGAGGCTGCCGACACCGATCGTCGGCTCCACGGTCGCGAACGCGCCGTCGCGGTAGGCGAGGAATTGCTGTGCGCTGCGATCGAGCACGGCCGCGACGTGGACCCACTCGCCGAGCGTCTCGAGACCGATGACCGGATCGCGATAGGTCGAGCCGTCGTGGATCTTGATGTGCCACGGCCCGCTGCCGAACAGCATGCAGTAGCCCGGGTCGCCGCTCGTCGAGCCGCCCTTCGCGATCGGCGCGTCGAACATGCCCTGGCTCTGCGGGACCTTGGCCCAGAGCGAGATGCTGAACGAGCCGGTGCCGAAGTCGAGGCTGCCATCGGCCGGGTCGGCGATCACGAGCGTGTCGTCATTGCCGTCGTAGTCACGCGCGCTGCCGGCAATGCCGTCGACCAGGCTCGGCGTCTTACCGGGCGTCGGTCCCAGCGCGGGATGATCGTGCGACGTGCTGTCGGTCGTCGCGGCGCCGAGGTGCCAGACGCCGGCGAACTTCGATGGCCACGTCGCGGCACCTGCGGGTGCGCGCTCGGGACCCGCGTAGTAGAGGTAGATCGTTGTCGGTGCCGGCGCGAGCGAGGGGATGCGGACCCACGCCTCGACGGCGCCGCTCGCTCCTCCGTAGCGCACGAGCTCGTGGTCGAGGATCGTCGTGCCGTCGGCGGCGGTGAACACGAGGTCGTGACCGTCGCCGCGTGCGGCCTGGCCGAGCTGCGTGTCGGCGGCCTCGATGATGGCGACGGGGAAGTCGGTCAGCGTCGACGAGATCGGCGCGGTGATCGTGATCGGCTTGCGCCGCATGTAGCCCGCGAGCCACGGCCCGTTCGGCACATCGCCCGTCTGTGCATCGCTCGTCGTGCTGTCGGTCTGCGTAGCACCGTGGTCGAAACTGCAGGCGCACGACACGAACGCGACCGCGACCGGCCACTTCATGCGCTCACGTTAACGGAATCACGGGTCGTCGCGCGCGAGGTTGCTGTCGACGACAGGTGAGATCCAGCCGACGTACGACGTCCGTCGTAGGGCAGGTCACACGAATTGGCGAGCGTGTGATCGGAGCGCTCGATCCGTCAGCGGCAGACGCGGCCGGGACCGTCGGCGATCGTGGCGCACTTGCGGCCCGACGGGCAGGCGCTGTCGTCCTCGCACTTGACCTCGCAGGTCTTGAACTCGGGACCGCGTGCGCCGGCGATGCCGTAGTACTTCACGCACGTCGCCGGCGGAGCGCAGGAGTCGCCCTCGCCGCACGTCTCGCCGATACCGGGCGCGGCGGCGGCCTGCGTCGTCGGCGGCTCGGTGTTCGACGGCGTGGCCGAGCCTTCGGCGGGCGGCGGCGCGGGCTGCGTCGACGGCGTGGGCGACTTCGAGCTGCAGCCGCACGCGGAACCGAGGACGACGATCAGGGCGATGGCGAAGCGCTTCATGGGCGCGGACGATAGCCGCGGGCGCGGCGGGGCGATAGGGCCGCGCGCGGGGCCTAGCGGTAGCCTTGCGCCTGCAGGTTGAACAGCGTCGCGTAGCGGCCGCCTTGCGCGAGGAGCTCGTCGTGCGAACCGCGTTCGATGATCTTGCCGTGATCGAGCACGATGATCTGGTCGGCCATGCGCACCGTCGAGAATCGGTGCGAGATCACGATCGCGATCTTGTCATCGGTCAGCTCGCGGAAGCGCTCGAAGATCTTCACCTCGGCCTCGGCATCCATCGATGCGGTCGGCTCGTCGAGCACGAGGATGTCGGCATCGCGGCGCATGAACGCGCGAGCGAGCGCGACCTTCTGCCACTGGCCGAGCGATAGCTCGCGGCCCGAGCGGAACCACTTGCCGAGCTGCGTGTCGTACTGGTCGGGGAAGCCGGAGATGAACGGCTTCGCGAGGCCGCGCTCGGCGGCATCGTCCCAGCGACCGCGGTCCTCGTAGGCGCGATCGTCGCCGGCGCCGATGTTCTCGCCGACGGTGAGCTGGTAGCGCACGAAGTCCTGGAAGATGACGCCGATGCGGCGGTGCAGTGCGGCGGGCGCCCACTCGCGGAGGTCGCGGCCGTCGATCGTGATGCGGCCGCTCGTCGGTTCGTAGAGGCGCGTGAGCAGCTTGATCAGCGTCGTCTTGCCCGAGCCGTTCTCGCCGACGATCGCGAGCTTGCTGCCCGGAGGGATGTGGAGATCGACGTCGGTCAGCGCGATGTCGTGCGCGCCGGGATAGACGAACGACACGTGATCGAAGCGAACGCCGTCCTTCGGATCGGGGCCCTCGGTCGCGGTGCCACCGGGCGTCATCGTCGGCGTGTCGAGGAACTCGTAGAGGTTCGACAGGTACAGGTTGTCCTCGTACATGCCGCCGATGTCGCCGAGCGCGCTCGACAGCGCCGACTGCGCTTGCTTGAAGACGAGCACGTACATCGTCATCGCGCCGAGCGAGATCGACTTGTCGATCGTCGCGTACGCGATCCACAGGTACATGCCGTAGAACGCGGCCTGGCCGATCGTGCCGAGGATCAGCGCCCACACGCCGCGACGGATCGTGATCGCGCGATCGCCGGCGTAGAGCTTCTCGAAGATGTCCTTGTAGCGCTGGAGGAAGCGCGGCCCGAGGCCGAACAGCATGACCTCCTTCGCGTGGTCCTCGCGTGCGAGCACGGTCTCGACGTACATCTGCTCGCGCGTCTCGGGCGTGCGCCAGCGCGACAGGCGGAACGCGTCGCCGGAGAACTTGAGCTCGGCGATGAACGGCGGGATCGCCGCGGCGATCAGCACGGCCAGCGCGATCGGCGAGAACGCGGCGAGCAGGCCGCCGAGGCCGACGAGCGTGATCATGCTCTGCGCGAGCTCGAATGTCTGCGAGACGAGCGAGAGCGGTCGCGATGACGCCTCGCGCCGGGCGCGCGTCATCTTGTCGTAGATCTCGGAGTCCTCGAACTGCGTGAGCTCGAGCGTCAGCGCCTTCTCGAGGATCTCGACGTTGATGCGCTGGCCGAGCTGCTGGCGGAGCAGCGAGCGGAAGATGCCGAGCGTGCGCTGGACGAGCGCGAGCAGCACGACGAGGCCGAGCTCGGCGCCGACCCACATCATCGCGTCGTCGCGGCCCATGTCGGTCGCGCGCGCGTGGACGATCGAGTCGACCAGGCGCTTGCCGACGTACGCGACTCCCGCAGGCAAGACACCGCCGATCACGCTGCCGAGCGCGAGCCCGATCGTGAGCATCTTGTTCGTCGACCAGACGAGCTGGAGGGCGCGTCGGCTGTAGCGGAACACGCCGAGGTAGCCGCGGAGATCGAGCTTGTCGTCCTTCGGCGGCTTCTGATTGCCGGCCTTGTGCGGGTTCTGCACGCCCGCCTTGCCGCCACTGCCACCACCGCCACCGCCACCACCGCCGCCGCCACCGCCACCACCGCCGCCACCTCCGCCTCCGTACGCGGCGATCGATCCTGCGGTGGTTACGGCCATGCTGCGAATGTAACTGGTCGCGTCGCCGGCGACACCGCGAGCCGTACCCGGAATTTCGGGGAGGAAGCGCTCAGGGTTCGGAGCGCTGCGAGGCTTTCCGGCGCGTCGAGGTGCGAGCCGTCCTCGTCGAGCGTTGGCCCGTTCGGCGCTGCTGCTCGCGATCGTGCTGCATCTCGGCCTGCGGCGGGGGCTTGCCGCGCTGATGTTGCGTCTGTCCCTCCCGAACGATCTCGTGCTGAGTGCCCGAGCTGCGCTTCTTCGCTCCCTGATCGTGGCCTCGACGACGTGGCATACGAACCTCCTGCACGGGCTGTGGTGCAGGCGGTATGCCCGACCTAGCGGCGGCGCTTCACGATCGCCTGGACCTTGCGGCGGCGCAGGCGCGTCGCCTCCTTCAGGCGGCGATCGGTGCGCTCGATCATCTGCTGCTGGCTGTGCTTGGCGCCGAGGCCCGTGCGCTGCGCATAGCTGCCGTCGGGCAGCATGTCCCACGCGCCGCGCTGATCCGAGAGCTGCGTGTCGAGGATGTAGCGCAGCTCGGACTGCAGGCGCGGATCCTCGATCGGGCACAGCACCTCGACGCGCTTCTCGAGGTTGCGCTGCATCGCGTCCGCCGAGCCGATGTAGTACTCGGCGCGGCCGCCGTTGTGGAAGTAGTAGATGCGGCCGTGCTCGAGGAAGCGACCGAGGACGCTGACGACCTTGATCGAGCTCGACACGCCGTCGAGGCCGGGGCGCAGGCGACACGTGTCGCGCACGATCAGATCGATCGTCACCCCGCGCTGCGATGCGCGGTACAGCGCGCGGACGATATCGACGTCCTCGAGCGCGTTGAGCTTCCACTGGATGTGGCCGCGCTCGCCTTGGCCGACGAGCGCGATCTCGCGCTCGATCTTCTCGAGCAGCGCGGCCTTCAGCTGCTTCGGTGCGACGAGGAGCTTCGTGTACTTGCGGCGCGGCTTGTAGCCGGTCGTCAGGTAGTTGAACAGCTCGGTGAGATCGCGGCCGATGCCCTCGTCGCACGTGAACAGGCCGATGTCGGTGTAGAGCCGCGCGGTGCCGGAGTGATAGTTGCCGGTCGCGACGTGCGCGTAGCGGCGAAGCCCGTCGTAATCGTGGCGGACGACGAGCGTGATCTTCGTGTGCGTCTTGAGACCGACGACGCCGTACGTGACGTGGATGCCCGCGCGCTCCATGCGCGACGCCCACTTGATGTTCGCTTCCTCGTCGAATCGCGCCTTGAGCTCGAGGACGACGGCGACCTGCTTGCCGTTCTGCGCGGCGCGGACGAGGTGCTTGATGACGCCGCTGTCCTTGGACGTGCGGTAGAGCGTCGTCTTGATCGCGCGGACCTTCGGGTCGTCGGCAGCCTCGCGGAGAAATCGCTCGACCGACTGCTGGAACGACTCGTACGGGTGCTGTACGAGCATGTTCTTCTGATCGCGCAGCGCGTGGAAGATGCTGCCGTCGGTGAGGAAGTCGACCGGCTGCGCCGGCGCGTGCGGCGCGTCGCGCAGCTCGGGGATGTCGAGCATCGCGATCTCCATGAGGTCGCGCTGGCCGAGCATGCCGACGGCCTCGAACACGTCCTGGCCCTCGTCGAGGCCGAGCTCGGCGGCGATGCGGCCGCGCAGCTGCGGGACCATCTCGCGATCGACCTGGAGGCGCACGACCGGCGCGAACTTGCGCTTGCGCAGCTCGATCTCGATGAGCTCGAGAAGATCGTCGGCCTCTTCTTCGTCCTGCTCGGTGATCGCGTTGCGCGTGACGCGGAACATCGCGCACGCCTCGATCTCCATGCCGGGGAACAACAGGTCGAGGTTGTTCGCCATCACGTCGGCGAGATCGACGAACGTGCGAGACGTGCCGAGGCGAACCCAGCGCGACATCCCGCCGCCGACGGGAATCTTCACGCGCGCGAGCAGCGGCTCGCCGTCGTGCTCGTAGCGCAGCGACACGAGCAGGTTCAGCGACAGATTCGAGACGAACGGGAACGGGTGCGCCGGGTCCATCGCCTGCGGCGTGACCAGCGGGAAGATGTTGCGCAGGTAGTGCTCGCGGACCCACGCGCGCTGTTGCGCGTCGAGCTCCTTGAACGGCGCGAGCCACACGCCGACGGCCTTGAGCTCGGCCTTCACCTTCTCGAGGATCTGGGCCTTGCGGCGCTCGAGCTTCGTGATCAGCTCGAGGCAGTCCGCGATCTGCTGCTGCGGCGTGCGGCCGTCGGGCGTCACCGAGTGCAGCTGAGCGCCGACCTGCTGCTTGAGGCCGCCGATGCGCTTCTGGAAGAACTCGTCGATGTTCGAGCTGACGATCGCGAGGAACTTCACGCGCTCGAGCAGCGGGAGTCGGTCGTCTTCTGCCTCGTGCAGGACGCGCCAGCAGAAGTTCAGGTACGTCAGCTCTCGGTTGAGGTAGAGCTCGGGAGCGCCGAGGTCCGTCGGCACGATCTCGCCGATGCCGGGAGCCGGCGGCGTGCGGCCGGGGATGTCGAACGTCTTCAGCGACGCTCGCTCGCGCGGCATCTCTTCCGGCACGAGCTCCAACCGATGGATTCCAGAGGTCTGGGCGTCCGGCGCAACGATAGGTCGTTCCGCAGCCATTCAGCCGAGACTATACCGCTCGAGTGACGGGACCGTTACAAAGGTCTCGCCAAGAAGCCCGGGAGTTTCGCTTAATTAAGCGGCCGAATATCGCGATGTTCCGTGCCTGTCGCACGATCGAGCAGGCGCCGTTTATCGCCTTGCTGAAGCCAGATTCCGTGCTCGTCGACGCCGCCCGCGGTGATCGGATCGGGACCTAGGTCGACCTTCCAGACGCCCTTGCCGGTGTGCAGATCGATCGCGATGATCTGGTTCCAGTCGCGGCCGCCGACGATCTCGTAGCTGCGCGCGTAGTCGGTCAGCGTGATCGGCCCCTGTGGCTGTGTCGTGATCGGCTCGTGCTCGGGCGCGAGACGAAGGGCGCCGAGCTTGGAGGCGTTGCTGCGCAGGAACGAGAACACCTCGGCGCGCGTGTCGCGCTCGACGCGCACGGTGACCGCGAGGTCACTCCACGCGACGCCGGGGCGGCCCGGCCTGCCCGCATAATGAGGGATCAGGGCCTGCCACTTCACCGTGTCTCCCTCGCGCAGCTCGAGGAACGAACGATCGCCGCCTTCCTCGGCGCGCACGACGACCGAGTGCTGCGGATCGATCGCGAACGTGTCGATCACCGCACCCGCGCGCGGCCGCACGTGCTGCATGTACCAGATCGCGATCGCTGCCACCGCGGCTCCCACGATCACGATCGCGGGACCGAGATAGCCGAGCCAGCGCGGCGCGCGCGACGTGGCCATCAGCTCTCGCTGACCGGTTTACCGCCGGCCGTGTTCGAGTGATCGAACGGCTTGGGCCGCTCGAGCTTCTGGGCGGGCGCGCCGCTCTCCTTGCTCTGGACGAGCACGCGGCGGCCGCTCGCGAAGAACACGGTGACCTTGCCCGGCTCGGATACTTCGACGACGCCCTGGCCAAAGCTCACGTGCTCGATGCGCTCACCGACCTCGAACTTGAGGCTCGCCGCGTACTGGCGGGTCGGCTTGGTGAGATCCGCGGCGACGGCAGGCTTCTCGAAGCGCTCGACGGGCGCCTTCTCGCCCGACGTCATGCCGGAGTTGCGGGGAGGCTTCGGCGCGAACGCCGACGGCATCCTCTTCTCCTTCGGTTGACCGTGCGGCGACTTGAAGCGGTGGTAGCCGCCACACTGCTTGCACTGCACCTTGACGATTTGCTCGCCTACTTTTGCGACGACAACATGCCAGACGTCTCCGCACTTGGAGCACAGGGCTTCGACATCAGCTCCAACAGCGGCGCTCATGCGCGGTGTTATAGCAGAACCAACTCGTGCTAAAGCCCCGATGGCATGAGTCAGGCCGCCGCAGATCAGCTCGTGAGCGAGGGGAACGATTTGTTCCGCGCCGAGCAGTTCGCCGAGGCCATCACCCGCTTCGAACGCGCGGTGAACGTATTTCCGCACCACGCCCTTGGCTGGCGTGGGCTCGGACACGCTCTGCTCTGCCTCGGCAGGCCTCACGAGGCGGCGCGCGCCTTCGATCAGGCGATCGGCCTCGCACCGACCAGCGCGACGGCGCTGTGGGGCGGCGCGCTCGCCCATGCCGAGGTCGGCAACAAGGTCATCGCGAAGGATTATCTGAAGCGCACCCTCGTGCTCCAGCCCACCTGGCTGACGATGGCGCTCGGCGTGCCGGCGCTTGCGAGCTTCCTGCAGGTGTCGTCGCGCGCGTCCGAGATGCTCCACAAGATCTTTGGCCCGTTCTCTTGCAAACGCTTCCAGCACGCGCTCGACGACACGCGCGCGATGGAGGTCGGCCGGCTCGCGAACGTGCCGACCAAGGATCAGTTCACGTTCGTCAGCGTCGGCCTGTCCAACGCCGAGTGGGCCGAGGCCGAGCGGCCGCGCGTCGAGCTGGTCATGACGTCGGCGGTCGACCACGAGGCCTGTCCACAGATCCTCGCGAACCTCGCGTTCCACCTCGCCGAGACCAAGTTCTTCCCCGAGCCGGGCACGATGGTGCGCGACACGGTCGCCGCGCTGCGCGCCGGCGAGCTCTCGGAGCGGCTGCCGCACGTCTACATCCAGTCGCCGCGCTACCTCGGCATCGATCTGCCGATCGACGAAGGTCCGCCGGCGATCACGCTCGCGCAGGTCGTGCCGATCAGCGAGTCCGAGTATCAGCTGTGGCGCGAGGTCGGCCCGGCGGCGTTCGAGCACTCGCTCGTCCAGCGCCGCATCGACATCACCGACCTGCGGCGCACCGGGATCTAAGGAGTGAACGTCGCGGTCAAGGTCGCGGTGCCGAGGTTCGCCGCGGTCGCGGTCGTCACGACCTGATCCTTCGTCGTGGTCATCGTCGCGCCGTTCAGTGTCGCGGTGCCGAGCGCGTAGACCTTGAACTGGTACATGTGCGCGTTCGGCGGGCACGGTCCGGCGTAGCCGCGCTGACCGGAGTAGTTGTTCGTCTGGTGCGCGCCGGGCACGTCGGTCGGCGCGTAGACCTTGTCGACGTCGGCGGGCAGGCCGGTCGCCGTGCCCGGGATGTCATAGATCGACGAGTGGACGAGGCCGTTCGTCAGATCCGTCAGCACGACCGCGAAGCTCATCGTTCCCGTCGGCACGTTCGCGAACGCGAGCTCGGGCGACTGGTTCATGCCGCCGCGGTTCGTGCACACGTGCGTCAGCGGGATCGCGCCGCCCTCGGTGATCGTCGGGCTCGTCAGCGTGAACGTGCCGGTCGACGGCGGCGCATCCATCTGCACCGCGGCGTCAGAGCCGGAGCCCGAGCCGGCGGCATCGATCATGGCGTTGCCGCCGCCGTCGTCACCGCCACAGCCTGCGAGGAGCGCGATCGCGAGGAGTGTCCGCATGCGCGGACGATACGACAGCACCGCAAGCAGCGACGGGTTTCGCCGCTGCGAGCCGCTAACAGGCTAGCGCCACTCGGCGTCGAGGCTCACGCCCTGGTCCGTCACCGACGAGTCGGAGACGAAGCGCAGGTAGTGATACTGGCCGGGCCACTCGTCGGCGAGCGCGGGACCCGACGAGCCGGTGTACGTCTTCACCTTGACCCACGCGCCGTTCTTCCACGACCACACCTCGAGCTTGTCGTAGTTGTTCTCCGTCTTGAACCGCACGCTGCGGAGGCGAAGCGCCTGCGCCTCGGCCGGCAAGTAGAGCTCCTTCCACACGCTCATGTTGTTCGTGTACGGGCTCGTCGTCTCGAAGTGGCCGTCCGCGACGGCGCGCCACTGCGAGCCCGCCTGCCACGCGCACGCGTTCGCGTTGCACGCCCACGCGCCGACCACCGCAGGGTGCGCGAGGCCGTTGCAGTCGGCCGGCGCGTCGCAGTAGTTCGCGGCGACGCACGTGCCGCCCGCGTCGGGATGCGGATACATGAACGTCGACACGCCGAAGCGGCACTTGTAGTCATCGCCGCACGCGAGGCCCGCGAAGCCACCGCACGCGTCGCCGGTGATGCCGCACGCGTCGTCGTGCGCGACCGGCACGTTCGCGCAGGCCGCCTCGCAGCCGTTGCCGTAGGTGTGGCCGTTCGTGCCGCAGACCGGATCGTAGAGCGCGGGGCACACGCAGCCCTCGTCGACGATGCACTCGTTGTTGTCGCCGCAGGTGAAGCCGTTGCCGCAGGTCAGGCCGCCACCCGCGCCGCACGCGAACAGCGCCTCGAAGTCATCGATCAGCGACTGCACGGCGGCATCGTGCGCGCCCTGCGTCGCCGCGAACGTCACGGTGTACGAGCCCGCCTTGATCGTGAGCGAGTCGAGGAACGCAGTCGGTGCGACCGAGCGCGAGTAGCCCGCGCCCTGGAGCAAACCCTGCTGTGCCGCGCGGCGTACGAGCGCGGCGAGACGGACCGTATCGATCGAGCCGATGTCGTCGGTGACCGCAGCGTCGGTGAGGCCGGGATGCGTGTACGACGCGGCCGCGCCGTGCGCGAGCTTCGTCGTGCGGTTGCGGCCGTTCGCGAGGTGATGCGAGACCTCGACGTCGCCGAGCGGCGCGCACACCGGCTGCTGCGGGCACTGGCAGGTGTCGGGCGCCTTCGCGATGTCGACGGTGCCATCGCCGCACGCGGGCCACGCGATCGCCGGGCAGATCGGCGCGCCGTTCCACTCGATCTGATCGATCTCGAAGCCATGGCGCGTGATCGAGCCGTCGGTCTCGAGGCGAACGTTCACGCCGCCGGCGATGTCGAACCAGCTCGACCACACGTTGTCGCGGTTGCCGTCGAACGACTGCTCGGCGCCGACCGACGGCTCGACGGTGACGAAGTCGTAGTTCGCCTCGGTGCGCAGCACCTTGAAGTGGAGGCGCGCGGACGTCGCGCACGACGGCAGGTTCGACAGCGACACCGCGAACGCCTTGTTCACGTTGTTGCCGTACGGGTGCGGCGTCTGGACGTTCGTCGCGACGAGCTTCGCCGAGGAGTCGGCCTTGCTCGAGGCGCTCGGCACCGACGGCGGCTCGCTATCGTCGACCTGACCCTTCGCGTCCTCTTTCCCCGGGCCCGCGCACGCGGCGAGGGCGATGAATCCAACAAAGCTAAGCTTGCGCATATTGATGCGCGCGCCGAGAGCAAGGACCGTTCCGATCGACGCGCTGCGCAACGCAGTGAAACCGCGCGCGTGATCACGGCGAAGCTGCGACGTCAGCGTCGCTGGTGGCTACTAGCCTTGTTGCCATAGCCGGCCGGGGACAGGGGCTCCACAGAATGCGCCGGAGGAGGCAAAAAGCGTCGTGCCAGGGGGAATGTCCCCTTGTCTCCAGCGGTTTTGCCCGCCAGCATGCGCTCCGTGAAGACAGTCCTCCTTACCCTGATCAGCAGCTCTCTGCTCTTTGCCTGCCAGAACGACTCCAAGCTCGATGGCGGCGGCGGCGGCGCCCTCGAAGCGCGCGTGAAGAAGCTCGAGGAGCAGAACGCGAAGTACGCCGAGGCGCTCGACTTCCTGCAGAAGGTGTACGGCCAGCAGAAGGCGCAGCAGCAGGCCCAGGAGGAGAGCGAGCCCGATCCGAACGCGATGTTCGCGGTCGACATCGCGCAGAACGTCAAGGAGGGCTTCGTCGAGGGGCCGGCGAGCGGCGCGCCGGTCACGATCGTCGCGGCCGAGGACTTCGCGTGCCCGTACTGCGAGCGCGTGAGCGGCACGCTCGACGAGCTCGTGAAGGAGTACGACGGCAAGGTCCGCGTCGTCTTCAAGAACATGGTCGTCCACCCGCAGGTCATCAACGCTCACTACGCAGGCTGCGCGGCCGCCAAGCAGGGCAAGTTCCAGCAGTTCAAGACCACGTGGTGGGAGAAGGGCTTCAAGGCCCGCAAGATGGATGACGCCAACATCGAGGCGATCGCGAAGGAGATCGGTCTCGACATGGGCAAGTTCAAGTCCGACAAGGACGGCGCCGAGTGCCAGGCGCTCGTCGACGCCGCCGTCAACGAGATGCAGAAGTTCAAGGTCAACTCGACGCCGACCCTGTTCGTCAACGGCACCCACGTCGGCGGCGCGCTCCCGAAGGAGGCGTTCAAGCAGATGATCGACGAGAAGCTGAAGGTGGCCGCGAACCAGCCCGAGTACTACGATAAGGTGGTCATGGCGACGGGCGTGAAGCAGTTCAAGTCCAAAAAGGACAGCGCAACCAACTGATCTCTGGCAGGATGCACCCCATGAAGCTCGCTTCTCTTCTGTTCGCGACGGCGCTCGTCGCGGGTTGTCAGAACGATTCCAAGCTCGACTCGACCGGTGGCGGAAATCTCGAAGCTCGCGTGAAGAAGCTCGAGGAGCAGAACGCCAAGTACGCCGAGGCGCTCGAGTTCCTCCAGAAGGTCTACAGCCAGCAGAAGCAGGCCCAGCAGGCTCAGGAAGAGAACGAGCCGGATCCGAACGCGGTCTTCGCAGTCAACATCGACCAGAACATCAAGGGCGGGCTCGTCGAGGGTCCCGCGACGGGGGCGCCCGTCACAATTGTGGAAGCCTGGGACTTTGCTTGACCCTACTGCGAGAGGGTCAGTTCGGCCCTCGAAGAGCTCGTGAAGGAGTACAACGGCAAGGTTCGCGTCGTGTTCAAGAACATGGTCGTGCACCCGCAGGTCACGAACGCGCACCTCGCTGGTTGCGCGGCTGGCAAGCAGGGCAAGTTCCAGCAGTTCAAGAACGCGTGGTGGGAGAAGGCCTTCAAGGCCCGCAAGATGGATGACGCCAACATCGACGCGATCGCGAAGGAGATCGGCCTCGATATGGCGAAGTTCAAGGCGGACAAGGAAGGCGAGGAATGCAAGCAGATGCTCGCGGCTGACCAGGCCGAGCTGCAGAAGTTCCACGTCAACTCGACGCCGACGTTCTTCGTGAACGGTACGCACGTCGGTGGAGCGCTCCCGAAGGAAGCGTTCAAGCAGATGATCGACGAGAAGCTGAAGGCTGCGGACGGCCAGACCGACTACTACGACAAGGTCGTCATGCAGGGCGAGAAGCAGTTCAAGTCGAAGGGCAAGCAGCAGTAGTTTGCCGCAACGCCTGGTCCCACTCCGTGTCTAGAATCGGCACGGAGCGGGACCCATGGCGATCATCTCGAGGATCATCTTCGCGAGCACACTGCTCGCCGCTGGCGCAGCGCTCGCGCAGCCTCCCAGCGACACCGAGGCGCAGCCGGTCTACACACCGACTGTCGTGAAGGTGCCGAAGAGTCCGCTCGCGACAACCGAGCGGTGGGGAGGTGGCGTGCGATTGACCGGGCTCTCCGGCATCGGCGCGCTGCCGGGCGTCAACTACGGCGCCGAGGTCGCCGGCCACCTGCGGCGCGACGAGTACTTCGTCGAGCTCGCGCTCGGCCGGTGGAAGCCGCGCGACACGTACCTCGTCAGCGAGATGCCCGAGCGCGTCGAGCTCGGCCTCGATCTGTGGACGGTGCGCGCCGGCTGGGAGTCGATGAAGATGCCGCTGCGCGGCTGGCTGCTCGCCGAGGTCGGCGAGCTCGCGAGCGCGCGCCGGATGGCCGGCGTCGTCACGCGCATGATGACGGGCTCGACGCCCGACGATCGGCAGTGGCGTGCAGTCGGCGGCGGATTCGGCGTCGCGTGGCCGATGACGAACCAGGCGCGGCTCGTCGGTACGATGGAGCTCGCGATCCCGGTCAACCGCGAGAAGCTGATGCTCGATCGCGGCGAGGCCTACGAGCCCGATCCACTGGCTGCGCGCTACTCGATCGGTCTCGAAGTCGGCTGGCGCTAACTTGTCGGGCTCGGGGGCACGGCTCAGCGCAAACGCTGACCGGTGCCGGGCGAGTACTCGAGGATCGTCATCTCGATGTCGCCGTAGTCGGTGCGCGCGACGTTCTTGAGCGGAACGCGCCCGTCGTCGTCGCTGATCCAGATCGAGAAGTCGCGCTCGTCGCTGCCCGGGAATCGCGTGCCGTCGCGCCCGAGCTTGTACGTGTGGCCGTCGAGCCGCAGTGCCGGCAGCTCGCCGAGCTCGGTGACGAGCGTCTCCTTCGGGCCGACCGTCATCGTGACGTGCCAGAGGTAGCGGCTGCGCAGGACCTCGGCCTCGACGCGCGAGTGCTCGGGCGCTTCCCACGCGCGCAGCGCGACGAGGAACGCGTTGTAGTCCCAGACGTCGGCCATCGACACGGTCTGCGGCTCGGGCGTCGGCGCGGCATCGTTGACGTGGAAGTCGATCGGCACGACGTTGCCGGTGCGCTCGGCGAGATGCGCCTCGGTGCGCTCGCGATCGGTGCCCTTGACCTCGAGCTCGTCGACGGACCACTCGACTGGGCGGCCGGTCGACACGTCGATCCACGACGTGAACATGTCGTCGATGTTGGCAGCGAGCTTCACGAGGCCAACCGCCTTCGCATGGCTCTGCACCGCGATCGCGCGCGTGCCGGCGACCTCCGTGACATCGCCGACCGCGAGGTCGTACGACGCGAGCTCCATCCCGCCGAGCGCGAGCCGATACGACATGCGCTCGCCCGGTGTGACGAGCGGCGCACCGTCGGGCAGTTTGGCTGGAGCGTTCGGCGACGGCTGCGCTACGCTCGGTTCGCCATGCGGTGCGCCACACGCGGAGGCGAGCGATACGAGCGTGACGGCGAGGCTGCGCAAGCGCGCACGAGGTTAGCGCACGCGCTCGCGCTCGTCGCGCTCGTCGGTGCGTGCGATGGCACCGCGACGCCATCCGATGCCGACCCGAACGACCTCGACGGCGACGGCATCGCGAATGCGGCCGACAACTGTCCGTATCAGCGCAACCTCGACCAGCACGACGAGGACGGCGACCGGTTCGGCGACGCGTGCGACAACTGTCCCGACATCGCCAACCCCGATCAGCTCGACACGAGCGAGATGCGCGATCAGTTTCCCGATGGCGTCGGTGATGCATGCGATCTGCGGCCCGGGCTCGCCGGCGACGAGATCCGCGCGTTCTATGGGTTCGGCTCGGCGAGCGACGGCGATGCGTGGACCGGCAGTGGCTGGACGATCGACGCCGATGCGGTGAGCGCGACGAGCGCCGCGCAGTGGGCGAGCAAGACGCACGAGCAGGGCGATGGCGTGATGATGGTCGCGCGCGTCGCGTCGCTCGCGTGGCCGTCGACGAGCGACGGTGCGCTGAGGCTCGCGATCGACGGCGACGGTGTCGAGATCGGCGCGACGTGCACGCTTCGTCAGGACACCGACGGCGATATGCGCGACGAGCTCGTCGCGTCGGAGCTCGGCGGCGGCGCCGAGACCGTGCAGCCGATCGATCCGATCCCCGCCGACATGCCGGTGACGCTGACCGCGTGGCGGCTCATCACCGCGACCGCCGGCATTCGCCACGGCGAGGTCCGCTGCATGCTGCAGATCGAAGACGTAATGACGGGCACCTCGGTCGGGCTCGCCGACGACGTGATCGTCGGCAACCAGGGGCTCGCCGCATCCGCTGCAACTGTGCGGATTAGTTCCTTGATCGTCTACGCGTCGCCGGGGCCGAAGAAGCCGTAAGAAGGTGAAATTCTTAGGTTGGCCTTCAGTCTTTCGATCATTTGCCCCCCCTGGTAAGGTCCGCGCCACGCTCGTTTTTTGACGAGACTTTGAGGTTAAGCCAGCGATGGAAACGAAAAGCTTGGACCGGGTTGTCATCCGCTTCGCGGGCGACTCGGGCGATGGCATGCAGCTCACCGGCACCGAGTTCGCCAAGGCGGCGGCGGAGGCCGGTAACGACATCTCGACGTTCCCCGACTTCCCTGCCGAGATCCGTGCTCCGGCCGGCAGCCTCTTCGGCGTGTCGGGCTTCCAGCTGCACTTCTCGTCCAACGAGATCCACACGCCCGGCGATGCCCCCGATGTCCTCGTGTGCATGAATCCGGCGGCGCTCAAGACGAACCTCAAGGACCTCGTCGAGAACGGCACGCTGATCATCAACACCGGCGCGTTCATCGAGGCCAACCTCAAGAAGGCGGGCTACCAGACGAACCCGCTCGAGGACGGCAGCCTCGACAAGTACAAGGTCCACGCCGTCGACATCAGCCAGCTGACGACCGCGGCGCTCGACGGCACCGATCTCTCGACGAAGGAGAAGGGCCGCAGCAAGAACTTCTTCGCGCTCGGCCTCGTGTTCTGGATGTACGGCCGCGAGACCGAGGGCGAGATTCGCCGCATCCACCAGCAGTTCGCGAAGAAGCCGGGCTTCGGCGAGGCGAACGTGAAGGTCTTCAAGGCCGGCTATCACTACGGCGAGACCGCCGAGGTGTTCCAGACGGTCTACAAGGTACCGCCGGCGGTGTTCTCGCCGGGCATGTACCGCAACATCACCGGCAATGAAGCGATCGCGCTCGGCCTCGTCGTCGGCGCCGAGCTCGCCGGCAAGAAGCTGTTCTACTCGGGCTACCCGATCACGCCGGCGTCGTCGATCCTGCACTCGCTCGCGAAGTACAAGAACTTCGGCACGCTGACGTTCCAGGCCGAGGACGAGATCGCGGCGATGGGCGCAGCGATCGGCGCCTCGTTCGGCGGCTCGATCGCGGTCACCGCGTCGTCAGGCCCGGGCATCGCGCTCAAGGGCGAGGCGATCGGTCTCGCGATCATGACCGAGCTGCCGGTCGTCATCCTCAACATCCAGCGCGGTGGCCCGTCGACGGGTCTGCCGACGAAGACCGAGCAGTCGGATCTCTCGCAGGCGCTGTTCGGCCGCAATGGCGAGGCGCCGATGCCGGTGCTCGCGGCGAAGAGCCCGGGCGACACGTTCTACTGCGCGATCGAGGCCGTGAAGATCGCGACGCGCTACATGACGCCGGTCATGCTGCTCAGCGACGGCTACATCGCGAACGGCTCGGAGCCGTGGCCGCTGCCGAACCTGTCGACGCTGCCGCGGTTCGACGTCATGCACCGCACCGACCCGACGGGCTACTTCGTCTACCAGCGCGACGAGCGCAACCTCGCGCGCGCGTGGGTCGTGCCCGGCACGCCGGGCCTCGAGCACCGCATCGGCGGCATCGAGAAGGACGCGCTCACCGGCAACATCTCGTACGCGCCGGAGAACCACGAGAAGCAGACGCGGATCCGCCAGGAGAAGGTCGATCGCGTCGCGCAGGATATCGGCGAGCTCGATCTGTCGGGCGCCGAGTCCGGCGACGTCCTCGTGATCGGCTGGGGCGGCACGTACGGTGCGCTCCGTCAGGCGCAGCAGGCGCTCGCGACGCAGGGCAAGAAGGTCAGCCACGCGCACCTGCGCTGGCTGTCGCCGCTCGAGCCGGGCCTCGCGAAGATCATCAAGAACTTCAAGCACGTCATCGTCGCGGAGCTCAACATGGGTCAGCTCCGCATGGTGATCCGCGAGAAGTTCCTCGTCGACGCGGTCGGCCTCAACAAGATCCAGGGCCAGCCATTCAAGGTGCGCGAGGTGATCCAGGCGATCGACAAGCAGCTCGAGTCGCCGGCGCCGAGCGCCAGCTCGTCCACTCACGTCCAGGTCAACGCGTAAAGGCAAGCCATGTCGGAAGCAGTCAAGATCAAGCTCTCCAAGAAGGACCTCGAGTCCGATCAGGACGTGCGCTGGTGCCCGGGTTGCGGTGACTACGCGATCCTCGCGACGGTTCAGCGCACGCTCGCGTCGCTCGGCGTGAAGCGCGAGAACACCGTGTTCATCTCGGGCATCGGCTGCTCGAGCCGCTTCCCGTATTACATGAACACGTACGGGTTCCACACGATCCACGGCCGCGCGCCGGCGATCGCGTCGGGTCTGAAGATCACGCGCCCCGAGCTCGACGTGTGGGTCATCACCGGCGACGGCGACGGCCTGTCGATCGGCGGCAACCACATGATCCACGCGCTCCGGCGCAACATGGATCTCAAGATCCTGCTGTTCAACAACCAGATCTACGGCCTGACGAAGGGCCAGTACTCGCCGACGTCGCAGATGGGTACGCGCGCGCCGTCGACGCCGACGGGCTCGGTCGATCACCCGCTCAATCCGATCGCGCTCGCGCTCGGTGCCGGTGCGACGTTCATCGCGCGCGCCGCCGATACGGACGCGAAGCTGATGGGCAAGATCCTCGACGAGGCCTACCGCCACAAGGGCGCGGTCTTCATCGAGATGCTGCAGAACTGCCCCGTCTTCAATGACGGCGTGTGGGAAGGCGTCAAGGACGACCCCGCCGGCAAACAGATCCAGCTCGTCGAGGGCAAGCCGCTCGTGTTCGCGAATGGCACGAAGGGCATCAAGCTCGGCGCTGGCCTCGTCCCCGAGATCGTCGATGTCGTCGACGGCAACACGTCGGAGCTGCTCGTCCACACCGAGCGCGGCTCGACGCTGTACGCGAACCTCCTCTCGCAGCTCGTGCAGCCGGACTTCCCGATGCCGATGGGCGTGCTCTATCGCCAGGAGAAGGCGACGTACGAGCAGCTCGCGAACAGCCAGGTCTCCGAGGCGATCGAGAAGCAAGGCCAGGGCGATCTGAACAAGCTCATGTACTCGGGGATGGTGTGGGAAGTCGGCGCGGACGGCACGCGGCACTAGCGGCCGCGGTCGCCGGCGCACTCGCGGCCGGTAGCTGTGCCGCCGGTGCGCCTCCCTGGTTCGCCAAGGGGGACAGCTGGACCGTCCCGCTGGTCGGTCCGCTCGAGGACGGGCTCCTGCTCGTCCCCGCGCTGGTCAACGGCCACGGCCCCTACGTGTTCGCGATCGATCCCGACGCGCAGGTGTCGATCGTCGACCAGGAGGTCGCGACCGAAGCCGACGCGCGCCCCGGCGAGGGGCCGCATCTCCTCGACGAGACCGATCGCCAGCAGACGCGCTTCTACGCCGAGATCCTCGAGTGGAACCTCGGCACGCTGACGATCAGGCAGCGGCCGGCGCAGCTCGTGCCGGCACACACGTTCGACGCGGGCGGCCGGCGCATTCACGGCGTGATCGGCCGCGACATCATCGCCGATTCGCTCGTGTTCAGCTTCGACCGCGATCTCGGCGTCATCACGATCGCGACCCAGAAGTCCGCGAAGGTGCCGCCGAACGCGATCCCGCTGAAGTACGAGCCGCTGTATAGCCGGATCGAGAACGTCGAGGTGCTGCCGATCTCGCGGCGCCTCGTCAAGGCGAACATCAACGGCGTCCCCGCCGAGCTGCATCTCGATCTCGGCGCGTCGCCGAGCCAGCTGCGCTATCGCTCGTGGACGAAGGCCAAGCTCGCCGAGTCGGAGCTGCAGCTCTTGCTCGCCGACGAGGTCGGCATGACTCGCAACATCACGAAGGAAGGTGTCGCCGAGACCGTGACCGCAGGCGGCGCGACGTCGACGAAAGTCCCGTTCGTGCCGTACGACGATCGCCGGTGGCCCGATCAGGATCTCGAGGGCACGCTCGGCCTGTCGTTCTTCAAGCCGTACTCGGTGATGGTCAACTGGGACAAGGAGACGTACTACCTGAGCCCGCGCAGGGACGTCCTCTCGACGCTGCAAGCGCGCCTCGGGCGGTGGCAGTCCAAGCGGCTTGCCGCGTGCGCGGTCCCGGGCTGCGTGAAGGTCACGATGATCGATCCGATGGCGGGCAGGCCAGCCGATCAGATGCCCGAGAAGCACCCCGGCGTCGTGATCACGTTCGTCCGCGATCCCAATGCGCAGGATGTCGCGCTCGAGGTGCTCGTCGCCGCGACGCCGCCGCCGGGCAAGCCCGCGGTGAAGTGGCTCGTCGCGAACCTGCCGGCCGACGTCGAGCGCGCGATGGTGCACGTCTCGGCGGACTATCTCGACGCGACGCTGACGACGCTCGACATGAGCCTGTTCCCGCGCGAGTGCCCGGCGCAGGGTGGCTGCGTCGACATGGTCCTGCCACCGCAAGAGCTCGATCCGAAGATCCTTGCCAAGTCGCCCGAGCCCGCTGCCAGCGAGCCGGCGGCCGCGCCGCCCGAGCCCGCGCCCGCACCGACGGAAACACCGCCGGGCCAATAGCTTGACGGCACTGCCAAACCGAGGAAGATCTGCGTCTCATGCCCGCGTACGTGGTTACCTCTGACGACGTCGAGAAAACGATTACCGCCTTCACCCGCCTCGACAAGCGCGGCGACAAGAAGGCGATGAACAAGCTCGCGCAGCGCCTCCAGAAGGAGCAGCCGTGGCTCCTCCAGCACGCTGCTGCGGTTCGCACCGAGCACGGCGACGCCGTCGGCGAAGCGGCCGTGTTCTACGCGACGCTCGTGTGGGCGATGTTCGATCGCGGTGACCAGGGCACGCTGCCGCGCCTGACGCAGCAGAACCTCACCGACGCCGACAAGATCGTCACCGAGGCGCTGTCGCAAGTCGAGGGCCTCGCCGACAAGGCGCCGCACGAGCGCGTGTCGCCGGAGCTCGTGAAGACGCAGCCGTTCATCTACGCGAAGCTCGCCGAGCTGCTCGCCGAGGACGTCAAGGAAGCGGCGATGACCGCGGAGACCGCGGGCACGATCATCAAGCCGACCGAGGTCGTCGTCGAGGCGTTCGACGCCGCGCTGGCGGGACGTCGCCCGGGCGAGCGGCAGGGAACGGTCGTCGCGGCGGAGAAGGTCGGCCGCAACGAGCCGTGTCCGTGCGGCAGCGGCAAGAAGTACAAGAAGTGCCACGGCGAAGCCGCATGAGGCGCGCGCTCGCGATCGGTCTCGTCGCCGCGCTCGCGGCGTGCGGGAAGGGCGACAAGGCGGACAAGGGCGGGTCGGCGGCGCCACCGGTCGATCAAGCGTGCGCCACCAAGCGCGCTGCACTGAAGAAGCAGTTCGAGGACACGGCCGCCACGCTGAAGGCGTCGCCGCTGCACGAGACGGAGCTGCAGGGCGCCACCGACCTGCACGCCGGTCGCGAGAACCTCGTCGCGATCGCGGAGGGCACGCCGATCGATCCGCGCGGCCTCAAGATCGTCATGATCGGCAAGACCGGCGGCATGCTGCTGACGCGCGGCGCGCTGATCGATCTCAGCTGGGACCCTCAGGCGGATCCGAATGCCGAGCAGGCGGCGCTGCCGGGCGAGGTGATTCCCGACGAGCCGGTCGTCCTGTGGATCGCGTCGGACGTGCCGCGCGCCGTCGCGATGAACATGCTGCGCCTCGCGCAGAAGGATCGCCTCGGCAAGCTCCGCGTCGCGTATCGCCTGAAGTCAGACGCCGCGCCCGCGCGCACCGAGCCGATCGATCTCGGCGAGGTCATCGACGGCGCCGTGAAGGAAGCGACGCGCGCGTGCCCCGAGTTCGCGGCGAACCTCGCGCAGCTCGCGAAGGACGGCAAGTTCGACGCGGACCTCGTCGGCAAGCTCGCGACCGCCGTCGACAGCTGCAAGTGCGACTTCGATCCGAAGCCGCTCGAGCCGGTCGCGACCGCGCTCCAGCAGCCCGCGGTGACGTTCGTGCCGGTGATGTTCGGCGAGACCGGCGCGGCGCCCGTCGAAGAAGGCGCCACGTGGGCCGATGCCGGACCGGCGTTCGCGCAGCTCGCGACCAAGGGGCCGATCCAGTTCAAGACCCCGCCAGCGCCGCCGGCGAAGTAGTTACTTGCCGAAGCCTTCGACGCGGATCCACGGACCCGCGGTGTACGGGAACGACTGGTCGAAGTGGACGTGCGCGACGTACCACAGCGACACGTCCTCGCCGTCGAGATCCTCGGCGCCGACGTAGGCGGCCGGGAACGGCTGCGAGCCCGCCGCGCTGCGCGGCGAGAACGGCGCCCACTCGCCGTCGTGGTAGCGGATCGCGAACATCTCGGCGTCGTCCCAGCTGTGCGGGCGCACGTTGATCGACGCGCGCGAGCCGAAGTCGACCTGGCGCCACACGTTGCCGTGCTCGTCGGCCTCGCCCGAGTACGGGAACCAGCCCTCGTGCTCGACGCGCTGCCAGCGTCCGTCCTCGAACCGCTCGAACGCATCTTCCTTCGCGCCGTCGAGATCGAAGTCGAAGCGGAAGTGCGGGTGATACGTGTGCTGATCGTGGACGCCCGGTCCGAAGATCGTCAGCCACGGGCACATGCGGCCGTCGTCGTGGAACCGCCACAGCTGCGTGTACTGATACGGACCCGTCGCGAACGTCGCCGACAGCTCGACGCCGCCGCGGAACGATTGCACGCGAACCGGACCCTGCAGCGTGCGCGTGCCGAGCGGCGTCCACCACGGACCGTGCACCTCGGTCGAGTCGCTCTCGACGTCGAGCGTCTCGCGCTGGTGATCGACGGTGACGTACGGCAGCGAGCCCTCCCAGAGGACACGCTTACCCTTGTAGTCGGCGAGGTAGACCATGATCCCGGCCGACTCGGTGAGCCGCCAGTGGAACTTCCAGTTCGCTTCTTCGATGACGTTGCTCATCACCACAGCTCCGCCGGGACCACCTGGGTCACCTGTTGATCGATGAGGTCGACGACCGCGATCAGCGATGCGTGACCGCCGCCGCGCCCGAAGATGACCGCGGCCGAGCGGCGCGTGTAGGCCAGCTCGGCTGCCGTGCGTCCCCAGTAGTGCATGACCGACTGCGCGGCGTCGCCCATCTCGAGCTTCTCGCGCACGCGATCGTCGGTGAGCGCGACCGAGATCGCGATCGCTTCCTCGTCGCGCGACAGCATCGGCTGGCCCTTGTTGAGCTCGAGGTGCGCGACGACACCGGCGTCGAGATCGACGCACGCGTCGACCGCGCGATCGGCGGCGTAGTCGTATGCGACGACGCGTGCGAGGCGATGGCCGGCCATCCAATGCGGCGGCTTGACGACGAGCGGCTCGGTGCAGATGACGCGATAGCGCCCGACCTTCGCCATCGACGCGACTCGGCGATCTTCGATCAGCGTGCGGAGCGCATCGGCGGTCTCGCCGGGCGTCAGCGGATCGAACAGCGCGGGATCGGCGAAGGCGACGTCGTCGGCGACTCGCTTGCCCTTCGGTGCGACCTTGCCGTTCGTTGCCTTCTTCGCCGCAGCCGGCTTGGCTTTCGCTTTGGTCTTCGCCGGTTTGGCTTTGACCTTGGTCTTCGACGCAGCCATGGCGCGGACTATATACGCAATGCGTAAATCTATGAAACGACAGTGCGTTTTTGTTAGATCGCCGAGCGGGGTCGGGCGTTGGATTCAGCATGCGCCTCCTCTTCGCGTCCCTTCTGTTCTCGGCAGCGTGCTCGAGCGCCTACGCCGATCAGGTTGCGAGCCCTCAGCCGCCCGGTCCGCGCATCGCGATCGCGATCGCACCGGATCGGACGCGAGCACCCTACGACGTTCAAGTGATCACCGAGGGCGGCGAGGTCGCGCCAACCTACGCGCTGCGCGATCGGTTCTACGTCCAGGGGATGGCGAACGAGCGCTACACGATCAAGGTCACGAACCCGACCGCGCGCCGGGTCGAGGCGGTCGTCACCGTCGATGGTCTCGATGTCGTCGACGGCGAGGCGGGCGACCTGCGCAAGCGCGGCTACATCGTGCCGGCGTATGGCGAGGTCAACATCGAGGGCTTCCGCACGTCGCTCGCCGACGTCGCGACGTTCCGGTTCTCGTCGGTCGATGACTCGTACGCAGGCAAGAAGGGCAAGGCGCGCAACGTCGGCGTGATCGCCGTCGCGATCTTCGAGGAGGCTGCGCCGCCGCCCGACCAGCAGATCGTCCAGCCCGACATCGCGCGGCGTGGCCACGACTACCGCATGGATCTCGACGAGGCGCAGGACGCAGGCCCCGCACCGGGCGCCGCTCGCGACCGCGCGCCGGCGAGGGAGTACGCGAAGGGCGAAGGCCGCGCGGAGAAGGCTCCCGCGACCGCTCCCGCGCCGACCGGCGGTGACTACGGCGGTCGCGTCGGTGGTGAGGGCACTGCGAGCCGAGCTCCCGCGCGCATCATGCCGCGTCCGCCGCCGCCGCCGAACGATGACTACGTCGGCGACGGGGACTACGAGGCGCCGCGCACGACGGTCGCGCCGCCCACGAACCGCCCGGGCCTCGGCACCGAGTTCGGCGAGTCGCGCTACTCGGCCGCGAGCTACACGCGCTTCGTGCGCTCGGCCAGTCGCCCGATCGCGATCGCCGAGCTCCGCTACAACGACGTGTCCGGGCTCGCCGCGCTCGGCATCCCGGTCGCGCCGATGCCCGACGAGGGCGAGATCATGATGCGCGAGACCGCCGATCCGTTCCCCGGCGACCACTTCGCGCGCCCGGTGCGCTAAGGCTCCGGCGCTTCTTCGCAGTCGTCGTACGGGTTCTTGAGACCCGGCACGCAGAACCGGTCGCGCGTCGCCGTGCACATGATGGCGGTGACCTTGCCGTCGAACACGACCTCGACGCTGCCCTTCATCCGATCAGTCTTGCACTCGATCTTCGCCTTCGTGCCGAACCGGTCGGTGATCTTGGTGCCGCTCGGGCCGCGGAAGTTGCGGCCGATGAAGACCTCGGCATCGCCGGGACGCGTCAGCACTTCGATCGTCACCATGCCCTTGCCCGTCGGCGGGCGCACGGTGAGGCCGCCGACGCCGGCGTCGCCGCGAACCGTCGCGACGCGCGTGCCCGCATCCGGCGGCAGATCGATCACGACCATCGCGTCCGCGGGAGTCTCGACGACGCCTGCATCGGTGTGGACCTCGACGACGAGCGCGGCATCGCGCGCGGTCTGCCCGACGACGTCATCCTTCGACATGCGCGAGAGGATGAAGATCGTGCCGCCGGCACCGAGCGCGAGCACGAGGACGCCGGCGAAGATCATCGGCCAGCGCGATGGCTTCTCGGGCTCGATCGCGGGCTCATCGTAGACGTGGCTGAACGACACCGGCGTGCCCGGTGCGACGAACTCGGGCTCGTGCAAGGGGCGCGTCGCGGGCTTGGGCCGGCGAGGCCTCGTCGCGTCCGTCGAGACGATCGGCGCCGCGGGCGAGGGCTCGATCCCGAGGTCGGCGCCCGGCGGCAGCGCGGGCAGGCCGGTGACCGCCGTCGCGGGCGGCACGGCGTTGGGATCGTTGACCGCCGGCAGCGTGCCCATCTGCGTCGGTGATGCGGCGATCCGCGCGGCCTGGTTCTCGAGCGCGGCGAGCAGATCCGCCATCGTGTCGTAGCGGTCCTCGCGCTTCTTCTCGAGCGCCTTCATCACGATCGCCTCGAGGCTCGGTGCGATATCGAGCGACGGCCTCGCCTTTGTCGGCGGCACGATCGGATCGAGCATCTGCATCGCGATCGTCCGGATCATCGAGTCGCCCTTATGCGGCGTCTTGCCGACGAGCATCTCGTACATGATCGTGCCGAGCGCGTAGACGTCGACGCGATGGTCGGTGTCGTTGCGGCCGGCGGCCTGCTCCGGCGCCATGTACTCGGGCGTGCCGAACACCGCGCCCTGACGCGTCAGCCTCGGCCCGGCCTGCGTGCCCTCGACGGGCTGCACCTTCGCGATGCCGAAGTCGACGATCTTCACGAAGTCGGGGCGGCCGTCGCGATCGACGAGGAACACGTTCTCGGGCTTGAGGTCGCGATGGACGATGCCCTTGCCGTGCGCGGCGACGAGCGCGCGCGCGATCTGCGACGCGATTCGCACCATGCGCTCCGCCGGCAGCGGCGCGGCGTGCTTGATCGTGCGCGACAGCGTCGTGCCGTCGACGTACTCCATCACCGAGTACGTCATGCCATCGGGCGTCTTGCCGAAGTCGGTGACGTCGACGATGTTCGGATGGCCGATGCGCGACGCGGCCTTCGCCTCCTGGACGAAGCGCTGGATCGTCGCCTTGTCGCGCATCACCTCGCGCTTCAGCACCTTGATCGCGAGCGGTCGCTCGATCACGGCGTGCTTGACGGCGAACACGACGCCCATGCCGCCCTCGCCGATCTTGCGCTGCACGTAGTAGCGCGCGTCGAGCGTCTGACCGACGAGCGCGTCGTACTCGTTCTCGCCCTTCTTGCGCATCATGCCGAGCGCGATGGCGTGGCCCTCGTGCGCGGAGACCGCGTTCAGCTTGTTCGTGTTCTCGGCCGGCGCTGGGGTCGCGACGACACCGCTCACGCCGGTGCTGCCGACGCCCTGCACCGTCTTGTGCGCGGCGAGCCCGAGCTCGATCTGCGTCGCCGACTGCGCCTTCATGCTCGCCGACAGCACCGTTGGCTGATCGGCGACCGAAGACTCGGCGGTCTCGACGAGCGGCTTACCGTCGTACGGACAGAAGCCCGGCTCGGCGAACGACCGCTGGCACGCCGGGCACTGGTGAATCATTCAGGGCAGCGCGTCGTAGAGCGACGTCTTGTAGTACGCGAAGACCTCGTTGTTCGCGCCGACGACGAGGATGCTCTGGCCGTTGAACTGCATCGTCGTGACCGTGCGGCCGAACAGCTCGCCCGAGTCAGCCTGCGCGTCGTTGAGGACGAGCGCGGGAGCCGCGCCGAGCATGCCGGTCGTCGTGTCGAGCTCGTAGACATCGACCTGGCCGCTGACGACACCGTCGACCGCGCGATCGGGAACGCCGAGCGCGAGGTACGTCTTGCCGTCGAACACGCCGACCGTCGAGCTGCGCAGACCGTCGACGTTCAGCGCCGAACCGACCAGGCTCATGTTGCTCGTGTCGACGACGAACACCTGGCCCATGCGCGAGCTGCCGGCATGCGCCGCGAGGATCGCGTACTTGCCGACGAGGTGGATCTTCGCGCCGGTGCCCGGCATGAAGCCCGTCGTCTCGTACGTCGAGCCGACATTCGGCAGGCTGCCGCTGACGCACGGTGCGAGCGCCGACACCGGGATGCCGCCGAACACGCCCGCGCTGCTCCACGTGAACAGCGTCGTGCCGTCGCTCGCCATCGCGGCGGCGCGGAACGTGGTGTCCGACGAGGCGCACGCGGTCGGCGCGCCGGTGCCGGTGAGCGTGTAGATCGTCGCGCCCGCTGCGACCTCGAGGTTCGCGCCGGCGAACGCCGCGGAGTCCGGGTTGAACGCCGATGAGAACGGCGAGTCGACGACCGCATTGGCGGGACCGGTGACGACCGCGATGTTGCCGGCGTCGATCGCGCGCTCGACGAGCGCGATCTTGCCGTTGCCGTCGGTGATGAAGATCGGCGGCTCGCTGAGCGTCGCGATGAAGTGCTGGCCGAGCTTCTGCGGGTTCGCACCGACGTCGGCGCTGCCTTCGGCGGTGTAGTCGAGCAGCGAGTAGTTCGGCGTGTCGTTGCTGATCACGGCGAGCTGGCCGCCCGAGCTGCCCGTCGACACGCCGACGATTGCCGTCGCGTAGTCCGTCGAGCCGATGCTCGGCTTCTCGGTCGACCGGACCCAGGTCTGGTCGGCGAGGTCATCGAAGTCCGTCCACTTGCAGCCGCCGGTGAGACCGGCGAGCGCGAGCGCCGCGTAAAGAGACGTGCGCATCAGAAGCTTCCTCCGAGCGAGAGGCCGGCCATGTCCGAGCCGACGACTGGCTGCAGCGCGAGCGTGCGCGCCTCGATCGAACCGCGTGTGTCGGGACCCTTGTCGCGGAGCGTGTAGATCACCGCGGTGATCAGCGCGATGCCGCCGACGGCGAACGCGCCGTCCGCCGCGATCGAGTAGATCTTGCCGCGCAAGAAGCGCGGGTCGTTGTTGTCGACGGGCGGCATGCCCGCATCGATGTCCTTCTGGATCTCTTCCTTCAGGTTCTTCGACTGGAGGCCGAGGTAGATACCGCCGCCGCCGAAGATGCCGGCGATCACGTACGCGACGATCGCGTCACCGTGGCCGGGCTTCTTCGCCTGCGAGACTTTGATCGTCGTCTCGGTCTTCGCGACGATCTGGATGCGCTTGGAGTACGGCTTGTAGCCGTCGCGCTTCACCTCGACGAGGTGGTTGCCCTCCGGCACCGACTTGAGGCACGGGCCGACCTGGCAGGCGATGATGCCGTCGACGTAGATCTGCGAGTCCTCGATGCCGAGACCGGTGACGACGAGGCGGCCGACCGGCGCGCCCTTCAGCGTCGCCTTGACCGACTTCGTCTCGCCGGGCGCGATATCGATCGTCTCGGTGTACTCGTCGTAGCCCTCGGCCGTGACCCAGAACGTGTGCTTGCCCGGCTTGATGTTCTGGCCGGGAACGAGCGGGGTCTTGCCGACGGCGCCGATGCTCTTGTCGTCGATGAAGATCGACGCGCCCGGCACGTTCGAGGTCACCTCGATCCACCCGAGGTAGTCCTCCTGCGACATCACCGACACGACCTGGACGAGCTTCGTCGGGTCGGCGGCGATCGTCGTCTCGACCGGCTTGTAGCCGCGCTTCTCGATGATGAGCTTGTGCTCGCCGTCGATCGAGCCGGACCACGGCGTCTCGGCGAACTTGCCCTTCTTCTTGTCGTCGAGATAGATCGTCGCGTTCTGCGGCTCGGTCACGATGACGACGAGGCCGCGGACCTTCACCTCACCGAGGTTCTCGACCTCGGCCGACGCCGTCACCGGCGCCGCGGCGCTGCCCGAGCCGGCCGACGTACCCTGGGTGGCGAGCTCCTTCAGGCGCTTGATCTCGGCCTCGAGCACGCCGATCGTCTTCTCGACCTTCGCCTTGTCGGCGGCGGTCGGTTCCTCCTTGAGGTAGCGCGCGTAGAACTCGACCGCCTTCTCGTAGGCGGCGACGTCCGACGTCTTCTTCCCCTTCATGTGGTAGCTGGCGCCCACGTTGTAGAGGAACTGCGGGAAGGGCCGCGATGAGTAGGCTTCCTGGAAGCCTGCCGCTGCCTCGTCGTACTTGCCCTGCAGGTACGCCGTCTGCGCCGTATCGAACGACGCCTGGGCCTTCTTCAGCGCATCGGCCGACTGTCCCCAAGCAGGAGACGTGGCCGCGGCGATCGCGAACATGATCGCGAATAGCACGCGTAATTTCATAGTCTTCTTCACCCCGAGCAGGACGACATCGTATCACGACTGCCCACCCCGAATTGTGAAGGCAAAGGCGCTACGCGCCGACGAATGTGACGTTCGCCTCGACGGGCTCGCGGGTCGTCCGGGTCCGGTTGGCCGGGGCATCCCCATCGGCATGGCCGAGTGCGATGCCGAACAGGATGACGTCCGTCTCGGCAATCGGCAGGTTGGCGCGCAGGGCCTCCGGATAAGCGGCGACCGAGGCCATCGGGCACGTATCGATGCCGAGCGCCTGCGCGGCGGTGACCAGGTAGCCGAGCCACACCCCGACGTCGATGTACACGTAGGGACCGAGACGCCGATCACATGCGACGATCGCGACGTGAGGCGCGTCGAAGAATCCGTAGTTGCGCAGCCACGCGTCGTAGCGTGACGCCTTGTCCTCGCGCGCGATGCCCATCGCCTGATACAGCGCCGCGCCGCACGCGATCCGGTGCTGCTTGTATGGCGGTGGATAGTCGAGCGGGAACGGCACCTCGGCCCTCGGTAGCCCCGACTTCGCGGCAGCGAGCATCGCCGCCGCGAGCTCGCCGGTCTTCGGCGGCTCGGTCACGACGACGCGCCACGGCTGCACGTTGCACCAGCTCGGCGCGCGCTGGGCCGCTGCGAACAGCGACTGCAGCTCCTCGCGCGCGATCGGCTCGGGCTTGAACGCGCGGACGCTCGTGCGCGCATTCCACAGCCCCTGGAGGTTCTCGAGCATGCGCGGCATATAGCACGCGTGCGTGGCACGCCGGCTGCTTCGATCCATGTCGAGGTTTCGATGATCAGCGCACGGATCGAAGAGGTCGATGTTCGCGTGTTCGACATCCCGACGGTGACGCCGTACGAGTCGGACGGAACTGCGACCTGGAGCTCGACGACGATGGTGCTTGTCGAGGTCCGCGCGGCGGGCATCTCGGGGCTCGGCTACTCGTACATCCACGCAGCCGCGGCGCGTCTCGTCGAGGATGCGCTCGCCCCGTGCCTGCTGCGTGCCGACGCACTCGCGATCCCGGAGCTCCATGCGCGGATGGTTCGCGCGGTGCGCAACCACGGCCGCGCCGGCATCGCCGCGTGTGCGATCTCCGCCGTCGACAATGCACTGTGGGACCTGAAGGCGCGCCTGCTCGACGTGCCGCTATCGGCGCTGCTCGGGCCGATGCGCGGCGACGTTCCGGTCTATGCGAGCGGAGGATTCACGTCGACGACCGGCGACGCGCTCGCGCGAGAGATCGCGGGCTACGTGACCGCGGGCCACCGCCGGATCAAGATCAAGATCGGCGCGCCGGTGACCACCGCGCTCGAGCGCGCCCGGCTCGCGCGAGATACCGCGGGCGCGGACATCGAGCTCATGGTCGATGCGAACGGTGCGTTCTCGCGCAAGGACGCGACCGAGGCGGCGGCGAGACTCGCGGCGATCGGCGTCGTCTACTTCGAGGAGCCGGTGACGTCCGACGATCTGCCAGGCCTGCGGCTGGTGCGAGATTCGACGCACCTCTCGGTCGCGGCCGGCGAGTACGGCTACGACGCGATGTACTTCCGCGCGATGCTCGAAGCCAATGCCGTCGACATCCTGCAGGCCGATGCGACCCGCTGTCTCGGGATCAGCGGCTTTCTCCAGGCCGATGCCCTGTGCGACGCGTTCATGCTGCCGCTGTCGTCGCACTGCGCGCCAGCGCTGCACGCGCATGCCGGCAGGGCCGCGCGACGGCTCGTCCACGTCGAGCACTTCTTCGATCACGTCCGGATCGAGAACATGTTGTTCGAAGGTGTCCCGGTCGTCGCGAACGGCAACCTCACCTGCGATTGGAGTCGTCCCGGTAACGGTCTCTCTCTTCGACCTGCGGAAGCGGCTCGATTCGCGGCGTGATCAGCTCGCGCTGCTCGGCGATCGCGAGCGCGATCACCTCGGCGGTGTGCATCGCTTGCCGGCCGGTCCCGTGGACGATCTGCTCGCGGCACGAGAATCCGTCGGCGATCACGAGCGTGTCGTCGCTCTCGTCGCGGATCGCGGGCAGGAGCGCGTACTCGCCGATCGCCATCGAGATGTCGTAGTGCTCCGCCTCGAACCCGAACGAGCCGGCCAGGCCGCAGCAGCCCGCGTCGGGCTGGTCGAGATCGAGCTGCATCGCCTCGAGCAGCTCGCGCTCGGCGTCGAAGTCGAGCACCGCCTTGTGATGACAGTGACCGTGCAGCACGCCGTGGCGAGACAGCACCGGCGGCTCGTAGTGGCGCTCGCGCAGGAACCCGGCGAGCGTGTACGTCTGGTCGGCGAGCTGCTTCGCGCGCGGGTCGCCGGCGTAGATGCTGGGCAGCTCGTCGTGAAACGCCGCGACGCAGCTCGGCTCGAGCCCGATGATCGGCACGCCGCGATCGAGCGCCGGCCGCATCACGCGGAGCGTTCGTTTCCACAGCCGCTTCGCGAGATCGAGCATGCCGTAGTCGTAGAGCGCGCGCCCGCAGCACACCGGCTCCTCGGGAATCACCGCGCGGTAGCCGGCATCCGCGAGCACGGCGACGGCTGCCTCGAGCGTCTCGGGGAAGAAGTAGTTGTTGAACGTGTCGGGCCACAGCACGACCGGCGGTCGCGTATCGCGCGGTGACTCGTACGAGCGCGTGAACGGCTGGTCTGCGAACCGCGGAACCGGCCGCGCCTCGGCGATGCCTGCGAGCGACGCCGCGAGCCGGTGGAGGCTCGGTGTCTGCATCACGAGGTTCGCGAGCCACGGCACGTGACCGCCGAGGCGCGCCCAGCGATGGATCCAGCCCATCGCGTACGCATGCCGCGGCCGCGCGCGATGCTGATAGTAGTGCGACAGGAACTCGGACTTGTAGGTCGCCATGTCGACGTGAACCGGGCAGTCGCCCTTGCAGCCCTTGCAGGCGAGGCAGAGATCGAGCCCGTCCTTCACCTCTTCGCTCTTCCAGCCGTCGGAGATCACGTCGCCCTGGAGCATCTCGAACAGGAGGTGCGCGCGCCCGCGCGTCGTGTGCTTCTCCTCGTGCGTCACGCGGAAGCTCGGGCACATCGTGCCGCCCTCCGCACGCCGGCACTCACCGATGCCGACGCACCGGATCGCCGAGTGGCGGAAGTCGCCGTGATCGATCTCCTGGTGAAACGAGGTCTCGACCTCGGGCGGGTGATAGACCGCGAGCTTCACGTGATCGCGACGGCGCAGTCCGCCGACGATCTTGCCGGGATTCATCCGGTTGTCGGGATCCCAGATCCGCTTGTACTGGTGAAACGCTTCGACGAGCTCGGGGCCGAACTGATTGACGAGCAGCTCGCCGCGCGACTGACCATCGCCGTGCTCGCCGGAGATCGAGCCGCCGTAGCGCACGACGAGGTCGGCCGCCGCGTCGGTGAAGCGCTCGTAGTGCGCCATGCCCTCGGGCGTCGCCAGCTCGAAGTCGACGCGGCAGTGGATGCAGCCCTGACCGAGGTGCCCGTAGATCGACGGGTCGTAGCCAAACCGATCGAACAGCGCGCGGAGGTCGCGGAGATACGGTCCCACCTGGTCGGGCGGCACCGCGGAGTCCTCCCAGCCCGGCCAGGCGTCGCGGTGGCCCGGGATGAACGCGGTCGCGCCGAGCCCGGCCTTGCGCACCTCCCAGAGCCGCTTCGCCTCGGCGTCGTCCTCGATCAGCTTGATCGATGGCGCGTCGGGCTCGCGGCGAATCGCGTCGATCATGCGTCGTGCCTGCGCGAGCGCATCGTCGCGGTCGTCGGCACCGAACTCGACGAGCAGCCAGCCGCGGCCGTCGGGAAGGAGCCGGATGTCGTCGGGGTGGAGCCCGGTCTTCTGCATATCGACGACGAGGCGGTGGTCCATCCCTTCGAGGCCGATCGGCTTGAACGCGCGGAGCTGAGGAACGTGATCGCCGGCCTCGAATACATCGGGGTAGCCGAGCACGACCAAGATTCGCTCGGGACGATCGGGATAGACGGTGAGCGTCGCCGCGAGGATCGTGACGCACGTGGCCTCGCTGCCGACGAGCGCACGCGCGACGTGAAAGCCGGATTCCGGCAGGAGCTCGTCGAGGTTGTAGCCGGAGACCCGGCGCGGAATCTTCACGAACCGGGCGCGGATCTGATCGGCGTAGCGGTCGCGAAGCCGCGCGAGTGCGCCGTAGATCTCGCCGCGGCGGCCGCCCGCGCGAATGATCCGCTCGAGCTCGTCAGCGCTCGTCGCGCCGACCGTGAGCCGAAGCCCGTCGTACGTGGCGACTTCGAGCGACTCCACGTGATCCGAGGTTCGCGGTCCCGGACCGTAGAACTCGGCCATCACCGAGTGCACGCCACACGAGTTGTTGCCGAGCATGCCGCCGAGCGTGCAGTGGTTGTGCGTCGACGGGTCGGGACCATACGTGAGCCCGTACCTGGCGAGCTCGGCGCGAAGATCGTCGAGGACGCAGCCGGGCTCGACGCGCACGCGGTGGTTCGCGACATCGACCTCGAGTACGCGATTCATGTACTTGCTGAAATCGAGGACGACCGCGTGATTCACGCATTGGCCCGCGAGGCTCGTCCCGCCGCCGCGCGAGAGCACGGGCGCACCGTGCGCATGGCACACGCGCAGCGTCGCCTCTACGTCACCGGCGTGGCGCGGGATGACGACGCCGATCGGCGGTTGGCGATAGTTCGATGCGTCGTGCGCGTAGATCGCGCGCGAGCCGGCATCGAACCGCACCTCGCCGTCGATGCAGTCAGCCAGGTCGTGTTCGAGATCGCGGAGCGGTTCGACCGAGAGTCGGGTCATTTCGTCACCCGCTCGAGGCCGGCCCACAGCTGCCTCGCCGACTCCTTGATGACGCGCCAGCGACGAGGGTCTCCCTTGATGATCGACTCGACGAGGTTCTTGGCCTGCACCGGCTCGATATGCGGCGGCAGCGGTGGCACCTCCGGATCGGTGTATGCCTCGACGACGACCGGCCTGCGCAGCGCCATCGCCTCGTCCCAGCCGCGTGCGATGTCCTCGGGCTTGCGCATGACGATGCCGCCGAGCCCGAGCGACTGCGCATACGTCGCGAACGAGAACTCGGGCAGCTTCTGCGACGCGTTGAACTTCGGGTCGCCGGCCATCACGCGCTGCTCCCACGTGACCTGGTTGAGGTCGCCGTTGTTGAGCACGAGCACGACGAAGCGGGGATCCTCCCATTCGCGCCAGTACTTCTCGACGTCGATGAGTACGTTGTTGCCGTTCATCTGCATCGCGCCATCGCCGGCGCATGCGACGACCGGGCGATCGGGATGGACGAACTTCGCGGCGAGCGCATACGGCAGCGCCGGGCCCATCGTCGCGAGGTTGCCCGACAGCGACGCCATCATGCCCTCGCGGATACGCAGGTCGCGCGCCCACCAGTTCGTCGACGAGCCGGAGTCCGCGGTCAGGATGCAGTCCGCGGGTAGGCGCGGCGATAGCTCCCAGAACACGCGCTGCGGGTTCAGCAGGTCGGCCGGCGCCAGCGCGCGGCTCTCGAGGAGCTTCCACCACTCGCACACGGCGGCCTCGATGCCCTGGCGCCACGCGCGGTCGGTCTTCATCGCCAGCCGCGGCAAGAGCACGCGCAGCGTGTCGGCGGCGTCGCCGTGCAGCAGCACGTCGGCCGGATAGCGGAGCGCGAGCTTGCGCGGGCTGATGTCGATCTGTACCGCCTTCGCCTGGCCCTCCTTCGGCAGCCACTCCGAGTACGGGAAGCTGGTGCCGATCATCAGCAGCGTGTCGCAGTTCTGCATCATCAGGTCGCTCGGCTTGGTGCCGAGGAGGCCGATGCCTCCCGTGACGTAGGGCAGGTCATCGGGCAGCACCGCCTTGCCGAGCAGCGCCTTCGAGACGCCTGCGCCGAGCCGGTCGGCGACGGCCGCGACCTCGGCCGATGCGTGGAGCGCGCCCGCACCGACGAGAATCGCGACCCTCTTGCCGCGATTCAGGATGTCGGCGGCGCGCTCGAGCTCGTCTTCGGATGGCAGGATGCGCGACGACGTGTAGCCGATGCCGGTGTAGATCGCGCCGTGCTCGCGCGGTGCCGCCTCGATCGCGTCGGCCTCCTGCACGTCGTTGGGAAAGATCACGCACGTCACGCTGCGCGTCGCATGCGCGATCCGCATCGCGCGATCGATCAGCGTGCGCGCCTGCGCGGGATGCATGCACGTCTGGCAGAACTGGTGCGCGACATCCTTGAACAGATTCTGGAGGTCGACCTCCTGCTGGTAGTCGCCGCCGAGCGACATCCGCTTCTGCTGGCCGACGATCGCGACGACGGGTTGGTTGTCCATCGACGCGTCGTAGAGGCCGTTCAGGAGGTGGATCGCACCAGGGCCGGACGTCGCCATGCAGACGCCGACCTCGCCCGAGAACTTCGCGTGGGCCGCCGCCATGAATGCGGCGAGCTCCTCGTGCCGGACTTGCACGAACCGCACGAGATCCGATGCGCGACCGAGCGCACCGAGGAATCCGTTGATCCCGTCGCCCGGGTAGCCGTAGATGGTCCGGACCTTCCACGCGTAGAGACGTTGCATCACGAAGTCACCGACGGTCTCGCTCATCGCCAATCCTCCAGCGCTCGAGTGGTGGCCACGGTCGCGATCCCGAAGCCGAGATGTTGCGCGAGTGCCTGCGCGTGCTGGCTCGCGGGATACGCAGTTGGTTTGTCGGAGAGGCCGAGCAGCGGCACGGTGAGCTCGTCCATGACGATCCACAGTCCGGTGCCGAACAACGCGCCCTCGAGCAGCACGTGTTTGTTCTTTCCACCGCGGATGACGGCGTAGAGCGCGGCGGTCGCGAAGCCGACTGCGAGGTGGGCGGTCCACGACAGCACCGTCTTCGTGCGCGGCGACGGTTCGCGACCGACGACGCGTTCGTAGACGATCCTGCCAAGCGCCTCTGTCGCGCCTTCGTCCGGCTCGTGCTGCGGACCGAAAGGAGACATCGTGCGCTCGCTCAGAAACACGTCGGTGGGTTTCGATGCGTGTTTCCCCACGAGCGGCGCGGTGATCCTCCGTAGGATCTCCATCGTCCCCAGTCCGATCGCGCCGCCGACAAGTCCCAGGGCAAGTCGATGTCCGATCTTCATGCAAAGCGTCGATGCACCATGCATTCCGACGCAGCGCACATGCGATGGCTCCCGATCACGCCGGAGCTGGTTGGACGTGCTCGAGCTGACCGACGCCGACGGTGTTCGCGATCTTGCGGCGGAGCCAGCTCGCATGCCGGAGCGCGAAGCGGACGAGCCAGAGGCGAAACTTGCCGCGCCCGGCGAGGATCTGCTCGAGCACGTGCTCGTGAATCGCGACCTGGAGTCGCTGGATCCGGCGGGCCGGCGCTTCGCGGCGCGCCTGAACGGCAGCGAGATCGTCGTCGGTGAGTCTGTGCTCGCGCAGTGGCTCGGCGACGCGATTCGCGAGCGCGACCGCATCCTGGATGGCGAGGTTGATGCCGACGCCGCCGACCGGCGACATCGCGTGTGCGGCGTCGCCGATGCAGATGAGCCCGGCGCGCCACCACCGCTCGAGCCGATCGACGACGACCGTCAGGAGCTTGATGTCGTCCCAGCTCGCAAGCGCGCTCGTGCGATCGTCGAGGAACGGCGCGATCTCCGCGAGCCGGCGGCGGAACGCAGGCAGGCCGCGGGCCTTCACCGCGTCGGTGCCGCCCTTCTCGATCAGGTACGCGCACTGCCAGTAGGTGCCGCGATCGAGCATCACGAGGAACTGCTGGACGGCGATGATGCCGAGGACCTGGCTCGGATCGCTCGGCAGTTTCGGTAGCTTCATCCACAACACGTCGATAGGCGCGCCGACATCGATGCGGCGCAGGCCGGCGCGGTCGCGCACGTTCGAATGCCGGCCATCGGCACCGACGACGAGATCGGCGCGCACCTCGAGCGGGCCGTCGGGCGTCCGCGCGAGCACGCCGGTGATCCGATCGCCCTCCGTCGCCAGGTCCTCGCAGTCCGCCTCCATGATCAACCGGAAGCGCGAATAGCGCTTGGCCTGGCGCGCGACGAAGTCGAGGAAGTCCCACTGCGGCATCAGCGCGACCTCCTTGCAGTGCGTCGGCAGATCGCGAAAGTCGGGCCCGGGCGCGCGCTCGCCGAGGATCTGGAGGTCGAGATGATCGATTCGCGTCTGCGGCACGGCCGAGAATTCGTCGAGCGCGCCCAGCTCGTAGACGAGCTCGAGCGTCGACGGATGGATCGTGTCGCCGCGGAAGTCGCGGAAGAAGTCCGCATGCTTCTCGAGCACGATCACGTCGACGCCGGCGCGGGCGAGGAGCCAGCCCGCGATCATACCGGCGGGGCCGCCGCCGACGATGCAGCAGGTCGTCTCGAGCGTCGTCATGTGCGCCTCTTCGCGAAGCCAAGCAGCATCGCCGCCGCGGCTGCGCCGAGGACGAGCGTCGACGCCGCGACCGCCATCACGCCGGTCGCACCGAGCCGCGCCGTGATCGGCGCGATGAAATCGTGATCGCGCGCGCGATCGTCGAAGTCACCGTGCGCGCCGTGATCTCCGGGAATCGGCTCGAACAGGTTCGAGCGGCGGTTCTTGTCGTTGGGCCGGCCCGCGTGCTGCGCGTCGAGGTGGCGCGCGAGATAGCGGTCCGCGTAGCTGGGTGCGAGCTTCTGGCCGAATACAGCCTTCACCGACGGCCAGCCGAGATAGATCTCGCGGCGTGGGTGGCGGGCCGCATACGCGATCGCGCGCGCGATGATCTCCGGCTGGAAGATCGGCGGTACGGGCTGCGCCTGGAAATCCATGTGGTTCTCGCACCACTTGAACTGCGGCGTGTTCACCGCCGGCAGGTGAACGCAGGTGAGCTGGACGGCGCTGCCGTCGTGGATCAGCTCGCTGCGGATCGAATCGGTGAATCCGACGATCGCGTGCTTCGCGCCGCAGTACGCCGACTGCAGCGGGATCGAGCGGTACGCGAGCGCGGAGCCGACCTGCACGATCGTGCCGCGATTGCGAGGCACCATGCGATCGAGCGCCGCGCGCGTTCCCCATACGAAGCCGAGGTACGTCACGCGCGTGACGCGCTCGAACTCCTCGGGACTCATCGAGCGAAACTTGCCGAATACCGTCGTCATCGCGTTGTTGATCCAGACGTCGATCTCGCCGAGCTCGGCCTCGATGCGCTCGGCGGCGACGAATACCTGCGCGGCGTCGGCGACGTCGCATTCGATCGCCAGTGCGGCGCGCGCACCGAGCTGCGGAAGCTCCTTCTCCGTCGCGGCGAGGCCGTCTCGCCCGCGTGCGAGCACGGCGATCTTCGCACCCGCACGGGCCAGCTCGCGCGCGGTCGCGCGTCCGACGCCAGCCGTACCGCCGGTGATCACGACAACGGAATCTCGAAGCTCCCTGGTCATCAATTTTCCCTCCGCGCGCGCTGCTGTGCGGGCCCGCCGGGCTCGCCGCTCAGGTTGCGGGCGCTGTTGATCAACGCGACGTGCGAGAACGCCTGTGGGAAGTTCCCGACGAACCGGCGCTGCTCGGGGTCGTACTGCTCGGCGAGTAGCCCGACGTCGTTGCGCAGCGCGAGCAGGCGCTCGAACAGCGCCTTTGCTTCATCTCGCCGACCCGCCAGGATCAGCGCGTCGACGAGCCAGAACGTACAGGCGAGGAACACGCCCTCGTGGCCGGCAATGCCGTCGGCGCGGCCGTTCTCGTCGGTGTGATAGCGCCTGACGAACCCGTCGACGACGAGCTCGCGGCGGATCGCCTCGATCGTGCCGACGACTCGCGGATCGTCGCCGGGCAGAAAGCCGACGATCGGTACGAGTAACAGGCTCGCGTCGAGTGCCGGCGCGCCGAACGCCTGCGTGAACGTGCCGCGCTGCCGGTCGAAGCCGCGCTCGCACACTTCCTCGTGCACGCGTGCGCGCAGTGCCTTCCATCGCTCGAGCGGGCCGGGCGCGCCGCTCTGCTCGACGGCCTTCACCGCCCGGTCGAACGCGGTCCACACCATCACCTTCGAGAACGTCAGCTGCCGGGGCTCGGCGCGGATCTCCCAGATTCCCTCGTCGGGCTCGCACCAGTTCGACTCGAGCCAGTCGAGGCACGCGTGCTGGACCGTCCACGCGTCCTCGTCGATCGGTGCACCGGCAGCGCGCGCGACGTACAGCGCATCCATCAGCTCGCCGTAGACGTCGAGCTGGCGCTGGTGGACCGCCGCGTTGCCAATGCGCACCGGTCGCGAGCCCTCGTAGCCGGGCAGCCAGCCCACCGTGTACTCCTCGACGCGGCGCGTGCCGGTGACGCCGTAGAGGATCTGCAGCTTGTCGGGCTCGCCCGCGACCGCGCGTACGAGCCACTCGCGCCACGCGCGTGCTTCGTCGTCGAAGCCCGAGTGAAGGAGCGCCTGCAGCGTGAACGTCGCGTCGCGCAGCCAGCAGTAGCGATAGTCCCAGTTGCGAACGCCGCCGAGCCCCTCGGGCAGCGACGTCGTCGGCGCGGCGACCAGTCCTCCCGACGGTGCGTACGTCAGCGCCTTCAGCGTGATCAGCGAGCGCAACGCCGCCTCGCGATAGGGCGCGGTCACCGTCGCGCGTGCGGCCCATTCGTTCCACCAGTGCTCCGTGTCTGCGAGTGCCTCCTCGGGATCCGGTGATGGCGGACTGTCCTCGTACGAACGGTGCCAGGTCAGCGTGAACGGAACGCGATCGCCGGGCTCGACGAGCACCTCGCGTGAGATCGTCCCGTCGCAAACCCCGAGCTCGATCGGGCTCGCTAGCACGAGCGCGTCGTCGCCGGCGATCGCGTGGAGGCGTCTACCCTCGCGCCGGAACCACGGCACGATCGATCCGTAGTCGTAGCGGATCACGAGCTCGACCTGCACCGGCACGCGCCCGCGCACGCCCTCGACGATTCGCACCAGATCCGGTGCGCGCCCGCGGAGCGGCATGAAGTCGATCACCCGCACGCAGCCGTCCTCGCTCTCCATCTCGGTCTCGAGGATCAGCGTCACGCCTCGGTACCGACGGCTCACGCGGCGCAGCTCGCCGCGCGGTGCGACGAGCCAGCGCCCGTGCTGCGGGGCTCCGAGCATTGCGGAGAAACATGCGGGCGAGTCGAACCGTGGAACGCACATCCAGTCGACCGAGCCGGAGCGCGCGATCAGGGCGCTCGTGTGCGTATCGCCGACCAGCGCGTAGTCCTCGATACGCATGCCGGATCTTCGTGCAAACCACGATCCGGCAGCCGCGCGCTACGCGCTGCTCACGTCGGCTTTTTGAGGACGCGGAACCGGTAGATGCCCGTCGTGTGGCCGTCGGAGAAATGGATACCGACCCCATAATTTCCGACGAGGCTCATGTCGGTCACCGTGATGTCCTCGGGAACCGTCTTCGGATCGAGCAGTCGCTCGCCCGTCGCCTCGCTCTGGCAGTTCGCGCACGTGCACATGATTCGCAGCTCGCGAGCTGTCCAGACGTCCTCCACTCCCTCGTCCCAAACAAACCGCACCTCGCGCTTACCGAGGCCGACGATCTCGAGAGGCATGGGCATGCGGCCCGTATACCACTACAGGGCAGGGTAGGGCTCCGCCCGATGGTGACGGAGCTTGTCGTCCGCGAGCACGCCGCCGACGATGCCGTACACCGCGTGGCCGATCAGCGTGCCGATCCACGTCGACGGCTTGGTCACGATCTCGAACGACGAGGTCACCGCGATGGGCAAGTAGAAGATCATCATCAGGAGCCACAGCCCCAGTCCCACGACCAGGCCCTTCCACCACCGCATCCGGTCGGTGGACCACACCGCAAACCCCATCCACAGCGCGCCGTACGCGAAGAAGATCGGAATCGCCGCGATCACCACGCCGGGCTCGACGACGCGCATCCCGACCGACCGCATCAGCACGCCCGTCACGATCGCCAGCGGCAGGGGCACCTTCAGCGGCGATGCGCCGATCACGTAGTCGAGGAACATCACCAGGCTCATCGCCAGCGTCGCGATCGCGCCGTACTCCATGCCCCGCACGAACCGCCTCGATGAGTCCTTCATGCACATCAGGGCATGCATCGGTCGTTCCGACGACGTAGAGTGCGCGCGTGCCGCGTCAACGTCGTTCGCTGTCCATGCCTCGCACCGCGGGCCGTATCCATCGCGATGGCCTGACGTCGACGGCGACCGTCCTCGTCGAGGCGCTCGAAGCCGCCCAGACGGACAAAGAGACGGCCGACACGCTCACCCATCCGTTCCATACGTATCCCGCGCGCCTCCACCCCGCGACGGCCAAGATCCTCGTCGAATTCGTCGGCGAGGACGCCAAGCGCAACCAGGCCATCCTCGATCCGTTCTGCGGCTCGGGCACCGTCCTTGTCGAGGCCCGCGCAAACGGCCTGCGCGCCATCGGCACCGACCTCAATCCGCTCGCCACCCTCGTCGCCCGCGCCAAGACCTGGACCGTACCGCCCAAGAAGCGCAACCAGCTTCGCTCGGTTGGCCACGCGATCGCCGGTGCCGCCCTCGCCGCCGGCAAGGCCGCCCGCCGCTCCGGTACCGACACGGCCCCTCTCCGCCGCGTCGCGGGCTTCGATCCCAACGCACGCAACCGCCGCCTCGCCGCCTGGTTCGCCCCTCACGTCCGTCGCGAGCTCGAAGATCTGGCCGCCCGCCTCGACGAGCTCGCCACCGAGGACGCCGAGCTCGCCTCGATCCTCACCGCGTGCCTCTCGGCCATCCTCTACAAGGTCTCGTCGCGCACCTCCGACACCGATCCCACCTGGACCGATCGCAACGTCGCGCGCGGCCAGGCCACTCGCCTCTTCGGCCAGCGCGTCGAGCTCCTCGTCGCCGGCCTCGACGATCTCGCCAAGGTCCACGCGCCTCTCCCCGAGGTCCACGAGCTCGACATCCGCAAGCTCTCCACCGTCGTCCCCGACGGCACCGTCGCGGGCGTGGTCACTTCACCTCCGTATGCCGGCACCTACGACTACGCCGAGCACCAGCGCCTCCGCTTCGACTTCCTCGGCCTTCGCCACCGCGACCTCGATGCCGGCGAGCTCGGCTCGCGCCGCTCGTTCGAGGCCGACCCTCACGAGGCCAACCGTCGCTGGAAGAAGGCGCTCGCGGGCAGCATCGAGAAGATCGCCGCGACCCTCGTCCCGGGCGGTGCCGCCGCGATCGTCATCGGTGACTCCGTCGCGAAGGGCCGCGCGATGTTCGCGCTCGACGACGTGCGCGAGGCGCTGCCCGGTGACCTCGTGATCGAGGCGTGGGCGTCCCAGGAGCGGCCGATGCTCGGTACCGTCGAGCGACGCGCGTTCGGGGACCGCCCGAAGGCCGAGCACATCGTGCTGCTCCGACGCGCGTGACGTGACTTTGGATCGCGGTCTCCAGACCGAGGCTTCCGGGTCACAGGCCTGCCAAGAAATGAGCGTTGGAACGCGCGTTCAATTGGTGTACGACCGCGACATGGGGAAACTTCGCGCTCTTGCTATTGGCTTGTTTGCGCTGGCGGCTTGCGGCAGCGACCACGGCGGCACTCCTGACTCGGGGATCATGGTGACCAAGGACGCCGCGGTCGACGCGAAGGTCTACATGGACGCACCGCCGCCCCAGTACGACTTCACGTGTATGAGCAACCCGGCACCGGCAGACGGCCAGGCGCCGGCAGACATCACGCTGTCGGGTACCGTGCAGGAGATCTCGGTCAACCCTGTGGCGATGACCGCGTCGATCGATCCGGTTGCGGGCGCAACGCTGAACGCGTGCAAGGCGGGCGCGGCGAACTGCGCTGCAGGCAACAAGCTCGCCGGTCCCGCGACCTCCGCGACGGATGGAACCTGGTCACTAGGTCCAATCGCTACGAGCACGAATCCGGTCGACGGGTACATGACCCTGACGAAGGCGACCTACAAGAACGTCAACATCTTCCCGCCGCAGGCGCTGATCGCGAGCCAGGCGATGATTCCTGCGCTGACGTTCAAGACCACCACCTTTCAGCTGCTCGTCGGCGCTCTCCAGATCGATCAGCAGGCGGCGAACGGGACGATGGCGGTCTTCGTCACCGACTGTGCAAACACGCCGGTCGATGGTGCAACGGTCACCGTGAAGCAGGGCGGCAACGACGTTCAGGGCACCACCGACTTCGACGCCGGTGCGTTCGATGCGATGGGCGCTGGCGTACATCTCGTCTTCAACGTCCCGCCCGGCGACACCGAGGTCGCTGCGACGCTCGGTAGTCAGACGTTCCGTGCCCACGTCGTCAAGGTCGTCGCCGACGAGATGACCGAGACGATCGTCCGCCCCGGCTACTTCTGATTCGTAGCGGCGCTCCGTCGCCGCCCTCAGTTCGCCTCACGTCGCCGAAGCGTGCTATCTCCCTCGGCCGTGGACACCGTCGCGTTCCTCGAGACCACCGGCGAGAGGCACACCACGGTCGTTGGTGGGCTGACCGCCCTCGAGCG
>JABFXX010000382.1 GCA_013368795.1 Kofleriaceae bacterium
GAGATGTCGCGGCGAGTCGATGCTGATACGCGCCGCGGATGGCTCGAAGGAGGGCTTCGCGGTCCTGGCGAGTTGCGACCTTGCGACGAGCCGGCGTGCTCGCCCCCGGCGGCGAGCTGGGCGGAGCCGCAGCCGCCACAGCAGGTGCTGGCGCCACCGCCTTGTCGGTCACGGCCGGCCGATCGCTCGCACCCGACGAGCGCGAGTGCCATGCGATTGCACCGACGACGACGAGCACGAGGCCGACCACGGCGAGCTTGGTTGCTTTCATCGCAAAGAACACCTTTCCGCTGACGCCGGCCGCCGACGCATTGCGCGCGGTCATCGTGCCGACGGCGACCATGACGGTCGCTGTGAAGGCCTTGCTCGGGCCGAGTTGTTCGAGCGCGTCTTCGAGGCGCGTCTCGAGGGTTGCGCGCAACGCGCGGCGACCGCGCGACAGTCGCTGCTTGACGAGGTCTTCCTTGATGCCGAGCCCCGCCGCGACCTCGGCGATCGACCGGCCGTGCACGTAAAACAGGACGAGCACCTCGCGATATGCGTCGGGAATCTCGTCGAGCGCCTTGCGGACGAGGCTCTGGGTCTCGCGCTCGAGCGTGCTGTCGAGAGGCGTGGGAACTGCGTCCGGGCCCTCCATCGCGGCCATCTCGCGCTTGTGTCGCCGCGCGGTGTGCCGGTCCCACCGGCGCCCGAGGTTGCGCGCGATGCCGGCGATCCACGAGCCGACGCGGGCGCGATCGCGAAGCCGCGGCAGGTCGCGCCAGGCCTCGACGAACGCCTGTTGCGCGACATCCTCGGCCTGGGCGACATCGCGCGCACCGCTGAGCGCGACGCCGAACACGAGGCGCTGGTGCTTTTCGACCAGCTGGGCGAACGCACTCGCTTCACCTGCGAGGCTTCGCTGCACCAGCTCGTCATCGCTGTCTTCCCGGCTCATCGTCCGGGCATAGTCGCCGCCGCCCGCCGAAAGGTGACAGCTACTGCTTGTGCAAAAGCAGGCCGTCGTCGCCCGCCGCCCAGATGTCGGTCGGCGACAGCGCCCACATGCTCTTGATCGTGCGGGTCGTGCCGCTCTGCTGCGGGGCGAGCGTGCTGCCGTTCCAGTACAGGAGCACACCGTTGGCGCCCGCGAACCACACGCGATTGGACGCCGTGCCGGTGACCGCACGGAGCGTTTGCGTCGTGCCACTCGCGACCGCGTTCCACGTGGTGCCGTCGTAGTGGAGGAGACGGCCGCCGTTGCCGACCGCCCAGATGTCGGTCGCGCTCGCGCCCCACACGTCGAGGAGGCCCTCGGTGCCGACGGTCTGCGACGTCCAGTCCGCGCCGTTCCAGTGCCGGATCGTGCCGCCATCGCCGACGACCCACACGTCGTTGGACGCCGCGGCCCACACGCCGCGCGGCGCGGCGGGCGCAGGATAGAGCGTCGACACGCCCCAGCCCGAGCCCTCGAAGTGCATCGCCTTGTGGTCGTAGCCGATGCCCCAGATGTCCTGCGAGGTCAGCGCCCACAGGTCGAACACGTCGCAGCTGTAGCAGCCCGCGCTGCCGCTCGTCAGCGTCGTGCCGTCGTAGTGGTACGTGACGCCGTAGCCGCCGACGATCCACGCATCCGTGAGGCCCTTGCCGCTGATCGCGAACAGGCTGCGGTTCGAGGTGAGGACCCTGCGCCAGGTGGTTCCGTTCCACCGGTAGATGAACCCGCCGCTGTTCTCGCCCGCCGCCCAGCCGTTGTTCGCCGCGGCCATCCAGATCGCGTTGAAGTCGTAGAGCTGGTTGATCGAGCTCGTCGTCGGGCGACACCAGCCGTCGGCGGTGCACGTCGTCGAGCCGCACTTGTTCTCGGCCCACCCGCCACCGCAGGTATTCGGCGACGCGCAGGTGTCGGCGCACTGGATCGTGCGCGTGGCACCGCAGCGATCGGTCGCGGTGATCGAGCCGCATGCGGCCGCCTGTGCGGTGCACAGCTCCTGCGCCGTCTCGGGCTCGCAGCCGCACACGTTCGAGGCGCCGCACGTCATGCCGTTACCGCAATAGCCACAGATGGCAGTGCGCGGGGTGCCGCAGTTGCTTTCGGCGGTGACCTCGCCGCAGTTCGCACCGAGGCGCGTGCAGAACTCCGTGAGCGATTCGGGGACGCACATCGGCGGCGCGTCGGGCGAGGCGTCGACGCCGGCGTCGGGCTCCTCGGACGGCATCACGCACTCGCCCGCGACACACGCGTAGCCGGAGAGGCAGTCCGCCGCCTGCTCGCACGCCGTCTTGCCGGGCTTGTCGAGATTGCAGGCAGCCGCGACCAGCACACAACCAAATACGATGACCTTGACCATGACCTTCTCCAATCACCACGTCACTTCGAGGGCCATGCCCGTGCCGGCATTGCCCGGCGCGAGAGGTACGACCCTCGTGTTCGACTTCGAGTCACGCCACAACCAGTACGAGATGGCGCCGGTGGCGAGCGCGGCCGCACCCGTCACGACGGCGATCGGTCCGTATCGCTCGTAGCGCTGCCGCGCCTCCTCGGCGGGACGCTGCAGGTTGGTCGTCTCGAAGTCATGCTTCGCGTTCAACGCGACGACAGCCGTCGCGATCGCCGTGATCCCGAGGCCAGTCGCGACGAGGCCGCCACCGATCGCGACGCGCCGCTTGGTCGGCGAGCCGTAGTGCACCTCGGCCTGCACGCTCGCCGGCGGAAAGTGCACGCCGACCGCACCGATGCTGTCGACGTAGCCCTGATAGTAGGCGCGGCCGTAGTCGGCCGAGAACAGCGCCTGTTGATACGAGGCTTCGATGCTGCCACGACTGCCCGAGCGGAGCTCGCCGAGCGACACCGACGCGAGCGCGACGGGTCCACTCGACGGCAGCGTCGCCTCCTGCGTGTCGGTGCGCAGGAACGCGGTCGTCGCATCGGGCAGGGCGAACGCGACCGGCGCGCCGGGCTCGAGGTGGGCGTCGAGGTAGCGCTGGCCGTTGTCGAGCTCGACGTGAAAGTGGCCGAGCGCCGACGCGTTGCCCTGGACCATCCGCATCCCGCGGAGGTCCGTCAGCGAGACGAGCGCGACGTTCTGATCGAGCTGCGGCGGCCTCGCGATCACGTGTGGGGTCGCGCGCGGATCCTTGATGTTGCGATTCGCGGCCGCGATGAACGCCTGCAGCTCGGTGTACTCGATGCGGCGATCCGCGTTGACGTCGGCGGCGCCGAGCAGGCCAGACAGCAGCTCGTGCGTGAACACGCCCGACTCGATCGCCGACCACTCGTGCGACTCCTGGCCGAGCGTGGTCGCGAGGATCACGCCGACCTGCGGATAGCGCGAGAGCGGCGTCGCCTCGAGGATCGGCTTCACGTCGTCCGCGGTTGTCGGAGCCGACTGCGTGTTCGCCTCGCGATCGAAGAAACCGCCGCGGACGCCGACGACACCGCCGGCGTTGCACGCATCGACGATCAGGTGCGTGAATGCGGTCGGCATTCGCGCGAGCACGTCGTCGTACAGCTTCTGCTGGGTCAGTGCACCGTCGACGAGCGCGAGGAATGCGTCGCCGTGATCGTCGCGCGCACCGTGGCCGCTGAACGCGAAGTAGAGCACCGGCCGATCGCCACGCCGCCGATCGAGCTCCATCTTGGCCGCGAGCTCGCCGACAACGCGATCGAGGTTCGCGAGCGTCGGCGCCTCCGTGTGTGCGGCGAGCCCCGGGTACCGCCGCTGCGTCTGCGTGTCGAGCACGACGAGCAGGCGTGTGTCGGCCATGCGCGAGAACAGCTGGAAGTAGCGAACCGCGTCGTCATCGGCGTAGCGCAGCGGGGCGAGCTTCTCGGGCGTGCCGGAGCTCGGCGGCGCGTTGTTGCCGATCACGATCGCGTACGCGACATCCCTGCCCGCGTAGGCGCGCGAGCCGCAGAGCACGAGGGCGAGCACGAGGAACGCTGCGCGCCTCATCGCACCACCAGCTCCTGCACGACCACGCTCGTGCCCGGCCCCGCGGTGACGTGGACGTCGTCGAAGCGATCGCGAATCTCCTTGCGCGACAGCGGCTCCGTCGAGAACACGCCGTACACGCGATACGTACCCGCGGGATGCTCGCTGCCGATCACGATGCCGCGATCGAGCACGCCGCTGCCGAGTCCCTGAGCGAGCTCGACGCTGGTGTCGGCGTCGCTGCCCGGGAAGTACCAGAGCACGGTGCCGTCGGCGCGCTGGCTGAACGCGGCGAAGTAGCGATAGCCCGTCGTGCCGGCGAGGTCGAACACGATCTTGTCGCCGGTGCCGCAGCCGTGCGCGCACGTCGGCTTGAACGCGCCGACCGCCTGGTTACCACCGCGCGCGGCAAACTCCGGCTCGCGATGCCACGGTGCGAGCACGAGCAAGATCGTGACCGCGGCCGCGACGGCCGGCATCGCCGCGAGCCACCAGCGCGTGCGCCGGGGCGGTGCGGTCTGGGCGAGCACCTGATCGAGGATGTGTTCCTTCTCGAGCCGGCTCAGTCGATCGCGACCGGCGAGCAGTCGCGACAATCCGTGCTTGGACTTCACCACGGCGCCCCCGGGTAGCCCGCGTGCGGAGGAGGGTCAAGCACGAACTTCATGCCCGCTCCTACGGAGCCGGCCGCCCGTTCGGCCGCAGAAAATGATCAATCTTTCAAGCCCGCGATTTTCAGGGCTTTATGCAGGCCCGCGAGGACGCGCTCCTCGACGGTGCGCACGCGGCGGCGGCTGCACTTCATGAGCACCGCGGTCTCGTCCTGGGAGCGCTCTTCGACAAAGCGCAGCGTGACGAGCCGGCGGCTCTCGTCGTCGAGCGAGGCGACGTAGTCATTCGTCGCCGACCGCAGCGTCTTCCAGTGCAGGTCCTCGGGCTCGGTCCCTGCGGCAAGCTCGCCGTTGGTCGCGAGCAGCTGATCGATATCGCCGACGCCGCCGCCGTCGAGCTCGACGGTCGCGTGCTTGGCGGCGCGATACCGATCGATCATGAGGTTCTTCGTGATGCGAAGCAGGTACGGCCGATACGGCGAGATGCCGTCGTAGGCCTGCCGCGCCTTGTCGGCGAACGCCTTGAGGAACGTCTCCTGGACGAGCTCGCGCTCGCCATCGGCGTCGAGGCCGCGCACGTAGGCGTGGCCGCTGCTCTCGATCGTGAAGCCGCGCCGGGCGAGCGTCGCGACCTCGTCGACGTATCGGTAGTAGACCGCGGTCAGCGCGTCGCGATCGCCGCGACGAAACCGGTCGAGCAGGTCACGGTTGTCGACAAAGATCGTCACGCCCGGCGCGCATATATATCAATGCCGGCGCGCGCGTCGCACGAAAATCAATGCACGCAGAACGCCGCCGTCGGCGCGAGCGGGTTGTAGTCGAACTGGAACTTCTTCGCGATCGCGACGCCGCCCGCGAACTGGATGCTCATGTCGACATCGCAGCGCTCGAGCATGTCGTTCACGTACGTGTTCTGGATCGACACGTAGCCGCCGATCGCGAGCTGATTGGCACTCTGCTGGCCGCTTGCATTCCAGCGCCTGTAGATCGCGCAGCTCGCATGGAGGTCGGATGGGAACGATTGGTGGCAGAGGTCCGGATCGTTGACGATCGCGTACGACCCCGACGGGCACCGCGTGTCACCGGACTCCTTGCTGACCTTCGCGTAGACGACCGCCGCATTGGCGCCGGGCGAGCCCGCCACGTCGCCGACGACCGCGCAACCGAGAGGTCCCGGTGCCGTCGTCAGCGCCGCGAGCGTCTCGTAGTTCTCGGCGGACAGCCCCGAGCTCGCCGGCGTCATCGGCTCGACCGTGCCGTAGTACGTGCCCGGCATGTTGGAGCCTCCGCCGGTGACGCACACGTTGTCGACGCACTGATAGCCGGAGAGGCAGTCTTCTTGCGCCTGGCACGCGTTCTTCGTGCCGTCGTCTTCGGTGAGGACACAGCCACCCGCCAGAGCGAGCGCGATCACGAATGAAATGTTCGAGAGCTTCATCTCGAGTGGCTCCTACGCGGCTGCGCGCTATCTCGGCCGAAAAATCTTTAGCCGCGGATCGTTCGCACGGATCGGCGGGCGATCCAAGGCCCACGTTCGCGTGCCAAATCGCGGCGTTGGATGTGTGCCGAGCTATGCTGCCGCTCGTGACCGATCCGCGCACGCGTGCCCGCTGGGCCGAGGAGTACAGCGCCCGCGCCCGCGCCTACTGGACCGAGGAGCGCACGAAACAGCTCGTCGGCGACAAGCTGCCGATCATGCGCCCGGCCGATGCGGCGGTGCTGCTGCGCGCGCTCGGCCTGCTCCGCGACGACGCCTCGCTGCCGCCCGACCGCGCGCGCAAGTACTTCCAGATCAATCACATGGTCGCGCTGCTGCTCCCTGCACTGCGCGAGCTTCGCGCGCGTCATCCACGCGTCCGTCTGCTCGACGCGGGTTGCGGCCGCTCGTATCTGACGCTGCTCATCGCGTGGTGCGCGCGGCACGTGTGGAACTGGGAGCTCGAGGTGATCGGCGTCGATCGCAATCCCGACCTGATCGCCGAGGCGCGCCGCCGCGCCGAGATCGCCGGGCTCGACGAAGCCGTCAGGCTCGAGGTCGGCACGGTCGAGGCCGTCGACGCGCGAGATGTGCACGGCGTGGTCGCGCTTCACGCGTGCGATACCGCGACGTGCGATGCGCTCGCGCTCGGCGTGTCGCTCGGCGCGGAGCTGCTCGCCGTCGCACCGTGCTGTCAGGCCGAGCTCGCGCGCGGGTGGTCGGCACTCGCCGAGCGCGGCACGAGTGGCCCGTTCTCGACGATCTGGGGCACGCCGCACCTCAGGCGCGAGACGGCCGCCGATGTGACCGATGCGATGCGCACGGCGCTGCTCCGCGCAGCCGGCTACGACGTGCTCGCGATGGAGTTCGTCCCGTCGGAGCACACGCGCAAGAACACGCTGATCCGTGCGATCCGTCGAGGTGCGCCGAGCGATGCCGCGCGGACCGAGTACGAGGCGCTGCGCGTGGCGACCGGCGGCGTCGGGATCCGGCTCGCCGAGCGGCTACGTGGGCAGCTTCACGACGCCGAAGTGTACGAGCGCAGCAGCGGTCGCCGCGAGCACGAGCAGTAGCAGGAGCCACGTGCGCACGCGCGGCTGGCGGTGCCGGTTCAGCATCGCCTCGCCGACGGGCATCGCCGCGACGCTCTCGCGCTGCCGCTCGGTGATCGCCGCCGAGGTCGCGGGCAACCGCGCGGCCACCGAGGCCGCATCCTCGTCGATCGCCTCGATCTGTCCGCTCTCGATGATGTCGTGGAGCGCTGACAGGCCGCTGTCCTGCCGCAACTTCTGCTTCTGACCGAACGCCCACTCGACCCACTGCACGAGCTGCGACTTGGTGACGGGCGGATACTCCTTCGCGTGCTTGGCAATTGCAGCGCGCAGGCTCGCCGCGTTCTGCCAGCGCTTCTTCGCATCGCGCTCGAGCGCCTTGAACACGATGTCGTCGAGCTCCGACGTCACCTCCGCGCGAAACCTCGAAGGCGGCGGGATCGCCATCGAGCGCACGCGGTCGAGCGTCACGAAGTTGTCGGGCGCATCGAACAGCCGATTGCCGGTGAGCAGCTCGTGCATGAGCACGCCGACCGCCCACAAGTCACAGCGCTGATCGAGCGTGCCGGCGATGTACTCGGGCGCGACGTAGTTCAGCTTGCCCTTGATGATGCCGGAGTGGCTCTCGACCGACGAGAGCTTGGCCTTCGCGAGGCCGAAGTCGATCAGCTTGACGAATCCCGCCGTCGAGACGATCAGGTTCTGCGGCGACACGTCGCGGTGCACGATGCCGAGCGCGAGGCCGTGCTCGTCGCACAGGTTGTGCGCATGATGGAGCGCATCGCACAGCTGGCACACGATCTCGAGCACGAACGGGATCGGGATGTAGCCGACGCGCTCCTCGCATTGTCGTGCGAGCTGCTGAACGGTCACGCCCTGGACGAACTCGAACGCGATGAAGTACGTGCCGCTGATCCGACCGAACTCGTAGACCTCGGCGATGTTGGGGTGGCGCAGGTAGCGCGCGAGGCGAGCCTCGTCGATGAACATCGCGAGCAGGTCGCGGTTCTCCGCGATATGCGGGAACAGCCGCTTGAGCGCGACGCGCCTCGACGGGCCGGAGATCGGGTTCCAGTCGGCGAGATCGACCTGCGCCATGCCACCGGCACCCAGCGGTTCGCGGATGGTGTACGCGCCGAATCTCGTCGGCATCCGACAAGCCTACTTCTGTTCGACGCGCGGGTGTGACCGATGTTGATTCACGCCCCTGGCCGGTCCTGACCTTGCCGTTCTTGCTTGACGATGGCGCGTTAGGCTCTTCGGTAGGCTTCTGATGCGCGCTCCCTCGCCTGCCACGTTCGCGTCGATCGACGAGCTCTACCACCTGACGTACGCGAAAGCGCGGCCACCCGCGATCGTCGCGTTGCTCCGCAAGATCGGACGCACCGGCGAGCCGCTCGCCATCCCTCGCATCATCGCAGTGACCCTCGACCCTCGGACCGAGATCGCGGAAGCGACCGGCGACGCCGTCCTGCAGCTTCGCCGGCACCTCGACGTGCGTGACGTGCCCGAATTCGAGCGCGTGTTCCGCACGATGTCGTACAGCCTGCACACGGGCATGGAGCGCTGGGCAAAGCTGACGCCAGGCGACATCAAGACGCTCGCCGGGCTGCGCGCGGGTCCGACGCTCCTCCAGCTCGCGATGTGTCACCCGAGCGGCTTCGTGCGCGAGGAAGCGATCCGTCGGTCGGCCACCTGCTCCGATGGATCCGAGACCGCATTCCTGCTCCTGCGCGCGAACGACTGGGTCGAGCCGGTGCGCGCGCTCGCCGAGGCCGCACTCCGCGCTCGGCTCACCGTCGAGCACGTCCCCGATCTGCTCGCCGTGCTGCCGATCATCGATGCGATGCACGGGTGGGGACGCCTGGGCGCGGGGAAGATCCTCGACGAGATCGAGGCGCTGCTTCGCGGCTCCAGCGCGCTCGACGGCCTGCGCAACGCCATCGATTCGCCCGATCGGTTCGTGCGTCGACGCGGTTACCGGCGCTTGTTCGAGCGCTATCGGCTCGGCGCGTCCGTCCCCGCCGGTGACCCGTATCGCGGCTCGCCGGAGGCGAAGGAACACGTCTTCGTGGCCGCCATGCGTGACCCCGATCCGGGCATTCGTGCGTGGGCCGCACGCTGGATCGTCAACGCCGACCACGCCGTGTTCGGCACGTTTGTCGACGAGCTCCTTCGCCATCGTCTCGGTAGCATCCGGTTCGCGACCGCCAATCGCCTGCTCTCCTCCGGATCGCGGCTGCCGTGGTCCGCGCTGCTCCTCGATCCGCACGCCGGTGTCCGTGCGATCGCTCAGACCGCGGCGCTCGAGGCGGGCAAGGATCCCGATTCCGAGTACCGCGCGCGGCTCGCGGCGAGCCAGGGCAGGCAGCTCGGCCTCGCGCTCGTCGGGCTGAGCGAGACCGGTGGTCCGGCCGATGCCGCGCTCGTCCGCGGCTATCTCGCCAACGCGCGCCCGGTCGTCCGCCGCCACGCGCTCGAAGCACTCGCGACGTTCGCGGTCGACGACATCGTCGAGCTCGCACTCGCCGCATTGCTCGACGAGAGCCCGAGCGTGGCGCGTGCGGGCCGCGACATCCTCGTGGCGCACATCGCGCGCGTTCGCGGCGAGGACGTATGGTCGGCGTTCACGCGAGCAAGTGCCGGCAAGATCGCCGCGCTCGACGTGTTCTGGCACCTGCCGGTCTGGGACGGCCTCCGCAACTTGGTTCGCGCGCTCGACACTAGCGACGCGGCGTTCGGCGAGCGTGTCCGGCGCTACATCGAGAGGTGGTTCGCGCGCCTCCAGTATCGCTTCGTGCCTGCACCACCGTCTCTCGAAGCAGAGATTCGCGCTGCCATCGGAACATCGAAGCTGCCGGATTCCGTCCGCCGCAAGCTCGTCGCCGTCCTGGACGTTCCCGTCTGACTGAACAGTTGCTAAGAAATTAGCACTGGGCTAAGTTCTTAGCATGACAGTGCCACCGCTCAGCCGTCGCGAGCGCGAGATCATGGAGGTCCTCTACGCCGCGGATGGGCTCACCGCCGCC
>JABFXX010000531.1 GCA_013368795.1 Kofleriaceae bacterium
GAGCCAGACCTTGGACATCGGATTCTCTGCTGCCATTTGCGCTCACTCTGTCCCGGTCGCTCGAGCCTGGCGAATACGAACGTGAACAATCGGTCGTCCTCCCTGATCAGGCGGGAGGAGCGCACCAGCTGTGCCCGAACCAGTAAGCGCACGACGACTGGTTCGAAGCCGTCCGTGACCGTTGACGGCGGCTTCGGCGCGGGCGCACGGGATCGCCGACGCCGAGCGCGAGCACGACGAGCCGGAGCGGTAGTACGCAACGAGCGCGAGCCCGCAGAGCCGCGCGTAGTCGCGAGCGAAATCGCCATGCTGTCGAGCACGGAGCCGTGCATGCTCATGACGACGTTGCCCGTCGTGTCGAACGAGACTCGCTGCGGCGATGAGCCAGAACCTGGATCAGTAAGCGCACGACGGCTTGTTCGAGTTGTGCGTGATTGCGGCTTGCCATCGCCGGCGGCTGCGGCGCCGTCCCCGTGAACGTCGCGGCGTTGCGTCCCCTGTGTGTTGTCGCCTCACCCCGAACAGAGGGCCGACACCAAGTTTGCAGCCTGATCTTCGCGCGGCAACTTCGTTGGTTCCTGCCGGGGCGAGTCTTTTATGTTGATGTCCGAAATCCGGACGATGGTGCCTCGTAGGTGAATCGCATCAATGTCAGAGGCGCGTGTTAGTGCCTAATCAAGATGAAGCCCGAGTCGGCGGTGGAGTGGGTTCCGAAGAACAAACACGGTGGACGGCGGCGCGGCGCGGGTCGTAAGCGCTCCGGCCCCAAGACCGGCGGCGCACATCGCAAGCGGCCTGCGCTGTCGAGTAAGCATCCGGTGCAGCTCACGTGGCGCACGGTGCGCGACTTGCCGCGGCTACGTCAGCGTTGCTTCTACGAAGCGCTACGCCGCGTGCTCGTACGCTATCTCGCCGGCGACGACTTTCGCGTCGTTCATATCTCGATCCAGCACAACCACTTGCATCTGATCGTCGAGGCAGCGAATGCCAAGGCGCTGACCCAGGGCGCGCAGAGCTTCGCGATCAACGCCGCGCGCGCGATCAATGCGGCGTGGGGCCGCGGCGGCAAAGTGTTTGCCTACCGCTACCACGAGAGTCAAATCAAGACGGGCCGTCACGCGCGCAACGCGCTGGCGTACGTGCTTAACAACTGGCGTCGTCATCGCGAGGACTACTTCGACGGGGCTGCGCGTGCGGCGAAGCTAGACGAGTATTCGAGCGCGATCTCGTTTGACGGCTGGACGACGAAGTTCCGGCGGCCGCCCGACTACGAGCCATTGCCGGTCTCGCCACCGCGGACGCAGCTCCTCGCGGCGACGTGGCGCGGGTATGGCCTCATCCACTGGGACGAGCGTCCGGGGCCGTTTTGGTGAGGTCTGTCAGGTCGCACGATCTCGAAGACGTGGGCGCTCCAGTCGAACGGAGGCTCATGCCTCACGGGGAGGCGGTGATCGTCGTGTAGAGCGTCGGCGCGCTCGACTTGCGATAGGCGCCGACCAGGCCGACGAACTTCGGCGGTGCCTCGGCGTGATCGCGGCCGCACATCGAACCTGCGGGGCAGGCTCAGCTCAGCGCGCCGGGCGGTCGGGCGCGAGGTTTGCGCATCGGGGCGGCGGCGCTGTTCAGCTTCGAATCGGCGGTCGAGTATCCGGCTGGCCATGGTGCGAGCCGTGCGCGAGTCGCGGTTTGGGCCCTGACCGCGGAGCGCGGTCGCGACAGACCAGTGCCGTCGCGTTTCGAACCGGCAGCTCAGCTATGGTGAGAACCGTGCGCGAGTCGAGGCCTGGGCGGCAGGGGACCGAGCCCACAATGACGGAATCCTCGTGGTCAGCGCTCTCGATCGACGACGTGCGAGGGCTGCTCGAGCCCACCGAGGTGTCGTGGTGGATCGCCGGTGGTGTCGCGATCGATCTGTTCGTCGGCCGTCACACGCGCCCACATGAGGACATCGACGTGCAGATCCTCCGCGGCTCCGAGACTGCGGTCGCGCGCCAGCTCGCGGGCTGGGAGCTCTACACCGCCAAGGAGGGTCGACTCACGTCCTGGTCCATCGACGACAACGCTCACGTGATCTGGTGTCGCCCGACTGCGACCGCCCCGTGGGCACTCGAGCTCCTCGTGGCAGACATCGTCGACAATCGATGGACTTATCGACGCGATCATCGCGTGTCGCGCTCGATCGAAGAGCTGGGCGACCGAACAGGGGAGGGCGTTCCGTTCCTCCGGCCCGAGATCCAGCTCCTGTACAAGTCCAAGCGTGTGCGCACCAAGGACGAAGCGGACTTCCGCGTCGCGCTGCCGCTGCTCGGTGACCCTGCTCGCGCCTGGTTGCGCGATGCGTTGATGATCGCCG
>JABFXX010000452.1 GCA_013368795.1 Kofleriaceae bacterium
TCGGCGATGAGCGTCAGCGTCTCGCCGCCCGAGCCGGCGCGATGCGCGCCGACGACCGTGCGGAGGCGCCCGTGATCGGCGGGGCCGAGACGGCGGAGCAGACGTACGGTGACCTCGGTCGTGCCGCGGCGGAAGCGCAGCACGGGCTTGCCGCCGAGCTCGACGCGCGGCGCGGCGTCACCGCCGAGCGCCTTCGCGACCGGCGCGAACCAGCGTGCCCAGCGCAGCGGCCGCGTCGCGAGTGCGAGGCAGGCGGCGAGCATGTCGCCGATCCGCTCGGGGCTCGCCTCGCCCTCGGTCTGCGCGCTGTCCTCGTCGCTGCGCAGCTCGTGATGCCACGTCCCGTCGAGCAGCATCGGCAACGTCGAGCGCAGCGGGTCCGGCGTGCCCGAGACGTAGCGAGACGCGAGCAGCGCGGCGCACGCCTCGCCGTCGAGCCACACGTTCGCGAGCGAGACATCGTTGGTCTCGACGAGACAGGTGTCGTCGAACGACGCCGCGCGCGTGCCGGCGATCGCGCGGTCGGTCCAGCGGAGTGCGAGCTCGAACCCATCGGTGCTCGGGAGCTGGACCGCGACGTGGCTCGCCGGCGACATCTGCACGCGCGCGCGGAACGGTGCGCCGCTGGCCTCCAGCTCGACACGCAGGCCGTGCGCGTCGGCGACGCAGCTTGCATGCGGAAACCGCGCGGCGATCGCCGCAGCGAGCGGGTCGGGCACGTCCAAAGGATACGGTAAGGTGCGGGCATGTCGAATCGCCTAGCGACCGAGAGCTCGCCGTATCTCCGGCAGCACGCCGACAATCCCGTCGAGTGGTGGCCGTGGACGGAAGACGCGTTCGCCGAGGCCAAGAAGCTCGGCAAGCCCGTGTTCGTCTCGATCGGCTACGCCGCGTGTCACTGGTGCCACGTGATGGCGCACGAGAGCTTCGAGGACGCCGCGACCGCGAAGCTGATGAACGAGCTGTTCGTCAACATCAAGGTCGATCGCGAGGAGCGCCCCGACGTCGACGCGATCTACATGAACGCGATCCAGGTGATGGGCGAGGGCGGCGGCTGGCCGCTGTCGGCGTTCTGCCTCCCCGACGGTCGCCCGTACTTCCTCGGCACGTACTTCCCCAAGACGCCGCGCTTTGGCCGGCCGAGCTTCCACGACCTCTTGCGAGCGATGTCCGAAGCATTCCGCACGCGCCGCGCCGACGCCGAGGACAACGCGCTCGCGCTGGTCGACGGCCTGCAGCGCGTCGACGAGCACTACCGCCGCGGCGCCGAGATGGGCCAGGTCGGCAAGCTCGAGAGCTCGCTGATCATCGCCGCCGGCAAGCAGCTTGCCGAGCGCTGCGATCCGAAGTTCGGCGGCCTCGGCGGCGCGCCGAAGTTTCCGTCGAGCTCGAGCCACGAGCTGCTCGCTCGCGCCAGCCGGCTGCCGTTCGGCGACGCCGCGCGCGCTGCGTTCGACGGCTGGGCGCGCGGCATGGCCGAGGGCGGCATCTACGATCACCTCGGCGGCGGCTTCGCGCGCTACTCGGTCGACGCGCGCTGGCTCGTGCCTCACTTCGAGAAGATGCTCTACGACCAGGCGCAGCTGCTCGGCATCTACGCGAGCGTCGTCGCGATGGGCGGCCCGCTCGCCGCGCGCGCCGAGCACGTGATCACCGAGACCGTCGCGTTCCTCGGGCGCGAGCTCTCGGACCCCGCCGGCGGCCTGTGGTCCTCGCTCGATGCCGACAGCGAAGGCGAGGAGGGCAAGTTCTACGTGTGGACGCCTTCTCAGCTCCGCGAGGTCCTGGGGCCGATGAACGCGATCCTGTTCGCGCAGGCCTACGGCGTCACCGAGGCCGGCAACTTCGAGCACCAGACCTCGGTGCTGTCGCGCATCACGCCGCGCACGTCGCCGCACGAGGAGGAGCAGCTCGCCGAGCTGCGCACCAAGCTGCTCGCCGCGCGCGAGACGCGCATCCGCCCCGGTACCGACGATAAGGTGCTCGCCGCGTGGAACGGCCTCGCGATCACCGGCCTCTGTGCCGCGTGGCGCGCGACCGGCCACGCGCCCGCCCTCGAGCTCGCGACGCGCGTCGGCACGTTCCTTCGCGATCGCATGGTCTCCGCCGATCGGATCGCGCGCGTGTTCCACGAGGGCAAGACGAAGGACCTCGACGGCACGCTCGACGACTACGCGTTCTGCGCGCAGGGCTTCATGGACCTTGCCGAGGCGACCGGCGATCGCGCGTGGTGGGACCTCGCCGTGCGCCTGCTCGTCAGCGTCCGCACGCGCTTTGTCGACGACAAGGACGGCGTCATCATCTTCTACATGTCGCCCGAGGGCGACGCGCTGCTCGTCCATCGCCCGGAGTCGCACCACGACAGCGCGATTCCGGCCGGTGCCGCGATCGCGACCCAGGCGCTCCTCCGCCTCGGCCTCGTCGGCGGCGATGCGAGCGCGCTCGAGCTCGCCGAGAAGTACCTCGCGCAGCGCCTGACCGCGGTCACCGGCGTCAACGCGTGGGCGACGTCGTCGCTGCTCGGCGCGCTCGACCTCTATCTCAACGAGAAGGTGCTCGTCGTCACCGACGGCGAGGGTCGCGACGAGCTCTACGCGGCGGCGCGCCGCGCGTACTGCCCGACGCTGCAGATCGCCGGACCGTGGGCGCAGGCCTCGATCCTCGAGGCGAAGGTCGCCGCGGGGCCGAAGGCGCGCGCGTTCGTGTGCAAGGGCCCGTCGTGCTCGCCGCCGGTGACCGAGACCGCCGAGCTCGTCGAGCTACTGACGCAGAACTAATTCCACTGAGACAAGCGCGACATGCCCGTCGTCGGTGCGAGCGGCTTCGTCGCGGTCGTGCCGGTCGCGGTCGCGTTTGCCTCGCAGGTGCCGAGCGACTCGTAGACATTCTTGATCGCGGCGCGATAGCCGCTGAGCGCGGTGCTCTCGCACAGGTAGACCTGATAGACGCCCTGCGCGTCGGTCGAGCGGACCGTCGGATCGCCGGGGATCGTCGCCGGCAGCGTCGGGAACGTGACGTCGCCGGGCGTCGGCCCGAACACGCGCCACGTGTAGATGACGGCGTTGTTGCGCGTGTAGCGGAGGTTCGCCTCGAACAGGTCGACGGTGCCGGTGCCGGTGAGCGTCACCGCGATCGTCTTGGTCTCCGGCACGTAGCTCGCGCTGACCCACGGCAGGAGGTTCGCGCCGACGTCGAGCGAGTAGGCCGCGGCGTTGCCGTCGATCACCTCGTTGATCGTCTGCTGTGCGGTGCCGCTGGACGACGAGACGCAGCCCGCGCCCGTGCCCTCGGCGCAGAGGATGCGGCTCTTGATGAGCGTCGTCAGGCCCTTCGTCGCCTTCGTCGTCGAGATCGTGGTGTCGCCGCCGGTCGTCGTCCCGGTCGCGACCTGCTGCGCGATACCGCGCACGTACGGCACGAAGCGGTTCATCTCGATGCTCGTCACGCGATTCGTGACGTTCGTGTACGTCGCTGCGAAGCTCTCCGGCGCGTGCCAGGTGTCGGTGATCGCCGCCGTGGCTTTCGCCGCGAACGTGATGCCCGACTTCGTGGCCCACGCGAGCGGCACGTCGCCGCTGCTCGCGGCGACAACGAGCACGTCGAACGGCGACTTCACGCAGCCAGCCTGGAACGCCAGGCTCGGCGACCGCGAGGTGCCGACGTCGGTGCGTCCGCACGGCGTGAAGACGATGTACTTCGCCGCGCCGCTGTAGGCCGGGTACGTGAACGTCATGTTGCCGGCCGCGGTCGTGTTCAGCGGCACGACGCGGTTGCTCATCGCATCGTCGGTCGCGGCCGCCGAGCCGGGCGCGGTGTCGATCGTGATGTCGTCGCCGGGTACGAGCGCCTGCACCGTCGTCATCGAGTACGCGCCCAACGTGTTGCGCTCGCGGATCACCGTCGCGCTTGCACCTGGATGAACGCTCGCCTGCGCCGTGCCTTGCGCATTCGTGACCTGATCGATCGTGGTGCCGTCGCTATCGATGAACACGACGTGAAGGCCAGGCACTGCCGCACCTGTCTTGTCGACCGCGTGCACGACGACATTGCCGACGAGGTTGGCGTCAGCGTCGGCGGGGCTCGCGTCGGCTCCCTCGGTGGCACTCGGGGAATCGCAGCCGATCGCGAACGCGCAGAGGACGGTCACCCAGTGCTTCACAGCTCCATGTTAGACGGACTTCTTCATTCCATACATGAGAAGCAACACGAAGACCACGAGTGGGATGAGGTAGGGAACTACGACGAGGCCGAGCTCGAACTTCGACCAGCCGGCTATCAGCTCGAACGCCGCGACGGAGCCGGCAATGAGGAATGCACCGATCGCTTCGGGCCAGTCGGTCTCGATCTTCAGACCGACCCAGAACACGATCGCACCGACGAGGAACGTGATCGTCGCGAGCGCCCAGGTCGGCAGGCCGAAGAAGCTCTTCACGCCCTCTCTGGCCAAGGTCGGGTTCTTCCACACCACGTTGATGAGGATCACGATCCCGATCAGGACCACCATGAGGATCAGGTAGGTCCAGACCTTGCTCTTCTGACCGCCCATGAACTGGCGCTCTGGTTCGTCACCCATGGCGACCAGTTTAGCGATGCGAGCGCGCGCGATCGAGCAGCGCAGCGCGAGGTGCGGGCAGGCGGGCGGCGATCTCCAGCGGCTCGAGCGTGCCCACGACGAGTCGCCACTCGGCACGCGCGGTCGAGCCATCGCCGCGCGCAGCGGCGTGCTCGGCGAGGCCGGCGTGGATCTCGGCGATGTAGCCAGGCCAGTGCGCGTTCTGCGGCGCGCGCTGCACGGCATCCTGCGCGATCGCGAGTGCCTCGGTGAGCAGCGAGCCGCGTAGCTTCTCGTCGCCGGTCGCCTTCGCGAGCACGGCCTGGGCGAGGAGGCCCTGTGTCAGCGTCTCCTTCCACTCGTTGTTGATCGTGTCGACCGCGACGAGCAGACGCGCGCGAGCGATGCCGTCCTTGATGAGGTCGCCGGCGCGCCTCGGATCGCGCGTCGCGAGCAGGCGCCCGAGCTCGACCTCGCTCGATGCGAGCTCGTTCTTGAAGCCGCCCTGCGACGGCGACTCGGCGACGAGCGCCTTGCGGATCGCGAGCGCTTCCTCGTTTGCCTCGAGTGCCTTGGGGAGGTCGTTCTCGAGCGAGAACGCCTTCGCGAGCTTCGAGAACGACCACGCGATCGAGCGGCGATACGCGACGTTCTTCGCGTCGGAGTCGACGAGCTCCTTGCGCATGTCGAGCGCGAGCCGGTACTGGGCGACGCCGTCGGCATTGCGGCCGAGGTAGCCGAGCGCGTCGCCGGCGCGCGTGTACGAGCGCGACAGCGCGATCTTGTAGCGCGAGCTCTTGTCGTCGCGCGCGACGAGGTCCTTCTGGACTTCGATCGACGCCTCGAGCTCCGCGAGACCGTCCTTGAACTGGCCGCTGTCGATCAGCGTGAAGCCGAGGTCGGACAGGATGTTGCCGCGCTGGTACTGCCAGTCGGTGTTCGTCGGGTCGCGCTGGACGAGGGACTGGATGACCGGCAGCGCGCGGCGATAGGTGTCGATCGCACCGCTCTCGTCGCCGAGCTGGCGCTGGAGCTCGGCCATCTCGCGCTGCACTTCGAGCACCGCTTCCTGGATCTCGACGTTGTCGGACTGGTTCTCGAGCAGCGTCTCGCGCAGGCGCAGCGCGAGCTTGTATTCCTCGACGGCGGCGCCGGACTCCCCGCGGTTCTGGTAGACCGACGCGAGCTTGAAGTGGCTCGTCGATAGCGCGAGCACCTCGTCGGTGACGCGGCCGTTGCCCTGGCTCGCCGCGGTCTCGCGCTCGTTCTTCGCGCGCGAGTATTGCTCGAACGCCTCGTCGATCTTGCCGTCGATGCGCAGCATGTCGCCGAGTCGATCGTGCGTATCGGCGGAGTCGAGCAGGAGCGTCTTGTCGTCCGCGTCCTCCGTGCGCAGCGCCTCGAACGACGCCTCTGCCGCCGTGAAGTACTTCAGCGCCTCGTCGAGCTTGCCGCGCTCCTGGAACACGCGGCCGCTCTCGTAGTCGAAGCGCGCGATCATCCGGCGGAGCTTGCGCGTCTTGGCCGTGCGGTCGTCGCCGATCAGTGCGACGAGTCGCTGTCGCGCTTCGCGCCACGTCGCGAGCGCCTGGTCCGGCTTGCCCGAGGTGTGCTCGGCCGTCGCGATCAGCTGGATCGCCTCGGCCATGCGGATCTCGTCCTCGCGCGGCATGCCGCCGGGCGTCTCCGACAGCGTCGCGTAGTAGCGCTTCACCTCGGTGCCGAGCCCGGCGAGCAGATCGAGGCGGCCCGCGGCCGACAGCCGCGTCTTCATGTCCGAGAGCATGTAGTCGATCAGCTGCTCGGCGGCGACGCGGCGCGAGATCGCGATCTGCTTCGCGCGCTGGGCGCGGTCGCGCGCCTCGACGATGCGGTTGATCATCATCGTGCCGCCGACGGCAAACCCGGTCAGCGCGACGAGCGAGATCGTGACGGCGGCGCGGTGCTTCTTGACGAAGCGGCCGATCCGCTGCAGCGCCGTGTAGCTGTGCGCGGCGACGAGCTGGCCGGTGAGGAAGCGCCGCAGCTCGTCGGCGAGCTCGCCCGCGTTCGGATAGCGATCGAACGGGCTTTGTGCCATCGCACGCTCGACGATCGCGACGAGGTCTGCGGGCGCGCGGCGCTCGCGCTCGGCGAGTGGCACGATCTTGCCGAGTGCGGCGGCTGCGATCACGTCGGTCGCGGTGCGCGCGTTGTACGGCGGCACGCCTGTGAGCGTGTGATAGAGCATCGCGCCGAGCGAAAACACGTCGGCGCGCTGATCGACGGGCTCGCCGCGCGCCTGCTCCGGCGCCATGTACGCGGGCGTGCCCATCACCGCGCCCGCGACGGTGAGCGTCGCCGCGTCGGAGCTACTCGCACTCGCCGGCTTCTTCACGGCGTCCTTCGGCGAGCGATTCTGCGAGTCGTGACCGTCCTGCGCGTCGAGGTCCTTCGCGAGGCCCCAGTCGATGACGACGGTCTCGCCGAAGTCGCCGACCAGCACGTTGCCGGGCTTGAGATCGCGATGGATGATCCGCTGGCTGTGCGCGTACGCGATCGCGTCGCATGCGGCGGCGAGGCGAGGAATGATCGCGAGCCGCTCCTCGAGCTTCGTCGCCTCCGCGATCACCTTGTCGAGCGGGCGGCCCGACACGAGCTTCATCGCGAAGAACGGCTCGCCGGTCGGCCAGCGTCCCGCCTCGTAGACCGGGACGATGCCGGGATGCTGCAGGCGCGCGGTGATCAGCGCCTCGCGCTGGAAGCGCGTGATCTGTTCGCCCGCGGGCTCGAGCAGCGACTTCAGTGCGACGCGACGGCCGAGCCGGCGATCCTCGGCAGCGACGATCTTGCCCATGCCGCCGCGCGCGATCTCGCGATCGGTGCGATAGAGCGCGTCATCGACCTGCGGCAGCGGCGGCAGCGAGCCCGAGGTCGGCGCGGCGATCGTCGCGTCGTAGCTCGATGGCTCGGCGCGCGTGCCTGCCGCGATCTTCTGCGGCGGCGTCGGGGCACTGGAGCTCGGCGAGGCCGGCGCGATCGTCTCGGCGAATGCGTCGCTGTCCGCATTCGGGGCCGGATCTCCGTCCTCGGGTGGCATCCATCGGCCATAGTAGCCGCCATGTCGTCGTCACTCCACGTCGTTCGCGCCGGACGTGGGCCCGAAGTCTTGCTGATTCACGGCAGCGCTGCCGATCACACGACGTGGTCGATCCAGCTCGCATCGAGCCTGCGCGAGCGATTCACGCTCGTTGCCTACGATCGCCGACACGATGCGACCACCGTCGAGGAGCACGCGGCCGATGCGGCGACGCTCGTGCAGTCGCGCGCGCTCATCGTCGGATCGAGCTTCGGCTCGGTCGTCGGTCTCGAGCTTCTGCGCACGCGCCCCGAGCTGTGCGCCGGCGCGGTGTTCATCGAGCCGCCGATGGCTCCCTCCGATGACCTCGCAGCGGCGCCGGCGACGTTTCTCGGCGAGTTCGATCGCCTTGCGGCAGAGCAGGGCGGGCCGGCCGCAGGCGAGTTCTTCTTACGCACGGTGCTCGGCGACACCGCGTTCGAGCGGATGCCGCGGTCGTTCCAGGAGCGGTCGAGGAACAAGTGGGCCGAGATTCGCGCCGACTCCGGTGCGCTGCTCGCGTACCGGCCGCGCTACGCCGAGCTTGCCCGGGTGACCCCGCCGGTGCTGCTCGTCGGCGGCGACCGCTCGGCGCCGTACTTCCGCGTGACGCTCGACGCGCTCGCCGCCGCGCTGCCGAGCGCCCGGCTGGCGACAGTCAGCGGGGCAGGGCACATGCTCCACGCCGAGGCGCCGCGCAAGTTCGCCGACCTCCTGATCCAGTTCGCCACCGAGCACGGGATCGAGTAAGGTCCGCGCCCCTATGTCCGACGGCGGCATTCTTTCGCAGCTCGCGTCTCTCGGCGGTGACGAGCGTCCGCCGGCGGTCGTCGTCGCGGTCCAGCTCCCCGGCGTCACCGAGCAAGAGCTCGCGTCCTCGATCGAGGAGCTCGAGCGACTCGCGAAGACGCTCGGCCTCGATCCGATCGCCCGCGTCGTCCAGCGCCGCGGCCGGCTCGCCTCGGGCGTCGTGCTCGGCGAGGGCAAGCTGAAGGAGCTCGCGTCGTGGACGGGCGGCACCGGCGAGGTGCCGATGTTCGAGAGCGTGTCGGCGCGCCAGAAGCGCGTTGCCGCCGAGCAGGACGAGGAGCTCGACGCCGACGCGGCCGAGCCCGACGAGCCCGACGACGGCGATGTCGACGGCGAGACGATCGCCGAGCCGTCGCGCAAGGCGAAGGTCGTGCTCGTCGATCACGATCTGTCACCGACCCAGCAGCGCAACCTCGAGAAGGCGACCGGCGTCGACGTCCTCGATCGCACCGCGGTCATCGTCGAGATCTTCCATCGCCACGCCAAGACCCGCGAGGCGCGCCTGCAGGTCGAGATCGCACGGCTCAAGTACCTCGCGCCGCGCCTGCGCGAGTCGAGCGGTGGCGGTGACCGCGTGCGCGGCGGCGTCGGCGGCAAGGGCGCCGGCGAGACGTCACTCGAGCTCGATCGTCGCCGGATCCGCGACCGGATCGCCGAGATCAAGCACGAGCTGTCGCGCATCGGCGGTGGTGCCAAGACGCGTCGCGATCGCCGCAGCGAGCTGCCGACCGTCGCACTCGTCGGCTACACGAACGCGGGCAAGTCGTCGCTGATGCGCGCGCTGACCAGCTCCGACGTCTACGTCGCCGACAAGCTGTTCGCGACGCTCGACACGACGGTGCGCCGCCTCGTCCCGCCGACCGAGCCGCCGATCCTCGTCAGCGACACCGTCGGCTTCATCAAGAAGCTGCCGCACGACCTCGTCGCGTCGTTCCGCTCGACGCTCGACGAGGCGAGCGACTCCGATCTGCTCCTTCACGTCGTCGATGCATCGGACGCGGCGCAGGCCGACCAGCTCGCCGTCACGCGCGAGGTGCTCGCCGAGATCGGCGCCGACACCGTCCCGTCGTGGCTCGTCCTCAACAAGATCGATCGCGTCGACGAGGCTGCGCGCGAGCGCCTGACCGATCGCTATCCCGGCGCGATCCAGCTGTCGGCGAAGCGCCCGGCCGATGTCGCGATGCTGCGCGACAAGCTGATCGAGCACTTCGTCGGCGCACTCGAGGAAGTCGAGCTCGACGTGCCGTGGGCGCAGCAGCGGCTCGTCCACGTGATCCACGAGCGCACGACCGTGCTCTCCGAGACCCACCACGACGACGGCACGAAGGTCCGCCTCCGCGCCCCCGCCGGCATCGTCGCCGATCTACGCGCTCAGCTGGCCAGCAACTAAGGCTCAGCCGACCACGGCGTAGAAGTGCCGCTCTCGCATGCTGAGGAACACCTCGATCGGGTTCCCGCCGCCTGCGACGTCCTGGTGCACGAGGTCGCCGCCCTGGTAGTAGTGCACGCGCACGCCGCGATTGGAGTCGATCAAGCCCTGGCTGCGCAGGTATCCGATCAGCATCCCGCCCGAGTCGCCCGCGAGCTCGAGCATCTCGTTCCTCGCGACGACGTTGTTCTTGATGAGGTGGTCGCGCGCCGCGAACGTGTGCTTGAGGTTCGCACCGACCGCGGTTAGGAGCGCGCGGATGAGGCAATCCATGCCATCGCCGCTGACGTTCTTCACGGCCTTACCGCCGATCTGCTTCGGCGCTTCCGGCTCGAGGTCGATGCGGAGCGGCTGTTTCGCCGGCGCCTTCTTCTTGGACAGCTTCGGCTCGGCCTGGTGATCGTCCATGCTCTCGAGCTTGGCGATCTGCTTCTCGCCGTCCTCTCCCTTCTTCTTGTCGAGCTCGTCGAGCCGCGCGTGCTTCTGCGCTTCGCGGTTGGTCCGGATCGTCTCCTCGACGAGCGCCTCGCGGTTATCCCGGACGCCGCGCTTGTCGCGCGCGACCTTGCGCTGGTCGTTGCGCTGGCGCCGCTGATCGTTCTCGCCCTTGATCCGAGTGATCTCGTCGCGCCGATTCTTCTTCTCCTTCGGCAGGTGCCACCATGACTTTGGCTTGGGCTCGGCCTGGAGCTGCTCGTCCTTCTCGTTCTCGAGGTCCGACTCCTTCTCTGGCGGCGCCTCCAGCGTCTCCGCCTGGTCCTTGTACCAGGGGCGCTGCGCCACACCGCGCTCGTGCCGATACGTGTTCTCCGAGTAGATCGTCGGCGTGTTGCTCCGGCCCTCGATGAAGTCCTTGTCGAGGTACTCCTCGAGCCCGACGGCGTGCATCTCGCTCACCTTGGACTTGTCGAACTGCCCGCTCGGGACTTCCTGCGTGTAGAGCCGGCCGCGGAGCATGTCGTCGCCGTGGACGAGCTCGTGGAACAGCGTGACGTCGCTCGGCTTGTGCTTCGGGCGCCCGAACTCGTCTTCCAGGGCCGGAAAGATCGTCTCGTCGTGCACCTGGTGCGGCTGCTCCTGGATCGGCAGGCCGTTCACCGGGTTGTAGCCGACGCTGACACTCGACGACTCGCCGGGCTGCTGGTTCCTGCCGTCCCACTCACCGCCGCTGCCGATCTGGCCGGCGTTCGACGCGCCCGCGGTGAATGCGATGAACACGAGCTTCTTGTTCGAGGTGGCCGCCTCGTTGATCGAGGTCAGCAGCGAGCGCCCGCTCTTGGTCTTCGACATGATCACGAGGTCGCGGACCACGTTGCGCAGGAAGCTCTCCTTCGCGCGGCCCAGAGCCGTGCCTTCCTCCTGCTTCTGCACCGCGGGCGGCGCCTTGATGACGATGCGCTCGCCGACTTGCACGTCGCCCGGCTCGACGCCGGGACCCTTCGCCGTCGCGACCCGGACGTTCATGCCGAGGATCTGCCGCACCTCTTGCTCGACGCTGTCATCGAGGAGCTGCGTGACCTCCTTGTCGACGCCCTTGGGCATCGGCGGGGACTCCTCCCGCGTGACGACGCCGCCCTGGACGATCAACGACATCTGATCGCCGTCGAGGTTCGCGTCCACCTCGTACGCGACCTGGTCGTCGACCTTGTTGTCGGTGTTGACCTTGATCACGATGCCGGAGAACTGCTTGACCTTGTCCCTGCCGGGGTGCGTGAACTGGATGCGCTCGCCGGCGCCGTAGCGCTTGAGCTGGACGGCGCCCGCCGAGGTCTGGCCCGTGACGCTCACCTGCTCGCCGCGCGCGGCCTTCGCGCCGAGCGTGTCGGCCTCGGTTTCGAGCGACGAGCTGCCATCGATGCCGCCTTTGGCCTGCAGCTGCGCTCCGCCCGCGCGTTGCTGGACGACGTGGGTGAGCTCGTGACCGATCAGCTCGTCGCCGGAGCTGGTGCCGGGTTGATACCGACCCGGCGCGAAGTGCAGGTCATCGCCGGTCGCGTGGGCAACCCCGCCCGCCGCGGCCGCAGCGTCGCCCTCGTGGACGCGCACGCTCGAGAAGTCCGCACCAAACGCGCGCTCCATCTTCGCGAGCGTCGCCTCGGGCAGCGGCGCGCCACCGCCACCGCGAACGAGAGCGTTGGTCTGGGCGACATTGCGCTCGGCGATCGCGTCGCCGGCGTCGCGTCTGCGGCGCGGCTCGGGCTGCGCGTCGACCGATGGAGTGGCATTGCTGCGTTCTTGGGCCTGGGACGTGACGGTCATGTGCACTCCTTCGTCAGGACAGACGCCCGCCGGGCGAGAGCTTGCCGGCGTCGCGGTACTCGAGGACGATCGAGCGTTCGAGGTGAGATTCGGTGATCGGACTGTCGTCGGCGGCCGCGAGGAACGCGGCGCGCAGCACGGCGTTGCGGATGTTGCCGCCCGCGAGCTCGTAGTCGCGTGCGAATGCGCCGTAGTCGATGGACGCCGTCCTGGCCTCCTTCGGCATCATGCGGCGCCACAGCGTCTCGCGCTCCTTCACGTCGGGTACGGAGAAATGGATACGGAACGCGAGCCGGCGCTTGAACGCCGGATCGATGCTCGACTCGAGGTTCGTGGTCAGGATCGCGACGCCTTCGAAGCGTTCGATGCGCTGGAGCAGGTAGTTCACCTCGGCGTTCGCGTGCCGATCGTTGGACGACTTCACCTCGCTCCGCTTGGCGAACAGCGAGTCGCACTCGTCGAACAGGAGCAGGACGTTCGCGCCCTCGGCGGCGTCGAAGATCGAGGCGAGGTTCTTCTCGGTCTCGCCGATCCACTTCGACGCGATCCGCGACATGTCGATCTGGTACAGCTCGAGCCCGAGCTCCTTGGCGATGATGCCGGCGACCATCGTCTTGCCGGTGCCCGGAGGGCCGAGGAACATCGCGGCGAGCCCGATGCCCTTCGCGAGCTTTCGCTGAAAGCCCCAGTCCTCGAGCACCTGCTTGCGGAGCCGCACGCGCGCGACGAGCTCCTTGATCGAGTCCGTCGTCTCGGGCGGCAGCACGACGTCGTCCCAGGTCTGCGAATCGCGAATGCGCTTGCCGAGCGTGGCGACCTTCTGCGCGACCTGTTGCGAGACCGCCTCGCGCACGTCGTTCGCGGTGAGCGCCGTGCCGCGGATCGCCGCGAGCTCGTGCGCGACCGACGCCGCACGGATCACGCGACCGGGCGCGAGTGGCAGCTGCCAGCCGAGCTGGACCAGCTCGCGCTGTTCGTCGGTCACGCCGAGCGCCGATTGCCATAACACCGCGCGCCGCTCGGGCGGAGGCAGCGCGAGCTCGAGCACGAGCGGTGGCGAATCGAAGTCGGCCAGCCGCGGCGTCTCGGCGGACGTGAACACGGCGGGCACACCCGCGCGCGCGACCGCGCCGTACAGCGCCGACGGCGAGCGCGCCGCATCGACAGAGGCATCGCAGTCGTGGATCACGAGCATCGCCTCGTGGATCAGCGCTTCGCGCCACAGCGCGGGCACGAGCGCGTCGAGCGGGCGCGCCGCGATGTTGCGGTAGTCGATGCAGCGAACGATCAGTCGCTCGCGCGCTGCCAGGCTCGCGACGAGCGTGCGCTTGCCGACCGCCGCCGGTCCGACGAGCCACGGCGGCCGGCCACTCGACGCTTCGAAGACGAGCTGCGCGTAGCGGTGCTGCGGCGCGCGGCCGACGACCGCCGTCGCATCGGCGAGCGCGAGCTCTTCGAGTGGGATGGCGACCTTCGTGGTCGCGAGCAGCTGCTCGGTCGGCGTCGGGAAGCCGCCGCGCGCGAGTCGCAGCACGGCCTGCGCGACGGTCAGGCGCCGCGTGAGCAACGGACCGGTCGCGCGCTCCGTCCATTCGACCAGGCCACGACCGACGAGCCGGCCCTCCGGCTCGAGCGCCTCGAGCGCGAGCGCCGACGAGATGCCCACGCCTTCGGCGGCGGTGACCACGGCGTCGACCTCGATGCCGGGCAGCGTCGGATCTTGCGCGAGACGGCGCATGCAGCGGTGCGCCCGCCGATCCAGCTCGGCTGCGACGAGCAGGCGCAGCACGTCGGTCGCGACCGCGTCGAGACCGGCGCGCTCGGCGAGGCCGGCGATCGGCAGCGCGCGATCGAGCACGGGCAGGGACACACGCTGCACGGGAGCCGGCTCGCCTTCTTCCTCGGCGACGACCGCGCTGCACACGTCGATGATCGCGCGGGCGACGCCACTCACCTCGGCGTCGCTCACCACGACCGCTTCCAGTGAACCATGCCCGTAATATCTGCCATGTCCGGACTCACGTGAACCGAGGCCGAACCCTGCAGATGCATTTCGGCGCCGGATCGCACCCTCGTTATACCGAGAGGTTACGCGCGATCTGCCTCGCTCACGGGTATGCCTCGGGGCGTGCGCCGGCCGTTACGGGCGGTACTCGTCGGCGCCGCGGTCGCAGAGCTGATACGGGCGCGGCTGGCCGTCGAAATCGTCGATGTACTCGCCGTTCACCTTGCAATCTGCATCGGCGTTCGGGTCATCGCGGATGATCGGGTTCGTGACGGGCGTCGCCGCCGACAGGTGATAGCCGGCCGCGAACTTCACGGCGGCGGAGTCGTTGCCGACGAAGTTGTCGACGATCGTGCAGTCGCCGCTCGTCGCCGCGTTCGCGCCGCCGTTGTCGACGATGATGTTGTGCGCGACGAGGAACGTGCCGGCCTTGCTGCACTTCACGCCGCCGGTCCGCCCGCCGCCGCCTTGCTCCGACTGGTTGTCGGCGACCGTGTTGAACACGAAGCGCCCGCTCACCGTCGCGAGCTCGACGTTGCCGTTCTTCAGCGTCGTGCTGCCGTTGGCGTCGATGATGTTGTTGCGCGCCTCGAGCGTGCCGCCCGTGAGCAGCATGCCGCCGCGAGGGTTTCGGGAGAACCGGCTGCGCTCGATTGTCAGGGTGCAGGTCGTCGTCTTGATGCCGTGCTCGCCGTTCGCGCTCGACGTCACGCGGCGAAGCGACAGCGTCGCGCCCGTGCATGCGATGCCATCGGACATCCCGCCCTTGGCCCCGGTCACCGTGAGCCCGTCGATCGACACGTCGCCTGCGGTCACCGAGATCGCCGCGCCGTCGTTCGTCGGCGTGAACGTCGCGCCGATGCCGAGCACGATTACCTTCTGCGCCTTGTCGAGCAGGAGTTTCGGGTCCGCGTCGTACGTCGTGCCCTGCATCGTCGTGAGCTTGATGATGTTGCGGATCGCCGTCAGCTGCTCGATCGCCATCGGCAGGCTGCACGGCGACCCGAGGTCACACGTGCCGGTCCCGTGCGGCGCGACGTACAGCACGTTCGCCGCGTCGGCGCAGTCGCCGCTCGGCATGCACGCGTTCGACCCGGGGCAGTCCATGTCGGTGATGCAGCCGTGGCACGTCCGATCGTCGCCGCAGATCGTCGTGCTCCCCGTGCACGCGCTCGTGTCGACATCGGGCACGCACTGCTCGCACTGGCCCGAGCTCACCTCGCACACGCCGCGCATCGGATCGCCCATGCAGTCCGCGTTCGACTGGCAGCCCTTCGGCGCGTCGACCGCGACGTAGTCGGACGCGCGGCAGTCCTGGTCGTCGGGATTGCGCGCACAGAACTCGGGGTTCAGCTGCTTGCCGCAGCCGGCGAGCACGATGACGAGCACGAGCGCCCTGCGAGCCATCATCGACAGGATAACCCTAGAAGCGCCCGGTCCAGCTAACAACGAATGAACGGCCGGGCAGCGACGCGACCGTGTCGGAACTGTCACCTCCGGCCTGGATCAGCAGCACGGTGCCGCCGATCGTCGCCCCACCGCCAACGGCCGCGAGCGCGATGCCGACCGGCGTCGAGTCCGGGTAAATGAACTTGTCATTCGGCCCACCTCGGCTGCCGTAGTAGAGGAACACGCCGCCGGCCGCGATCGCCGCGACACCCGAGGCGAGCAGGATCGCGGGCAGGGTGCGCGACGGCTTCTCCTCGCTGCGCCGCGCCACGCGCCGCTTCGCCGGCCTTCCCTGCAACCGGCCGAGCATCTCCTTCACGAGCGTATGCCACGTTGCAGGTGTACAATTTTCACACGCCCGGCGTTCGCCATTCGGCGAGCGACCCTTCTCGAACCAGTACAGCGTGAAGATCACGCTTCCGGTCTTCCCTTTGCTTTGCTCGGTCCGCGCGTAGACCAACGTGTCGGTCTTGCCGCGCGCATCGAACACGCCCTTCGCGCATTCTACGTCATCGAGGACGAAGCAGTTCGCGATCGTGTTGGTCGCATCTTTGCTCAGCGCCTCGTCGGAAAACTCGTAATCGCGCGCCTCGAGGACCGTCCGCAGATGTGCAGTCAGGTCGCCCGTCTTCACGCCGTCGCCGCTGATCGCGACGCCTGTCGTTCGGTTCGCGGCACTTGCCGTGCCCGCGAGAACGAGCACCAGCGCTACCAGGGCCACACGCATCGTCGTGGCCATCGTAGCGCAGACCGGGGCGCTACTTGTACTCGTCGGCGCCGATGTCCTTTTGGCCACCTTGCGGGCGCACGTCGAGGTCGTAGTCGGAGTTGATGCTGGAGGACGTCGTCGCCTGGTCGATCGCCGAGCTGCCCGCCGTGAGCTTGTAGTTGTAGGGAGCGGCATCTGCCGAGACGAACGCGAGATCGGTGACGTCAGCTTGGATCTTCGAGGTCGGATACGTGCACTGGCCGAGCGTCTGCGCGTTGGTGACGGTCGTGCTGCCGCCCACCGCGTTGCGGGCGATGATGTTGTTGCCGCCCGCGAAGCCGGGAATGTCGCAAAGCACGCCTCCGGCGCGGATGGTGCCGGGCGACGACCGGTTGTCGGCGATCGTGTTGAACTCGAAGCGGTTCACGCCCGGCGTCGCGACACCGATGTTCACGCCGCCGAACATGCTCGCGTCGGGGTCGCCGTTGCGGAAGATGAAGTTGTTCGTGATGTCGAACGAAGACGTCCCGGAGATCGAGATGCCGCCACCCCGGTTGATCGACACCAGCGACCTGGACATGGTCAGCGACACGCCCGAGAGCGACAGGCCACTGCCCTGATTGCCAGATACCGTCGACTCGTAGAGCGCCAGCGCGCCACCCGACGCGGTGATGCCGCCGCCCTGGTTGCCCGAGACGGTGACGCGGTAGAGGGACACGTTCGCCGTGTTTCCCGGCTGCAGCGAGATGCCAGGGTTTCCGGCGCCGGATGCACCGGAGATCTCGAGATCGTGAATCGTGAGCTGAGTCGCGCCTTCGACCTTGAGGATGATGCCGTTCGTCGTCGACGTCAGTTTCGCGCCGGGATCGGCGAAGAGCGCGACGGTCTTGCCGGCGACCGTCACCTGCTCGTTCGTCATGCCCTGGAGCTTCACGTAGGGCCGGCCCGTGGCGAGCGCCTTGGCGACCTTGGTGCACGGCATCGTCCTCGTGCACACGTCGTTGTCGGTGGCGTTGGGATCGACGTAGGCGACCTCGCCATCCCCGGCGCACGCGCCGGTATCGAGCACGCACACGTTCGAATCGCAGTCGCCGTGCGAGGTACACGCGACGCACTCGTGATTCGAGCACACCGGCGTGTTGCCCATGCATGCCTGCGTCTCGCCGTCGCCGCACGCGACGCACACGTGCGCTGCCGTATCGCAGACGGGCGCACTCGCGTTCGTGCAGTCGGCGCTCTTCTGGCAGCCCATCTGGCCACCGTCGGTGTTCGCGCAGTTGTTATCGGGCGCGCCCTCGCAATAGTACGGGTTCGACTTGCTGCATGCGGTGAGCGCGAGTGTTCCGCCGAGCGCGAGCTGAAGCAGTGCCTTCATGACTAGAACCTTCCCGCCCAGCCGACGACGGCCGAGTCCGAGCTGACCGCGGCGACCGGCGCCGATTTCGAACCACTGCGGAGATAGAGGTAGATGCCGGTGCCGAGTGCGGCTGCGCCGGCGATGCCGAGCACGATGCCGCCGGTCATCGTGTCGTTGTAGCGAGGCTGTTGCGGGCCGACGGGCGTCGGCTCGTCGTCGTCGATCGCGATCATGATGCCACCGGCGACGAGGGCAACGGCACCGATGCCGATCAGCGTGTACGGCAGGATGCGCGAGCCTCCGCGTTCGGCCTCGGAGTCGCCCGATGCAGACGTCGACCGCGCCGTCTCGGCGGGTGGTGGTGGCTCGTGCAGGAGCGCGAGCATCAGCTCGTCGACGGTGTCGTGGAGCGACTTCTCGTTGCACCGCGCGCAGGTGCGCTTCTCGGTGATCGACTCGTGCTCCTTCTGGAACAGCGTGCCGGTGATGAACACGTTGCGCCTGCCGTCCTCGGCCGGCATCGTCTCGACGCGCGCGAACACGATCGACTTCGCCTTCGAGCGCTGATCGACGACGCCGCGTGCGCAGCCGAGATCCTCGAGCACGAAGCAGTCGATGAGCGTGTTGATCGCGGATGGCTCGAGCGCGCCCGGAACCACGGTGCGGCCGCGATCGCGAAGCCAGCCCTCGAGCTGGGAGACGACCTGAGGTTGCAGGGTGGGCTCGCCGGTGACGACCACGCCGATCTGTTCGGCACGGGCGGTCGTCGCCGCGAGGCTCGCGACGAGAACGAGGAGAAACGTTCGCATTGTTATCGCTCGATAGTGGTCGACTTGTTCTCGTCGATGGTCACCACGAGCGCTTCGTCCTTGCCGACTTCTGCGTTGACGAGGCGAAGCTTGTGCTTTCCAACTGGGAGCTTCATGTCGACGGGGGTGTCTCGGACCTTCTTGCCGTCGACGTACACGGTCATCACAGGAAACGCGCGCACGACGAGTCGGCCTTGCTTCTTACGGTCGCGAGCGTGCGCCGACTCCGTCGGAATTTCCACTTTTGCGTCCGGCTCCGGAACCCCTGCATCGACGGGAGGCGCGGGGACCACCGCGATTGCCGAATCCGCGGGCGCAGCATCCGGAGGAACGGGCGGCGGAGGCGTCGTCTGATCATCCTGGGCCACCGCATCCTGCTTCACAGAACCGGCCGCCGGTGACGAAGGCGATTTCTTCATCGCCGACACGATGCCGAACGTGATCAGGCCACCCGCGACGAGGCCGCCGACGCCGAGCGCGATCCGCTTGCCCGTGCTGCTGCTGGCGCTGCGCATCGGCGGAATCGTCGCGGCGGGGCCTACGTGCTGGTGGATCGAGGAGCCCGGCTGCATCGTGTTCGTCGGCGTGCTCCGCATCGCGCCCATGCTGTGCATCGGCATCGGCGTGCCCGGATTGCTGCCGATCGTCGCGCGGTCGTGATTCGGAATCTCCTGACCGGGGATCGGCGTCCCGTAGCCGGCCTGCGTCGACTGCGGATAGCCCTGCGCGGACTGCGCCTGCGGTGTGCCGCGCTGGCGAAGGATGCTGTTGCGAACCGGCGCCTCGGCGGGGAAACGCTCGGCGAGCACCTTGATGAGGACCTCGCGGCCTGTCTTCGGGGCGTCGTCGCACTCGAGCAGGTCGTGGATCGCGTCCTCGGCCGTCGCGTAGCGCGCGGGCAGGTCGCGCTCGAGCAGCTTCATCGTCACGCGCTCGAGATCCTTCGGCACGTCGGGCCGCAGCTGGCGCGGACGCGGAATCTGGCCGAACAGGACGGCGGCGAGCGTCGCGCGCGTGTCCTCGCCGGTGAACAGGCGCCGGCTGCACAGCATCTCCCATAGCATCACGCCGACCGCGAACAGATCGCTGCGCCCGTCGAGCGCCTGACCGTTCGCCTGCTCCGGGCTCATGTACGCCGGCTTGCCCTTGATGAAGACAGACGCCGTCGCCTCGGCGGCGGTGCGCGCCTTCGCGATGCCGAAGTCCGAGACCTTCACCGCGCCTTCCCACGACAGCAGCACGTTGTGCGGCGACACGTCGCGATGGACGAGTCCCTTCATCGCGCGGATCGTCTCGCCGGTCATCGCGATGTCGTCGGGGCTCGCGGGCAGGTCGTGCGCGTGACCGAGGCCGCGCAGCATCTCGGAGATCGTGTAGATGATGACCGGGTAGGGCAGCGGTCCCGTCGAGCACAGCGCGTCGAGGTCCTTGCCGTTGACCAGCTCCATGACGAGGTAGAGCCGGCCTTCCGGATCGCGATCGAAGTCGAGGACGGAGACGATGTTCGGGTGCGAGAGCCGCGAGCTGATGCGCGCCTCGTCGATGAACATGCTCGAGAACGCCGGGTTCTGCGAGAACCCGGGCAATACGCGCTTGATCGCGACCTTGCGCGAGAAGCCCTCGGCGCCGACCGTCGACGCGAGAAAGACCTCTGCCATTCCGCCGCCGCCCAGCCGTTGATCGAGCCGGTATTTTCCTGAAAACCCGGACATCGGGTGCCGCCGATACTATCAGCAACGCTCAGCGCGGCGAAAACCTGTGCGGACGATCGACACCACGATCGGCGAAGTAGCGCCGCGCGGCCTCGGTATGGAGGCCGAATGCGAATTCTTCGTCGAGTCCGCCGGCGCCGTAGATGATGCCTCGCTCGCTGGTCTCGGGGTCCGGCGTGAACGGCGCGAGGGAGGCGACATCGATCGGCTGGGCGATCGAGAACATGAGGACGCGATTGGGCTTCGGCGCGCTCGACACGAAGTAGAACGGCGAGAGCCCGGAAGGGTCGATCTCGATGCCGGTCTCCTCGAACACCTCGCGCGCCGCGCCGGTCTGCCACGTCTCGTGCTCCTCGAGGAAGCCGCCGACGAGCGCGAGCTTGCCGATGCCCGGCGGGATCGCGCGCCGGATCACGAGCAGCCCGGACTCACCCGCCTCGACGAGCGGGACGAGCACGACGCACACCGGAATCGGGTTGGCCCAGACTTGCGTCTTGCACGTCTGGCAGGTGCGCGGATAGACGAGCGGCGCCGGATAGGCGGAGCCGCAGAAGCTGCAGAACGTGTCGCGAACAAGCTGCGCCATTGCTCACCTCGGGATCAGCGAACCGTGACCGCGTTCGCGCATCTGGAGGCGCCATGCCTCGATCAGCTTCACGAACGCATCGGCGAGCTCGGGATCGAACTGCGTACCGGCGCAGCGCTCGATCTCGCCGACCGCGACTTCGTGGCTGAGCGCGCGGCGATACGCGCGGTCTGACGTCATCGCGTCGTACGCGTCGGCGATCGAGACGATGCGGCCGACGAGCGGGATGTTGTGGCCCGAGAGGCCGCGCGGGTAACCGCCGCCGTCGAACCACTCGTGGTGACACCAGCAGCCATCGATGAGGCCGTGCAGGCAGGGCACCGGCTCGAGGATGCGCTTGCCCTTCTCGGGATGCTGGCGGAACACGGCGATCTCTTCCGGCGTCAGCTTGCCGGGCTTGTTGAGCATGTCGTAGCGGACGCCGATCTTGCCGACGTCGTGCATGACGCCGGCCTGGACGATCCGCCGGATCTCCGAGTCGGGCAGCGTCAGGCCGCGCGCGAGCACCTCGCTGTACACGGCGACGCGCTCGGAGTGGCCGCGCGTGTACATGTCGCTCTCCTCGAGCGCCTGCGCGAAGCCCGCGACCGTCTGCTGGAACATCTCCTCGAGCGACTGGTTCGCCGCGGTGAGCGAGTTGTTCGACGTGACGAGCTCGCTGTAGAGGCGCGCGTTGTCGAGCGCGCTCGCCGCACGCGACGCGAGCACCGCGAGCATCTTGCGGTGGCCTTCGTCGAACTTCTTGCCCTGCGTGAACGAGAACACGTTGAGCACGCCGACCATGTCGCCGCGCACTTGCAGCGGTACGGCGACAAACGACGCGAGATCCTGTGGCGCCGCGCTCTCGGTGAAGAAGCGCGAGGCCTTGCCGCCGTGCGCGAGGATCGGTACGCCGCTCGCGAACTGCTCGGTCAGGATGCCGAACGCGGGCGAGGGCAGGCCGGTCACCGGATCGGAGTCCGACGCGACGATCTTCACGCGCTCCTCGTACTGACCGGAGCGCGGATCGCGCAGGTGCAGCGTCGCGACGTCCGCCTTGACCTCATCGATCGCGGCGCGCAGCACGACGTCGAGGATTCGCTCGATATCGTGCGACAGCGCGATCGCCTCTGACACCTTGTAGATCGTCAGCGCCTCGCGCAGCCGGATGTTCTCCGCCTGCAGGCGCTGGCGATAGAGCGCGCGCTCGACGACGTGGATGACCTCCTCGACCTTGAACGGCTTCAGGAGGTAGTCGTACGCGCCCTTCTTCATCGCCTCGATCGCGGTCTCGACCGTGCCGAAGCCCGTCATGAGGACGGTCAACACGCCGAGCCGCTCGGACTCGACCTTCTCGAGCAGCTGGAGCCCCGACAGCCGGGGCATCTTCAGATCCGTGATCAGCAGATCGTACGGATGCAGGCGCAGCTCGGTGAGAGCCTTCTCGCCGTCCTCGACGGTGTGAACCGAAAAGCCTTCGAGCGAGAGGAACTCGGCGAGGATCTCGCGGATGACACGCTCGTCATCGACGACGAGGATCCGCGCGGCTTCGGCAGACTCGGCTACCACGTAACTACGAGCTTACTGGTTCTGCTGCGGGGCGTCGCCACCACCGGTCGTCGGTGCGGGCGTATTCGAGAGCGGCTTCACTTCGCCCTGCTGCACGTTCGACTGAATCGCCGCGCCACCACCGCCGCCCGCCGTCGTCGGCTGAGCCGGCGGCGCCATCGGATCGAACATCGAGCCGGTGCGGCCCGTGAGCTTGTCGGCAGCCTGCTGCGCCGACAGCCAGGCCTGGCGCGCCTGGAGCGCCTTGCTCTTCTCGGCCTCGGCGCGCTCCTTGGCCTTCTGCGTGCGAGCGCCGCGCTGTTCGACCTGCTGGGGGAACTTGTTGTAGTCGACGTTCTTGATCGCGATGTTGTTCCGCTGCGCGAGCGAGGACTTCGCGACCTCGTACTTGGCCTCGTACCAGTACATGTTCTCCTGCGTGTAGCGCATGTAGCGGCGCAGGTAGTTGCGGTACGCCTCGAAGTACTTCACGCGCATCTCGGCGGCCTTCGAGGAGTCCTCGGCGGCCTTGAGATCCTTCTGCGCGTTGTTGATGCGGTTCATGTCGGCGGACTGCTCGGCGCTCTTCTTCGCCGAGATCGCGGAGTCGACCGAGAGGCGCGCGGCCTTGTGATCGTTCTGCGCCTGGTGCAGCTGCGCGTCGGCCTCCTGCGAGTTGGCCTCGGCGTTCGCGTTCTCCATCTTCGCGACCGACCACTGGTTCTGCGTCTCGACGACCGCGCCCTTCTGATCGAGCGGGATGCGCGCGATGTACATGTCATCGAAGTGCGCGCCGAGTGGGCCCGGAGGTGAATCCTGAGCGCCGCCGCAGCCGATTACAAAGAGGCCAACACAGACAAGCTGCCAAAGTCCCCGCATAGGTGAGCGCGAGCCTACTACGGCAGCGCGCCGCGAGCTACCATCTCGGTGGAATGACGACGTTACTCGCCGTCGACGTGGGCAACACGAATACCGTGCTCGGGGTCTTCCGTGACGGCGATCTCGCCGCGCACTGGCGGATCCAGACGGTGGCTCAGCGCACGTCTGACGAATATGCCGTGCTTCTCAAGACGCTGCTCGATCTCAACGGCTTTCCGTGGCGGAGCATCGACGCCGGGATCATCTCGTCGGTCGTGCCGCCGGCGGTGTTCGGCCTGCAGCGGTTCTTCAAGCAGCACTGCGGTGGCGCGGCGCTTGTCGTCGGTCCCGGCATCAAGACCGGCATGCCGATCCTGTACGAGAACCCGCGCGAGGTCGGCGCCGATCGAATCGTCAACGCGGTCGCCGCGTTCGAGGAGCTGAAGAGCGGCTGCATCGTCGTCGACTTCGGCACGGCGACGACGTGGGACGTCGTGAACCCCAAGGGCGAGTACCTCGGCGGCGTGATCGCACCCGGCATCCAGATCAGCTCGGAGGCGCTGTACGAGCACGCCGCGAAGCTGCCGCGCGTCGAGCTGGCACGTCCCGGCAAGGTCGTCGCACGCAACACGATCGCGTCGATGCAGGCGGGCCTCGTCTACGGCTACGCCGGCATGGTCGACGCGCTCGTCGAGCGCATCCGCGCCGAGGTCGATTGGCCGGCGCGCTGCATCGCGACGGGAGGCCTCGCGGCGCTGATCGCGACGGAGACCAAGACGATCGAGGCGACTGACGAGCTCCTCACGCTCAAGGGCCTCAAGATCCTGTATCAACGCAACCAGGCATGATCGATTACACCCCGCTCGACGTCGGTCGCCTGTCGCCGGCGGCCCAGAAAGCGCTGGGCCCGGGGCCTGCGAAGATGATGGCTGCGCGCGGCATGGCGCCGCTGCCGCCGGGCGACCAGATCTCGGTCCTCTACCAGATCTCGCTCGACGCCGACGCCAGGCTTGCCGAGTCGGCGAAGGCGACGGCCGCCGGGCTGCCCGAGAAGCTGCTCGCCGGCGCGCTCGGCGACGCGAAGGTCGATCCGCGCGTCCTCGACTTCTTCGCGCAGCACGTCGCGGACAAGCCGGCCGCGTTCGACGCGCTCGCCGACAACCCGTCGGCCGCCGACGAGACGATGGCGGCGCTCGCGGGCAAGGTCGGTTCGCGCGAGGTCGATCGAATCGCCGCCAACGAGCAGCGCCTGTTGCGCCATCCCGAGATCATCTCGGCGATGTACCTCAACAAGCACGCGCGGATGTCGACGGTCGATCGCGCGATCGAGCTCGCCGTCCGCAACAACGTGCGCGTCCCAAATCTCATGGCGTGGGACGAGATCGCCCGCGCGCTCCAGGCCGACAAGGTCGCGCCGACCGTCGAGGGCGACACGCTGTTCACGATCGCCGCAGACGCGACGAGCGGCGACGACAGCGAGGTCACGCAGGGCGATGCCGAGCAGGCGATCGACGGCGACGGGCAGCAGGAGAACTTCCTCGAGGCGACGAAGAACGTTCCGCTCGAGAAGCTCAGCATTCCGGCGAAGATCCGGCTCGCGACGCTCGGCAACGGCTTCGCGCGCGCGACCCTCATCCGCGACCCGATCCGGCTCGTCCAGATGGCCGCGATCAAGTCCCCCGCGGTGACCGAGTTCGAGGCGGCCAACTACGCGAGTAACCAGAGCCTCTCCGAGGACGTAATTCGCTACATTGCCGCCAAGCGCGAGTGGACCAAGCTTTACGGGACGAAGTACTCGCTGTGCCGCAATCCAAAGACACCGATTCCCGAAGCGATGCGTCTGCTCCCGTTCCTGCGGGAGAAGGACCTGACCAATCTCAGCAAGTCCAAGGGCGTGCCGTCGGCCGTCGTCGCACAGGCGCGCAAGCTGCTGATGCAGAGGCGCGGCGGGAACGAAAAGAAGAAGTGACCATGGTCGAGCGATTCGGGCTCGCGCTGGTGAGGCCGCGCGAGGCGCTGGCGCTCGCGGGCAATCGCAGGAATGCGGGGCGGTCCGGCTCGGACCTCTTGCTCGCGTTCGTCGTGCTCGTGGTCGCGACGCAGCTGCGCGCGATCGTCGGCGCGGTCTGGCTCGGCGCCGCCGTCGAGCCCGTGCTCGGGGTGCGCGCGATCATCCGCGTGCTCACCGATGCGCTGACCGTCGACCTCGGCTTCCTCGTGCTCTCCGCGCTGATCCTGTGGGCATCTGCAGGCCCGCGGCGCGAGCTCGGCCGCGCGTTCGATCTCGCGTGCGTGGCGGTACTGCCGCTGCTGTTTGTCGACCTCGCGGCGACGACCGTCGTGTTCGCGTTCTCGCTCACGGTCGGCAGCGGCGTGATGATGACGCTGTCGGCGATCGCATACGCGTGGACGGGTGTGCTCGTCGCGCTCGCCGTGATCCAGGCGCGACGCCCGCCGCAGCCTCCGTCGGAGCGCTCGCTCGCACGCAAGGCTGGGTGGGGCATCGTCGTGCTCGCGGTGCTCGGCGTCGCGGTCCAGGGCATCTGGCTCGCGCGCAACCTCGAGCGCGTGCAGCCGATGACGCAGGGTGATCCGGCGCCGGCGTTCGTGCTGCCGAAGGTCACGCAGGACGGCAAGCTCGGCGAGGCGTTCACGCTCGAGTCGACCAAGGGCAAGGTCACGGTCCTCGACTTCTGGGCGACCTGGTGCAACCCGTGCCTGAAGGCGATGCCGCACCTCGAGAAGCTGCAGAAGGACTTCCCCGACATCGCGGTCGTCACGATCAACATCGACGACTTCAAGGAAGCGCGCGCGATCTTCGCCGAGAAGGGCTACCAGCTGACGCTGCTCGCCGGCGATCAGGCGACGAGCCAGCGCTACGGCGTCGACGCGATTCCGCACACGGTCGTGATCGATCGCGAGGGCAGGGTCCGGCGCGTCGTGCGCGGTGGCGGCGTCGATCTGCACAGCGTGGTCGCGCCGCTATTGAAGTGACAGATCCGGAAGTGGATATGAAAGCGATGCTCTGGTAACAGAGACGCATGGCGAGCCTGGTCTGCGCCACGTGCCGCAAGCTGATTCCGCCCGGGACGAACGCGATCCGTTGCACGGTCGCGTCGTGCAACACCGGCCGGATGAAGCTGCGTTTTTGCTCGGTGACATGCTGGGAGAAGCACGTTCCGACGGCGCGGCATCGTAAGGCCAGCTACGTCGTCGAAGGCGAAGCCGGCTAGCCCGGGTCGTTGAGGCCTCGCCGATTTTGCGAGGGAATTCGCGCACGTGATATTTTTCTCTCGTGCGGTTGGGAACCTGCATCGCGTTCGAGCTCGCCATGGCGGCAGGCGCGATCGGCGGCGTGTGGCTCGGCGTGAGCCATACGATCGAAATTGCAGGCGATTACTTCTCGACCCACGAGGCGTCGGCGGCGACCGTGAGCGACTCCGATCGGCCGGCGCCGATGCGCTTGCCCGCCGCGTTCCTGAAGGTCGAGCCGCCCGCAGCACCGCCGACCATCTTCGGCTATCCCGACGACGTGCTGCTGGCTCCGATCGGCGCGACCAAGCTCGTGCGCGTGAAGCCGAACAAGGGCGGCACGTCGCTGTCACTGCGCCTCGAGTTCGAGAACGGTGCGCGCGCCGCGTTCAAGCCCGAGCAGATCAACCTGCAGTCGGAGCCGCGTCGCGAGCTCGCCGCGTATCGCATCGACCGCATGCTCGGTATCGGCCACGTTCAGCCCGCCAAGGCGATCAAGTTCGCGCTCGCGGATGTCGTCGCGGCCGCCGACCCCGACTACCGCACGTACACCGCGACCCGCATCGCCGACGAGGCCATCCCGCGCGGCACCGAGCTCCGCGGCGTCGCGTCATGGTGGATTCCCGAGATCCGCGACGCGAAATTCGACCGCCTGCTCGTCGACAGCTCCGAGGGCATGCAGGTGTGGACGTCGCGGCTACAGGCGGGCCTGCCAATCGCTCCCGAAGAGCAACCGATGCTCGCGCAGCTCGCGACGCTGGTCCTGTTCGATGTCATCATCGACAACGCCGATCGCTGGAGTGGGTGGAACACGAAAGCCTCGACGGACCTCCGCACGCTGTACTTCATGGACAACACGCTCTCGTTCTCGAAGTTCTCCCACGGCCACGATAACAACCTGAAGCCGCTCTATCGCATCCAGGTGTTTCCTCGCGCGCTCGTCGCGAAGATCCGCGCGATGACGCTCGACTCGGTGACGGCGACGCTGTCCGCGGACGACGGCGCGGGCCTCGGCCCGCTGCTCGAGCCCGAGGAGATCCGCGCGATCATCGCGCGACGCGATAACGTCATCGCGTACATCGATCGGCTGATCGCTCAGCACGGAGAGGACGCGGTGCTCGCTCTGCCATGATTCCCTGTCCAAACTGTGGCAAGCCCGTCGATCCGTTGCGCGCACCTGCGGTGAGCGTTCGCGACGGCAAGGTCGTCGGGTTCTGCAGCCGCGAGTGCAAGGCCGCCGCCGAGGCGCAGCCGGCGAAGCTCGTGCCGACCAAGATCGTGCGCGCACCTGCCGGGGCGGACGTGCCGGCGAAGGGGAAGGCGCGCACGCCCGCGAGCGGCGCCGCCATCCCGGCATCGTCGGCTGACCTCGACAGCGGTCCCGTCATCGAGATCCTCCACGAGCCGGCAACCGGCGTCGTGACGAGCGCCGCCGACGCGCGCAAGACCAAGGCAAATCCGTCGAGCCTGCGCGCCGAGACCGACGGCGCGATCGAGATCGCCGACACGGGGCACATCGACGACTACGTCGCGCTCGACGAGCCGCGCCGCGGCCGCACGATGTTGATCGCCCTCATCCTCGTCGCTCTCGTCGGCGGTGGCGTCGCGGCTGCCTACAGCCTCGGCTATTTCGGCCGCGACAAGGCAGCGGCGACCACGCCACCGCCCGCACCGGTGAAGCCGCCGGTGGCCGCGCCGCCGCCCGACGCGCAGGTCCTCGTCGAGCCGAGCGCCGCGCTCGAGCGCGCGGAGGCCGTACTGCGCCAGCAGATGAAGAGCGAGTCGCCACGCGTCCAGCGCGTCGCCGCGATGGCGTTGTCGCGCACCGGTGACCCCGCCGCGATCCAGATGCTCGTCGCCGCGCTCAAGGAAGAGACGAGCGATCTCGCGAAGCTCGACATTGCCTACGCGCTCGCGCGCGGCGGCGACAAGCGCGGTGCCGAGGCGCTCGATGCCGCGATCGCCGGCGGCAAGCGTGACCCTCGCCTCGAGGCGGGCCGTCGGTTCGCGGCGCTCGGCGACAAGCGCGCGATCCACGTCCTCGAGAACTACCTTCCGGTCACCCAGCTCCGGCTCGGCATCGCCGAGCAGATGGCGTTCCTCGCCGAGCCACGCGCGGTCAAGGTCCTCGACGGCGTCCGCGCCGACGAGAAGGCCGTACCCGACGAGCGCGCGCGCGCGACGATCGCGCTCGGTCACGCGGGCCGCACCGACGTCGCGCCCGCCCTGCGCGAGCTCCTCACCGACGACCGCCAGAACTCGTTCGCGGCCCAGGCGCTCGCCGGTCTCCACGACGAGGCTGCGCGGCCGGTGCTCGTCGAGCAGCTGAACATCCCGTCGCTGCGCGTGAAGAGCGCGCGCGGCCTGCGGCGCCTCGCGCCCGACAAGGACGTGCGCGAGCTGTTCCCGCCGCTCCTCCACGCGCTCGATAGCTACAAGGACACCGAGCAGGTGCAGGTCGCCGAGGCGCTGCTCTTGCTCGCCGGTCCAGAGAAGTGGTCGGAGCGCGAGTGATGGCGAGGGGCGGGCGATGAGTCGCAACCTGCGCCTCTTCTATCTCTATCGCCTGCTCGCGACGTCGTACCTCTACGTCCCGATCTTCATGCTGTTCCGCGCGGCGCGCGGTCTCTCGTTCTTCGAGAGCCTCGCGCTCGGCGCGATCTACAGCGCGGTCGTGATCGTCGTCGAGATTCCGACCGGCGTGTTCGCCGACCGCCTCGGCCGCCGCCGCTCGATGCTCGTCGGCGCGCTGACGATGACCGCGTCGTGCCTCCTCGCCGCGCAGGCGCACAGCTTCGGCGAGTTCGCGATCGCCGAGGCGCTCGCCGCGATGTCGCTCGCGCTCTGCTCGGGCGCCGACTCGGCCTACCTGTTTGACCTCCTCCTCGAGCACGGCCGCGTGCACGAGTACAGCCGCCGCGAGTCGACCGCCTCGGCGTGGCACCTCATGGGCAACGCGTGCGCCTACGCTGCCGGTGGCCTCCTCGCGACGATCGACCTCGTGCTGCCGTTCTACGCGACTGCCGTCGTTGCCGCGGCCGCCGCGATCGTCGCGTGCCTGCTCGCCGACGATCGTCCGCGCGACGCCGCGCCCGCCGCGAAGGTGCTGCGCTCGTGGGGCAGGGACATGACCGCGGCCATCCGTGACGTCACGTCGAACTCGCGCCTCGCCTGGCTCATCGGCTACTCGGCGGCCGTGTTCGTCCTGTTGCGCGCGACCGACTACCTCTACCAGCCGTACCTCTCGACGCGCGGCCTGGGTCAGCTCGAGATCGGTCTCCTCTACGCCGGCGTCGCGCTCGTCGCATCGCTCGTCGCGTACCGCACGCACGTGCTGCGCCGCCGCTACAGCGACGAGCTGCTCCTCTGGGCGCTCCTCGGGGGCCTCGCGATCAGTTTCCTCGGCCTCGCCGGTGCGGGCGCTGGACCGTGGATGTTGAGCCTGCTCGTCGTCCAGGCGATTGCGAACGGCATCTACTCGCCGCTGACAAAGCCGCTGCTCAACGCGGAGATTCACGACTCGTCGCGCCGCGCCGCGGTGCTGTCGATCGAGAGCATCGCGCGCCGTGCCGCGATCGGCATCTTCGCGCCGCTCGTCGGGTTCTACGGCAAGGTCGGCGTCATGGAGCTGTGCGGTGTCGTCGGCCTCGGTGGCCTCGTCCTGCTCGCGCTCACGCGCGGCCGTCTTGCGCCGGCGCCGGTGCCGGTCCCCGTCCCGATCGCGACCGATCGCACGCGCTGAAACTCGAGGCTTGGCCGGGACCGGCACGCCGGCGTACCGTGGGTCCATGCGGATGGTGGTCGGTCTCGCCGCGGTCCTGGCCGCGTGCGCGGAGCCTGGTGATGGGAGAGCGACGAACGACGGCCCGCTCGCCATGACGTTCCGCTTGTCGGTGACGCAGGGCGATCCATCCGAGCGGGGGCCCTCCGCGACGCCGCCGACGGTCTACATCGACGGCGTCGCGACCGAGTCGGTGACCGAAGTCTTCGACTCCGAGGATGCCTCTCGCGCTGCGTCGTTCCTCCTGGAGCTCCGGCACGGCGACGTCGCGGTCGCATCGAAGACGATCGTCGTCGGCGACTACGACGACTGTCTCGATCACGTCGAGAACGCGACGAGCGCGAACATCGCGTTCTGCAAGTACGATAGCGGCGAGCTGCGCTACGCGTCCTCGGGCGCGTCTCACGAAGGCGCCGGCGGCGGCCAGGGCTGCGTCGGCGACGGGTTCTGCGCTCCGGCGTGTCATCCGGCCTCCGGCTGCGGAGAAGGGCTGCGGTGCACGAGCCTGATCGTCTCGACGACGCCGCTCGCCAGCCATCTCGGCTGTGCGCCCGAAGGTCCGAAGTCGCTCGGCGAGGCCTGCTCGCTCGTGCCCGCGAGCGGCGGTGACTACGACGACTGCGGCTTCGGACTACTCTGCGTCGAGAGCACGTGCCGCACGGTCTGCAATCCGTATGCGGCCGACGCCTGCCCGGCAGCAGAGACCTGCGCGTTCGTCGATGGTCACGCGCCCGAGATGCGCGTGTGCCTGTGAGCTACTCCTCGTAGATCATCTTCGTCGTCATGCCGCCGTCGATGACGAACGTCTGCCCGGTGACGAAGCCCGCCTCGTTCGAGGCGAGGTAGGCGGCAAGCGCCGCGACATCCTCGGGCCGGCCGACGCGGCCGACCGGATGTTGCTCGTGATCGACGTCGCGCAGCTCCGGCGGCTTCCGCTTGCTCCTCACGTCCCACGCGCTGGTCGCGATCCAGCCCGGCGCGATCGCGTTGACGCGCACATCGGGCCCGAGCGAGTTCGCGAGCGCGTGCGTGAGCGCGACGATGCCGCCCTTGGTCGCCGCATAGGCCTCGTTGTGCGGCTCGCTCATGAACGCGCGCGTCGACGTCAGATTCACGATCGCGCCCTTGCGCTTGCGGAGGTGAACCGCGGCGTGGCGGGCCATCAGGAACGTGCCGGTGAGGTTGATGTCGATGACGTCCTGCCAGTCCGACAGCTTCATCTGCTCGAGCGGTGGCACCGTCGGGTTCGCCTTCGCGGCGTTGTTGACGAGGATGTCGAGGCCCGAGCCCCACGCGACGGTCGCGTCGACGATGCGCTTCACGTCGGTCTCGACAGCGACGCTGCCGACCACGCCGTGCACCTTGCCCGCGTCGTCGCTGCCCAGTTCGTCGACCGCGTCGGTCACGGCGGCCTGGTCGACGTCGACGAGGACCACCCGGGCGCCCTCCTCGAGGAACCTCGCAGCAATCGCCCGGCCGATGCCCCGGCCCGCCCCCGTCACCAGCGCCACGAGCCCGTCGAGTCGATGCGGTCGCATAGGTACGTGTAGCTCCACGGGTTTCGCCCGGCAATGCCACGGAGGAGATCGATCGTTGACTTGCTCCCGACGGCAGATCAGACTGCCCCGCCCACATGGCGTCCGCCGCTCAACGCATCTATTTCGTCTCGCTTGGTTGTCCGAAAAACCAGGTCGACACCGAATTGATGCTCGGGCAGGTCGAGGCTGCCGGTCACTCGCTGGTCGAGGCGCCCGACGATGCCGACGTCATCGTCGTCAACACGTGCGCGTTCATCGACGCGGCCAAGGAGGAGAGTGTCGACACGATCCTCGAGATGGCCGAGTACAAGAAGTCGACGAAGGGCAAGCTGGTCGTCACCGGCTGCCTCGCGCAGCGCTACGCGGACGACCTGCAGAAGGACATCCCGGAGATCGATCACATCCTCGGGTCGTCCGACTTCCAGACGATTTCGAAGGTCCTGACGCCGCCCAAGTCGCGCAAGAAGCTGCCGATGGTCGTCGTCACCGAGACGCCCGAGTACATCTACGACCACGAGGCACCGCGCGTGCGCATCGGCGCGAACCACTCGGCGTACGTCAAGATCGCCGAGGGCTGCGACCGGCCGTGCTCGTTCTGCATCATCCCGAAGCTGCGCGGTCCACAGCGCAGCCGCCAGATCGCCGACATTGTCGCCGAGGTCGAGCAACTCGGCCGCGAGGGCGTCCGCGAGATCAACCTGATCGCGCAGGACCTCACGCGCTACGGCTGGGACTCGGGCTCCGATCCCGCGTCGCGCTCGACGCTCGCCCAGCTGCTGCGTGCGCTCGGCAAGGTCGACTCCGTCGACTGGATCCGCATGCACTACACGTTTCCGAGCGCGTTCGACGACGAGCTGATCGACGCGATCGCGAGCGAGCCGAAGGTCGTCAAGTACATCGACGTCCCGCTCCAGCACATCAGCGACGCGATGTTGAAGCGCATGCGCCGCGGTCACTCGAGCCGCGTCACGCGCGAGCTCGTGAAGAAGCTGCGCGAGCGCATCGACAACGTCGTCCTCCGCACGACGTACATCGTCGGCCATCCGGGCGAGACCGAGGCCGAGTTCGAGGAGCTGTGCGAGTTCGTCGCCGAGTCGAAGTTCGACCGCGCGGGCGCGTTCACCTACTCGATCGAGCCGGGCACCGTGTCGGCGATGCTGCCGAACCGCGTCGATCCCCTGGTCGCCAACGCGCGGCAGGAAAAGCTCATGGAGATCCAGCGGCAGATCAGCCGCGCGCGGCACGAGGCGATGGTCGGCAAGGAGATCGAGGTGCTCGTCGAGGGCATCTCGAGCGAGTCCGATTACCTGCTCGAGGGCCGCTGGTACGGCCAGGCGCCGGGCATCGATGGCGTGACCTACCTCGCGAACGGCGAGGCCAAGCCGGGCGACCTCGTCAAGGCGCGCGTCACCCAGGCGTCCGACTACGATCTCGCGGCCTCGTTGGAACTGTAGGCTCGCGGTAGCGACACCCGCCGCTCGCGCGATCTTGGGCTGAAACCTCGCACGGTTCGGCGCGTCCGGACGTCATGGCATCTCGCGCCCGGGCCATCGCCACGGTCCTCATCCTCGCCGCCTGCGGGACGCCGGTCCTCGCCGACGATCCGCAGAGCTGCGTGACGGATGGCAAGCCGTACGACGAGAAGGCGCTCGCCGCGCGAATCGGCTTCCTCGCGTCCGAGAAGCTCGACGGTCGCGTGCCCGGCACCGCCGGCGACAAGGCGGCGCGCGACCACATCGCCGCGCGGATGAAGTGCCTCGGCCTCTCGCCCGCGTTCGACAGCGGCTACGAGCAACCGTTCGAGGACGCGGCGAAGCACGATACCGCGAACCTCGTCGGCTACATCAAGGGCAGCGACGACAAGGTCGGCGGCGAGATCATCGTGATCGGCGCGCATCACGATCACACAGGCGACAAGCACCTCGGCGCGAACGACAACGCGTCCGGCGTGACCGCGCTGCTCGCGATCGCTCAGGCGATCCGCCAGAAGGAGACCGGTCCTCGTCGCACGATCGCGTTCGTGACGTTCGGCGCCGAGGAGCAGGGCATGGTCGGCTCGAGCTACTTCGTCGCGCACATGCCGAAGACGCTGCCGATTGGCAACGTCGTCCAGTTCATCAACCTCGACATGGTCGGCAGCTACAAGTCGAAGGGCTGGGTCGCGGCGATGGGGACGTTCGCGAAGTTGCCGGCGCGCGTGGTGCTCGACAAGCTCAAGAAGTCCTACGCCAAGCTCACCGTCGGTGTCGGCGGTCGCGCGAGTCGCAGCGACCACGTCGGGTTCTGCAAGGCCGGCATCCCGTACGTCTTCTTCTGGACGCCCGACAAGCGCTGCTATCACGAGGCCTGCGATACGGCCGACGCGATCGACCTGCCGCACATGGCGCAGATCAGCGCGATCGCGGGCGACCTCGTGTGGGAGCTCGCCGAGACGAAGCTCGATCTGGCTGCTGCGAAGACGAAGCTCGGCTGCGGCCAGACGTACCGCGACGACGAGTAGACGATCACACCGGCGGTAGCAGGTAGCGATCGCGCAGCGCGACCGACGCCAGGAGTGCGTTCCACATGTCGTCGAACATCGCGGTGTGGCTGACCGCATCGAGCACCGCATGATCGAGCTCCGTGCGGTCGGCGCGCTCGCGTTCGTGTCGCACGTGCTCGATCGGGCGCGTGCCGAACGCGGCGAGCGCCGCGCGCACGCGGGCTGCGTCGCCGAGGCGACGGACGTCGATGACCGGGAGCTCGTGCGCGTCGCGCACGGTCCACTCGACGGCACCGAAGCCGAGCGACGCCCGGCCGAGTGACTCGAGCGCCAGTGCCGTCGGTAGCGCGTTGAGCACGGCCGCGAGCAGGGTGACGTCGATGCCCGGCCTGGGATGAATGCCGTAGACGCGCTGGTCAGCGAGCACCGGCGCCGGTGCGAGCCGCTGCACGAACCGTGGGCCGTATGCCTTCGCGAGGAAAAGGCGCGCCGGATCGATCGGCAGCGACCACCACGGATCGCGACGCGCAACGCTCGTCCCGGCGACCTTCGCCTCGTGGCGCGTCAGCCACGCGCGAATCCTCGGCGCGCGACGGAGCACGCGAGCGTCGGGCGGCAGCGTGATCGCGAGGAGAGGCGCAGCGTCGGGG
>JABFXX010000410.1 GCA_013368795.1 Kofleriaceae bacterium
TTCTCGACGGCGGTTACGAGCGCGCCGCCCTTGCTCGGCACGCCGAGCTGCTCGGCGACCTCGGGGCTGACCGGCAGGACGCGCGCGCCGAGCCAGCTGCGCTGGACCGCGCCGGTGTCGCGCAGCGAGGGGAGGACCTCGCGGATGCGCTCGACGGGGATCGCGAACGAGATCTCGCCGGGCCGATCGCCGGTCGCGATCGCCATGCCGATCACCTGGCCGGCGGTGTCGAGCACGGGACCGCCCGAGTTGCCGCGATGGATGCGCGCGTCGGTCTGGAGGAACGTGCGGAAGCCGTGCTGGCGGCCCGCGGCGAGCGAGCCCGCGCCCTCGCGACCGGTCGCCGACACGATGCCGGCAGATGCGGTGACGTCGTCGCCAAACGGGTTACCGAGGACGACGAGCCACTCACCGACCTGGACGTTGTTCGAGTCGCCGAGCGGCAGCGGCGAGAGGCGAGGGACGTCGATCGAGAGGAGCGCGATGTCGAGCGCCGTGTCGCGGCCAACGACCTTCGCGGGGACCTCGGTGCGATCGGGGAGCACGACGTGGAGCTCGGTCGACGCCGCGGCGATGTGATCGTTCGTGATGACGAACACGCCCTTGGCCTCGATGAGAAAGCCCGTGCCGAGCGCGACGTCGGCGGTCGTCTCGGGCGCGCCCGGGAACATCGCGGCCGGACCGGACTTCACCGGCGTCGCGGCGCGGATCGCGACGACGCCATGCTTGGCGCCTTGCACGAGATCGACGAAGCCGCCCGGTGCGCTCGGATAGAGGATGCGCGTCGACTGCGGGACGGGCGCGGCGATGGCGGCCGCCGAGCCGGCGGCGGTCTTGCCGTCGACCTCGGGACCCTCGTGCGGGCGACATGCCGCGAGCATCGCGACCGTGATCGCGAGCGCCGCGCGCATGCTTACGGCTTTGCCTTTGGCTGCGCGTCGACGAACGCGACGCGAAGGTCGTAGAGCAGGCTCGACAGGAGCTTGGTCTCCGCCTCGTCGAGGTTGCCGTTCGTTTTGGTCTCGAGCATCGCGAGCACGTCGATCAGGTGCTTCGCGGTTTCGAGATCGAGTGGAAGCTGTGCGCCGTCCGGTGCCGGCATCTTTCCGAGCGCGATGAGCGCCGTCGATGCGAGCGACAGGATGTGGGTCGAGAAATCGACAGGTGCGGGCGCGACGGGAGGGGTCTCGGCGGCCATGACTGGGACCATATCGCACATGAGCCACGACCCACGGGCACCAGGCGGGAATCCGTGACATCGTGGATGGGTTCTATGGATACGTTGCGCGACCCGGTTTCCCCCTTTGCTCCGCCGAGTGCGGGCGGCGGTGGCGCCTCCGAAGCGACCGGAGGGCTGACCCTGGCCGAACCGGGTGCCCAGGGCCCCGTCGCGCCCGCCGTCAGCGCGCCTGCCGCGCCATCCGTCGACATTACCGCGCTCACCGAGCAAGTCCGCAAGGAGAGTGCGTTTCTCGACGACGTGTTCGCGGAGGTCGGCAAGGTCGTCGTCGGTCAGCGCGACATGATCGAGCGCGTGCTCATCGGACTTCTGACCGGTGGCCACTGCCTGATCGAGGGTGTTCCGGGTCTGGCAAAGACGCTGACCGTCAAGACGCTCGCGCAGACGCTCAATGCGACGTTCTCGCGCATCCAGTTCACGCCCGATCTCCTGCCCGCCGACATCACCGGCACCATCATCTACAACATGCACACGGGGCAGTTCACGCAGAAGCGTGGCCCCTTGTTCGCGAACCTCGTCCTCGCCGACGAGGTGAACCGCGCGCCCGCGAAGGTCCAGTCGGCGCTGCTCGAGGCGATGCAGGAGCGCCAGGTCACGATCGGCGACACGACGCATCCGTTGCCCGAGCCGTTCCTCGTGCTCGCGACGCAGAATCCGATCGAGCAGGAGGGCACGTTCCCGCTCCCCGAGGCCCAGCTCGATCGGTTCATGCTGCTCGTCCGCGTGAGCTATCCGACGGCGTCCGACGAGCGCGGCATGCTCGACCGCATGAGCACGCTCGAGCCGCCGCAGCCGCGCGAGGTCGCGACGATCGATCAGGTGCGCGCCGCGCGCCGCGTCGTCGGCTCGGTCTACATCGACGACCGCGTCCGCGACTACATCGTCCATATCGTGCAGGCGACGCGGAAGCCGCGCAACTACGGCCTGCCCGAGCTCGCGCCGCTGATCGAGTACGGTGCGTCGCCGCGCGCGACGCTGTGCCTCGCATCTGCCGCACGCGCCCACGCGTTCATCCGCCACCGCGCATACGTCACGCCCGACGACATCAAGGCGATCGCGCTCGACGTCATGCGCCACCGCGTCGTCGTGACCTACGAGGCCGAGGCCGAGGAGGTCAGCTCCGAGGACGTGGTCCGCCGTGTCTTCGAGTACCTCCCGGTGCCCTGACGCCGCATGACGATCTCGACCTCAGAGCTGTTCAAGAAGGCGAAGAAGATCGAGATCGCCTCGCGCCGGCTCGTCGAGCAACAGATCGCCGGCCAGTACCACTCCGTGTTCAAGGGCCGCGGCCTCGTGTTCTCCGACGTCCGCCCGTACTACGCGGGCGACGACGTCCGCACGATCGACTGGAACATCACGGCGCGCATGAACGCGCCGCACGTCAAGCAGTTCATCGAGGAGCGCGATCGCACGGTCAACCTCATCATCGATGCGAGCGCGTCGGGCCACTTCGGCTCGCGCGGCACGACGAAGCGCGAGCTCGCCGCCGAGCTGGCGGCGGTCGTCGCGTTCTCGGCGATCAAGAACAACGACCGCGTCGGCATGATGATCGTCACCGACAAGGTCGAGCGCTACGTCCCGCCGAAGAAGGGCCGACGTCACGTGCTGCGCGTGATCGGCGAGATCCTCGCGTTCGAGCCGACGTCGCGGAAGACCGACCTCGCGGCGGGGCTCGACTTCCTCGGCAAGGTCGCGCGCCGGCGCTCGGTCGTGTTCTTCGTCAGCGACTTTCTCTCCGACGGCTGGGAGCGCGCGATGCGGATCGCGGCGCAGCGCCACGAGCTGGTGCCGGTCGTCGTCGGCGATCCGCTCGAGCAGGCGCTGCCGGCGGTCGGCCTGCTCGTGCTCGAGGATCTCGAGACCGGCGAGGTTGTCGAGGTCGACACGAGCTCGCGCGCGCGGGCGGAGTTCGCGAAGCGCGCGAAGCGGGCAGCGGAGATCCGCGACGCGGCGCTGCGCCGGATCAACGTCGACGTCGTGACGGTCGCGACGAACGAGCCGTACGTCGACGCGCTCGTCGCGTTCTTCCGGGCGCGCGCGAAGAGGATGGCGCACGGATGAAGCGCCTCGCGGTCGCGATCTTCGTCTGTGCGGTTGCGGCCGCGACGGCGTGGGCACAGGGAGCGTCCGGCGGCTCGGATGCGGATGAGTCCGTCGGGCTGGGAAGTGGTTCGGATCTGTTGCTCACGCCGCGCGCCGGCTCGAATACAGCGGATCCCGGCTCGGGCTCGATCGGCGGTGCTGGTTCCGCAGGCCCGGCCGCAGGCGCGCAAGGCTCGGCGGGCGTCGGTTCCGGTTCTGCGGCGCCGAAGAAGATCACGATCATCATTCCGCCCGACGTGCAGGTCCCGGAGGTCAGCGCTGCGGCGAGCCCGCCGGTGCTGCGACTCGGCGAGAAGTTCACGCTGTTCGTGACGGCGACGTACAGCGGCGATGTCCAGGTCAACCTGCGCGAGCCGATCGAGCTCGGCGGTGCGTTCGAGGTCAAGCGCAAGGTCTCCGAGACGAGGACGCTGCCGGACGGCAGGCACGTCCGCGAGTGGCAGCTCGAGGTCTACGCGTGGGAGCTCGGTGAATTGCGCGTGCCGCCGCTCGCGGTCACGTTCACGTCGCAGGGCAAGGCGGGCCAGGTCGCGACCAACGAAGTGCCGCTGATCGTCAACGGCGTGCTCGGCGACCTCGTCGACGATCCGAAGCTCATGCGCGGTCACGCCGCGCCGGTCGCACTGATGAGCCGCGACTGGTTCTGGGCGTGGGTTGCGGGTGGCGTCGCCGGCGTGATCGTCGGGACGCTCGCGTTCTTCTACATCCGCCGGCGCCGTCGTGGCCGCGTCCGCACGCTGATCGGGACGCTCGTGCCAGTCGGGACGGCGACGCGACGTATCGACATGACGAGCGAGCGCGCGCTCGCGAGGCTGCTCGAGATCGATCGCTCGGGCGTCCTCGACCGCGACGACGATCGCAAGGCCGGTTACGCGTCGATGGTCGACGTGATCCGCGAGTACCTCGGTGCGCGGTATCGCGTCGCGACGCTCGATCTCACGACGTTCGAGCTGATGCGCTCGCTCGCGAAGGTCGCGCCCGCCGACGAGCAGAAGCTCGTCGAGACGTGGCTCGAGCGCTGCGACATCGTCAAGTACGGCGGCCTGCGCGCGACCGCAGAGGACGCGCATGCCGTGCTCGAGGGCGCGCGAAACCTCGTGATCTCGACGACGCGAACGCAGGGCTCCGGCACGAGCGTCCACGCCAATGCGGAGGACGCGGCGTGAAGAAGGGCCAGCTCCTCGCGACGGTGGGTATCGTGATCGCCGGCGCTGCCTCGCTGTCGATGCAGGTGTTCGTCAGCCGCGCGCGCACGACCGAGGCGCGGTGGGAGCGAGGCACGACCGGTGTGCTCATCCTCGCCGGCGTCGTGATGGCGATCGTCGGCGGCCTGCGCTGGTATCGCCATCGCGACGAGCGCGACGTGGATGCCGAGCGGCACGAGCCCGAAGACGCCGCGCCGCGGACCAAGCTCACCGCCGAGAGCGCGCTTCGCGCGGCGTTGCCGTGGGCGATCACGATCGGCCTCGGCCTCGTGTTGCTCGCGGTCTGCTCGGCCGTGTTCGACGTGCCGGTCTCGCGGATGCTGCACGAGCTGCGGCGCGTGGCGCGGCTCGCGGTCCATCCGCACAGCGAGACGCCGGCGATGGCCGACGCTCAGAACGTCGTGTGGAAGTCGCCGCGCGCGATCTTCCTCGTGTTCGGCGCGGGGCTCGTCGCGATCATCGGCTTTCATCTGCATCGCCGGCGGACGGCGTCGTTCGGGTTCTCGCAGACGAAGTTCGTCGGCACGCGCGGGTTCGCGTCGTACGTGTCGGCGCTGCCGACGGGGCTGCGCGTGCTCGCGCTCGTCGCGCTCGCGATCGGTCTCGGCCGGCCGGAGACGTATCGCAAGACGAGCCGGACGATCGACTCGATCGACATCGTGATCGTGATGGACATGTCGAAGTCGATGGAGGAGACCGACATGCCGCGCGACCGCATGGATGCGGCGCAGCGGGTGATCCGGCGGTTTCTGCGGCGGAACAAGAACGACCGCATCGGCCTCGTGATCTTCGGCCAGCAGGCGATGCTGCAGTGCCCGCTCACGCACGACAGCAAGATGCTCGAGAAGATCGTCCAGGACCTCGTCATCGGCGACGTCCCGGAGCTCGGCACCGCGATCGGTGACGGCCTCGCGCTCGCGGTCGCGCAGCTGCGGCGCAGCGATGCGAAGAGCAAGGTCGTGATCCTGCTCTCCGACGGCGACTCGAACTGGGTGACCAGATTCGATCCCGACGAGGCGGCGCGCGCGGCGCAGACCCAGAAGATCAAGGTCTACACGCTGCTCGTCGGTCGCGAGGAGAGCGACATGTTCGGCGGCATGTCGGTGAACCCGGCGACGTTGCGCAACATCGCGACGCAGACCGGCGGTGAATTCTTCCGCGCGAGCGACTACGCGTCGTTCGATCGCGGCTTCCAGACGGTGCGCAATCAGCTCGATACGACGAAGCGGACGATCATCGAGCGCGTGCCCGACAAGCAGCTGTTCGTGCCGTTCGCCGTGATCGCGGCGCTGCTCGTGTCCGTCGAGCTGCTGCTGTCGCACACGCGCCTGCGGAGGCTGCCGTGAGGTTCGCGTACGAGGAGATCCTGTGGGTCGCGGCGGCCGCGCCGGTCGTGTTCCTGCTGCTGTTCCTCTACGACCGCGTGCAACGCCGCCGGCTCGCGACGCGGCTCGGCGAGCTGCCGGTGCTGACCAAGGTCATGGCGTCGCAGTCGCCGCGACGCCGCGTGGTGAAGCTCGTGCTCGTCTCGCTCGGCGTCGGCCTCGTGCTCGTCGCCGCGGCGCGGCCGCAGATCGCGGGCAAGCGCAATGTCGAGCTGCACGGGCTCGATCTCGTCGTCGCCGTCGACGTGTCGAAGTCGATGCTCGTCAGCGACGTCGGCCAGACGCTGCTGATGCAGGAGAAGAAGGTCGCGCCGTCGAGGCTCGGCCGCGCGCGCGAGCTCGCGGCGGCGCTGATCGACGAGCTGCCCGGTGATCGCATCGGCCCGGTCGTGTTCGCCGGCGCGGCGTCGCACTTCCCGGTGACCGAGGACCACGACGTCGCGGTCCGCTTCCTCTACGACCTCGGTCCGGCGGACCTGCCGCCGGGCTCGAACCTGACCGAGGTGTTCCGCGTGTCGCGGTGCCTGTTGCGCCCCGATCTCTACGACGACCTCGGCTGCGCGCGCATCGGCCGCCGCGGCCACGGCGGCGATCCGCTGCCGGGCGAGTCGCTCGACGACAAGGACAAGAAGGACGAGGACATCGTCGAGCAGAAGGTCGAGCGCGGCAAAGCGATGGTGATCTTCACCGACGGCGGCGAGTCCGACGCCGAGGCGCTGCGCGAGGTCGCGACCGCGCGCGAGCTCGGGATCGCGGTGTTCGTCGTCGGCGTCGGCACGACCGCCGGCGGCGTCGTCTACGACATCGATTTCGACGGCAAGCCGACGGCACAGGCAAAGCGCACGCCCGACGGTCAGACCGTGATCTCCAAGCGCGATGACGCAGGGATGCGGACGCTCGCCGAGGCGGCGGGCGATGCGAACCGCTACTTCGTCGCCTCGGAGACCGGCGAGGTCGATCCGATGCCGATCGTCGAGGCACTGCGCGCGGTCAACCGCGGCCTCGCGACGCGCCAGGTCGACGAGATGAAGGACATCTTCGAGCCGTTCCTGTTCGCGGGGTTCATGCTCCTCGTGATCGAGGCCGCCATCTCGACGCGTCGCCGCAGGCGCTATCCGGAGGAGCACTGATGCGCCCGCCGTGTCATGCTCCTCCCATGCGCTCTACCTCGCTCTCGGCGCGCGGTGCGCTGTCGGCGGTGCTGCTGCTCGCGCTCGCGGGCTGGGAGCCGTTTCGCTCGCCGAACCCCGAGGTCGAGTCCGGCAACAAGGCGCTCGCCGAGGGCAACTACGACGAGGCGCTGAAGCATTACGACAACGCGGCGCGCGACGGCGGCGTCGATCCGGAGGGCCTCGCATACGACCGCGGGACCGCGAGGCTCGAGAAGGCGAAGCAGACGAAGGACGCGGCGCAGGCGAAGGCGCTGACCGAGCAAGGGCTCGACGATCTCAAGACGGCGGCGAAGTCGCACGATCCGAAGATCCGCGCGCAGGCGAACTACAACCGCGGCAACGCGCAGCTCGATCTCGACAAGCTCGAGGACTCGATCGAGTCGTACAAGCAGGCGCTGCGCGACCAGCCCAACTTCGAGGACGCGCGGCTGAACCTCGAGCTGGCGATGAAGCGCCGGCATAAGCAGCAGCAACAACAGCAGCAGCAGGGGCAAGGACAGGGACAAGGTCAGGGGCAGGGCCAGCAGCAGAACGGGCAGGGGCAAGGGCAGGGGCAGGGGCAGGATCAGAATCAGCAACAAGGCCAGCAAGGTCAGCAGGGCCAGCAAGGTCAGCAGGGCCAGCAAGGGCAGCAGGGCCAGCAAGGGCAGAATCAGCAGGGACAGGGGCAGGGCTCGAACCAGCAGAACCAGCAAGGTCAGGGCAGCGGCAGCAATGACCAGCAGGATCAGCAACAGGGCGGAAACCAGCAGAATCAGCAGAATCAGCAGCAAGGCCAGCGCCGCCGCGATCGCTCGCAGCATCCACAGGGCCCGCGCACGCCGACCGACGGCAAGCTCGACGATCTCGAAGATTTCTCGCGCCACCTCCAGCGCGACGGCGCGCGTCGTCGCGCGAGCGGCCGCGCCAAGGATCCCGAGAAGGACTGGTAAGCCCGCCGCGGGCAGATCGATCCTGACCGCGACGGGAGCGGTATGCTGGGCGCATGGCGCCGCGGGTACTCGTCGTCGACCGGACGCAGTCGACCCGCGACGTGATCGCCGAGCTCCTCGGTGAGGCCGCGCGCGACGTCGTGTGGGCGACCCGCGACGGCGCGTCGCTCGCGCTGCGCAGCGCGATCTCGGCGGGCCAGGCATTCGACGTGATCGTCCTCGACGGCGAGCCGCAGCCGACGCCCGCGCTCGTGCGCGAGCTGTCGGCGGCGTCGGGCGGCGCGCGGATCGTGCTGGTCGCGTCGGGCGTCGAGGGCATCGCGCTCGCCGCGAAGGTAGGCGCGGCGGATGTCGTCGCGCGGCCGTTCTCCGCCGCGGAGCTCGCGTTTCGCATCGGGCGCGGCGCGGACGACAGCGCGCGCGGCGATCGCGACGGCAAGCGGCACCGCCCGCGCAAGAGCGACGTCATCATCGGCTCCGGTTCCTGGATCAAGGAGCTCTACGATCGGATCGCGATGGTCGCGGCGACCGATGCGACGGTCGCGATCTTCGGCGAGAGCGGCACCGGCAAGGAGCTCGTCGCGCGCACGATCCACAACTCGTCGCCGCGCCACGACGCGCCGTTCGTCGTCGTCAACTGCGCTGCGATTCCCGAGACGCTGCTCGAGGACGAGCTGTTCGGCCACGTGCGCGGTGCGTTCACGGATGCGACGCGCGATCGCGAGGGCCTGCTCGCCGCCGCGCACAGCGGCACGCTGTTCCTCGACGAGATCGGTGAGCTGCCGCTGCCGCTGCAGGCCAAGCTCCTGCGCGTACTCCAGTCACAGGAGTTCCGCAGGATCGGCGACGACGTCGATCGGCGCGTCGACGTCCGGATCATCACCGCGACGAACCGCGATCTCGATCAGCTCGTCGCGCGCGGCAGCTTCCGCCAGGACCTGTTCTACCGCATCAACGTGTTCCCGATGCACCTGCCGCCGCTGCGCGAGCGGCCCGACGACATCGCGCTGCTCGTCCATCACTTCGTCCAGAAGTATCGCGCGCGGCTCGGCAAGCACGTCGACGGCGTCACGCCGGCGGCGCTCGCGCGGCTCGCCGCGTACGAGTTCCCCGGCAACATCCGCGAGCTCGAGAACAAGATCCATCAGGCGATGGTCATCGCCGCCGGTCCCGCGATCGACGAGGACGACCTCGCGCTGCCGCAGGCGTCGCAGGTGGCGACGCTGCGCGTCGACGTGACTCGGCCGTTCCGCGAGCTCAAGCAGGAGACGATCGATGCGTTCGAGCGCGGCTACCTGACCGAGCTACTTCGCGCGCACCGCGGCAACCTCGCGCAGGCGGCGCGCGCCGCCGGCATGGATCGGAAGAACCTGTGGGCGCTCGCCGTCCGCCACGGGCTCGATCGCGCGCGGTTCAAGAAGCCCTGAGGACATTTCCGCGGTACGCATCGAACGCGATGGCGAAGACCGCGCTGTTCACGATCGGCTACGAGGGCCGCCAGCTCGACGAATTCCTCGCGATCCTCGGGTCGAACAAGATCGATCGCCTGATCGACGTGCGCGAGCTGCCGCTGTCTCGCCGGCGAGGGTTCTCGAAGACGCCGCTCGCGAAGGCGCTCGCAGAACACGGCATCGACTACGTCGGGCTGCGCGAGGCCGGCAACCCTCATCACAAGCGGAAGCACGAGCTGTCGAAGGCGCAGCTGCTCGTGAAGTACCGCGCGCACCTCGCGAAGACCGATGGGATCGTCGAGCGCGTCGCCGACGAGGCGCGCGGCCATCGCGCGGTCCTGTTGTGCTACGAGGCGGACGCCCACGAGTGCCACCGCTCGGTGCTCGCGCCGAAGGTCGCCGCGAAGCTGCGCTGCAAGACGACCGACCTCTAACGCAGCCGACCGGCCAGCGCGGCGAGCAGATCGTGGTCGGCGGCGATGCGCTGCACGACCTTCGG
>JABFXX010000481.1 GCA_013368795.1 Kofleriaceae bacterium
GACCTAGAGGTTTTCGATGGCAATGCGCATGCGACCGTCCGCAGATCCTCGCGCTCCTGGCATCTACCAGAGCTTCGATTCTCCCGTTCCTCCGCCGCTCACGATCGCGAACACGCGCATCACCGGCTTCGTCGGCATCACCCAGAAGGGACCGATGAACGAGGCGACGCGGCTCGCGAACTGGGACGAGTTCCTCGAGACGTTCGGCACGTCGACGGACTCGTACACGTCCGACTCGGTGTACGGGTTCTTCAAGAACGGCGGCACCGACTGCTGGGTCGTCCGCGTCGCGCACTGCGCGCCGAAGGGCGAGCTGCCCGGGCTCGATCACGCGGCGTGCGCCGAGCACGTGCAGATCGACGACTGGAACAAGCCGTCGCTGAAGATCCGCGCGCTGAACGAAGGCACGTGGGGCAACGACATCTGGTTCAAGTGCGTGCACGCTCCGGGCGCGCAGGCGCTACTCACGCGCGATCTCGACATCGGCCACGGCGAAGCGCACGTCAACGTGACGCGCGGCTTCGAGGTCGGCGCGCTTGTTCGCATCTACGATCGCGAGAACTCCGACTACGTCGTGATCACCGAGGTCGGAGACAAGATCATCAAGTGGGCGACCGAGACGCCGGTCAACCGCCGTCACCGCGCTGCCGCGCCGACGTATCTCGAGGTGATGACGTTCGAGATCCACGTCGCGCTCAAGGATCGCCGCGAGGTCTTCAAGGGCCTGCAGATGCATCCGTCGTCGCGCAACTACGCGCCGCGCGTCGTCCAGCAGCGCAGCCGTCTCGTGCGCGTCGAGGACCTCGGCACGAAGTCGCCGGTTCCGCACAACCTGCCCGAGCCGATGATGATGACGCGGCTCGCCGGCGGTCGCGACGGCATCGAGAAGATCACGCCCGAAGACATCATCGGTCACGACCTCGGACCGGGCGAGCGCATCGGTCTCATGGCGCTCGCCGCCAACGAAGAGGTCGGAATCCTCGTCGCGCCCGACGCGATGAAGCTGTACGAGCGCGAGCCGGGCCCGGCGGGCGAGCTGAAGGCCCAGCGCCTCCAGGACACGCTGATCCAGATCTGCGAGAACCAGAAGGACCGCTTCGCGATCCTCGACATCCCGCAGAGCAAGGACATCGAGTGGGTTCGCCGGTGGCGCCGCCGCACCGACTCGTCCTACTGCGCCTACTACTGGCCGTGGCTCCGGGCGACAGCGCCGGACGATTCGGTCCACGTCGTGCCGCCGTCCGGCTTTCTGGCCGGCTGCTACGCGCGACGGGATTTGGAGGGCGTCCATCACGCGCCGGCCAACCTGGAGATCGTCTCGGCCCAGGACGTCTCGCTCCGGGTCACGGAAGATCACCTCGGCCTTTTGAACTCGGACGCGGTGAACACCTTCCGCCTGCAGCGCGGCGTCCGGCCCTGGGGGGCGCGCACCGCGTCATCCGATCCCCAGTGGCGCTACATCTCGGTTCGCCGTCTTTTCATCATGTTACGCCGGTCTCTGGAGTCCGGATTCGCCTGGATGGCGTTCGAGCCGAACACGCCGGCGACCTGGAAGGTCCTCCAGGCGCGAGCCACCGCATTTCTGGAGAATCTCTACACCCTGGGGATGCTGGCCGGAGGGAATTCGGCCGAGGCATTCTTCGTAAAATGCGATGCCGAGACGAACCCGCCCGAGCAAGTAGATAACGGTCTCTTGGTCTGTGACATCGGGGTCGCGCCCGTGTCGCCGGCCGAGTACATCATGATCTCTCTCGTCCAGACGATGGGCGGATCGGCAACGGCGACCTAGGAGAACGACGATGGCACGCAAAGATCCCCTTCCTGTCTTCTGCTTCAAAGTCTCGCTCCCTGGTGTTGCCGGCGATGCCTTCTTCAAGAGCGTCAGTGGTCTCCGCTCCGAGACCGAGGTCGTGCCCGTACGCGAAGGCGGCCAGAACGCGACGACGTTTCAGCTCGTCGGCGCGACCAAGTGGTCCAACATCGTGCTGAAGCAAGGCTTCACGAAGGACTCCGGTCTGCTCGCCTGGCGCAACGAGTGGCTCGGGCCGCGCGGTGGTAAGCGCGTCGGCGGCACGATCACGCTCCTCAACACCGCACTCGAGGGCGCGGCCGAGTGGTCGTTCGTTCGAGGCTGGCCCGTGAAGTGGGAGATCAGCGAGTTCGACGCGTCCAAGAGCGAGCTCGCGATCGAGACGCTCGAGATCGCACACGAGGGCATCACGTTCACTGGCCTGGCCGACGCCACGAAGTGATCAGCGATCATGACGATCTCTAACGAACCACGAGCACTGACCGCGGCACTGCAGTCGCCGGCGTTCGTCACCCAGGGTGGCGGGCGCGCGATGCATCTCGCCAACCGTCATGTCGAGCGCTACGCGCCGGAGGCCGATGCGGCGAAGAGCCGTCCGCTCCGCAACCTCGGGTTCGTCGATCGTCTGGTCTCGCCGTGGATCGAGTCCGCGCAGCGCTCCGCGTCGCTGCGCATGTTCAGCCAGTACATCTCGACCGGCGTCGCCGAGCGCCCGTCGAGCCAGGTGTCGTGGCTGTTCCCGCGCCCCTGGTACCAGGACGAGCTCGACTGGATGGCTGCCGCGCGCCACGTCGGCACGCAGGCGGCCGTCGAGCCCGTGTCGGCGCCGAACCTCCTCACGACGCGCGGCACGTACGTCGCGCCGCAGACGACGCGCACGACGCTCGCGCTCCCGTCGCAGCTGCACGAGTACGTCGCGCCGTCGCTGTCGATCGCGCGCCCTGAAGTCGCCGCCGTCGACGCATACTCGCCGCTCGTTCCGCTCGCCGCGACGCACGCCGCGCACGTGATGTCGAGTGCAGTCGCGCCGCTCGTCGGTCCGCAGGCGACCCGCATGAGCCCGGGCCTGCGCGCCGTGCTGTCGACGATGCTCGAGCGCACGACGAAGGTCTCGTCGAGCGAGCTGCCGACGCGCAGCGCGAGCCTCGCGCCCGAGCTCGTCACGCCGCCCGCGCCGCGCCCGGAGCGCCCGGTCGCGAGCGAGGCGATCGAGAGTGATCCGTCTACGTTTGTCGCCGAGCGCTACGCCGAGCAGCGCGCTCAGCTCGCCGAGCTCCAGCGCGTCGCGCGTGCCGCCGCGGTTCGCGAGGAAGCAGCGCGCGCAGCGCAGCGTGCCCCCGAGGTTCGCGCCGAGCGCCAGGCCGAGATCCAGCAACGTGCCGCCGAGATCGCCGCGCGCCGCGAGGCCGATGTTCGCACCCGCGCCGAGCAGACGACCGCCGAGGCGGAGAAGGCTCGCATCGATGCGCGCATCGCCCAGCGGATCGCCGAGCGCACGCGCCAGCAGCAGGAGATCCAGCGCCTGCACGAGACCGCTCGCGAGGCCGCGGCGCGTGACGCCCGCGTCTCGCCGGTGCCCGCGCCCGTCGCGACGCCGGTTCCCGCCGAGGCTCCCGCCGCGCAGCCCGAGCGCCGTATCGGTGCCGAGATCGCCGCCGCGGTCGCGGCGCTTCCGCCCGAGCTCGCGACGATGGTCGCCTCGAGCATCAGCCAGCGCCCCGAGCGCGCGTCGCAGGCGATCGCCGAGCTCGGCGAGGCGCTGCGTGCGATCGAGCTCCTCGCGCGCAACACCGCCGCCGGCGGCTCGATCGAGCCAACCCGTGGCCCGCGCCTCGTCATGCCGACCGGCCTCGGCGGGCTCGTGTCGACGGTCTCGCAGACGACGTCGCCCGTCGTCGGTGAGCGCGCCGCGATGCGCATGCCGGCCGCGTTCGCGCCGGTCGCGCCGCAAGCTGCGCCCCAGGCCGCATTCGCGCCGCAGGCCACGCCGTTCGTCGCGTCGCAGGCTGTTCGCGAAGCGCGCATGCCGGCGATGACGTGGCTCGCGCAGCCCGGCCGCGCGCCGGTCGCGTCGATGCCCGCGCCGACGACGGCGCTCGGAGCCGCCATCGAGGCCGCCCCCGCCTCGCTCGGTCACGTCGCGTGGAGCGATCGTTGGCTCGCGCGCTTTGCCGGCGCGCGTCCGCAGTCGCTCGACGTGCTCAGCGCCGGTGCCGGCGCGCCCGAGACGCGCATGCAGATGCTCGCCGCGTCTGCGCCGTCGGTGTTCGTCGCGCCCGTTGCCGAGAGCCCGGCCGAGCGCATCCCGGCGCCGCGCTCGGAAGAAGTGGTGCGCTTCGACGATTCCGCCGAGACGCCCGACGACGTACTGTTCGCGATCGCCGCCGGTGCGGCGCGGACGCGCAAGGCCGCCGCGGTCGCTTCGCAGCAGCCGCAGGCGCCTGCCGCGCCGACGTACGATCCGGCGATCGCCGCCGGCCGCGAGACGTTCGCCGACATGGTGGCGCACTCGGTGCCGGCTGCGCCTGGTGCTGGTCTTTCGGCGCAGCTCGCGTCGTCTCCGTTCGCGCCCGCGCTTCGTCACGTGCTGCCGCTCGGCGTCGCGCCGACGTTCGACGTGCGCGCGCTGTTCGGCTCCGGCCTTGGCGCCACGTTCCTCGCGGGCCTCATCGCGTCGCCGACGAGCGAGATCGCGACGGCCGCGCCGGCGATGCCGACGTGGGCGACGTGGCCGATGACGTCTGCGATCCCCGAGACCGCGAGCCGCGACATCGCCGCGTTCGAGCCGACGTACGTCGCGCCCGAAGCCCAGCGCGTCGAGATGACGTCGGAAGCCGAGGCTGCGTCGTTCGCCGATCAGTCGGCGTCGCTCGCCGCGCAGGCCGCTCCGCTCACCACGCTCCGTAGCGCGCTCCTCGCGTTCGACGTCGAGTCGATCGCCGCCGCCCCGAGCGTCGCCTCGACCGCGCAGGTCGACACGCGCGCCGCGTCTCCCGTTCGTACCGAGGTCTCGCTCGCGCGCTCGATCGTCGAGTCGCTGGCGATGCCGATGCTCGCCGAGACCGCGTCGATGCGCGAGCCCGGCGCCGTCGATGTCGCCGGTGGAACCGTTCACGGCGCGTCGTACGCGAGCCCCGGCATGCTCGCCGATCGCGCGCATGCGTGGTCGGTCGCGCAGGAGCGCTCGATCGCGGATCTGTCGTTCGACTTCGTCACGCCCGAGCTCGTGCTCGCCGCGCGCGTCTATGGTCTCGGCCCGGCGGAAGCCGCGCAGGCCGCGCGCCTCGCGATCGCAGGCCCCGGTCAGCTGACCGCGATGGCCGGCGCCGTCGACCGCACGTTCGTGCAGGCGATGGCGATCGAGTCGGAGCGCCGTACGGGTGGTCGCGTCGCGACCGCGTATCCGATGACCGGCGAGCGTCGCGCGGTCGCCGGCGTCGAGGACGATGTCGCGACCACTGTACCGGGCGCCGCTCCGACGGTCGCGCCGGCTGCATTCGCGCCGACCGCGGCGCCGTCGACGTTCGGCGTCGAGCGTCGCGCACCTCGCGGTGCATTCCTCTGGCCGCAGGCGACGACCGCCGCGCTCGGCATGAACGCCGCGGCGCCCGATGGCGAGCAGTCGATGTCGGTCGCGGCGCTCGAGCTGCTCGCCGCGCAGGCCGTCGCCGAGCTCGGCACGTTCGCCGCGCTCGGGTCGATCGACATGGGCGATCGCAGCGCGCTCGAGAGCGTCGCTGCTCGTGCGGGCGAGGGGGCGTCGGCGCCTGCGTCGTCGGCGCCTACGTCTCCGGCGACTGCCTCCGAGCTGCGCGACGAGGACGTCCTCGCGACCGCCGCCTCGTTCGTGCCGACCGCGCGCCGCGAGAAGTTCCAGGCGCTCTACCTCGCGCTCAGCCAGTCGCCGATGGGCCGCTCGGCGTCGCCCGCCGCTCGTGCGGCGCGTGCCGTCGCGCTCGCGGGCCGCGGCGACGAGACGATCACCGCACGCGAGCGCGCGTCGGTCGCGTGGGACGTGCTGCCGATGGTCTACGGCCAGCCCGGTGCCGTCGAGCAGGACGGCGAGGCCGTGCTGTCGACCGGCGATGCGGCTGCGCGGATCGCACGACGTCGCGAAGAGATGCGCACGCTCGATCCGATGTACATCGAGGGCCGTCCGGGCCTCGGCGCGCTGTCGGCTCGCGCCGGCGAGGCGCTCGGCTCGTACGTCGCGCCGAGCATCGCGTCGCCGACCGCATCGGCGAGCCCCGGCTCGACGATCACGCGCGAAGTTGGCGCCGTCATGCGCGCGCCGACCGCCGCGCAGGAGCTCGTCCAGACGGGACGCCCCGCGGGCCGCTACGGCGGCGGCGAGGTCGAGATTCCGTCGTGGTTCGAGCAGGCCGCGCGCAAGATGCTGTCGGAGCAGTCGTCCGTCGCGGGCGACATCTCGCTTGCCGAGCTGACGCTCGTCGCTGCGGCTCCGCCGGCGCAGATCGCCGCGTCGACCCGCGGCGCCGGTGGCAACGTTGTCACCAACTCCGCGCCGAGCGCGACCGCGAGCGATGCGAAGGAACAGGTCGACATCGAGAAGGTCGCGAACGATGTTTATCGCGAGGTCCTCTTGATGATGGACATCGCGCGTTCGCGTAACGGGGAGCCCTACCTATGAGTTTCAGTCCGGTAAGCAATGAAGGAAAGATCTTCATCAAGAGCCTCGATGATGGGACGACCGTAACGGCTCAGTTCAATCCGAAGGAGCTCCAGATCGACAAGCCCGTTGGCTGGGAGCCAAAGCCCGACACGGGAAAGTCGAACAAGCCCGAAGACAAGGGCAAGAAGAACCAGGGCGTCGGTGTCCAGTTCACCGGGGCCAAGGGCCGCTCGCTCACCGTCGAGCTCCTGTTTGACGGCTACGAGCAGGGCAAGGACGCGTACTCGGTCGACGTCTCGGCGGAGATCGGCAAGCTCGAGCACCTCGCGTCGGTCCGCAACCCCGGCATCCAGAAAGAGGACGACAAGCGCCCTCACTGGTGCGTCGCCACCTGGGGCAAGACCCTGAGCGGGTTTCGCTGCGTGATCGAGTCGCTGTCGACCAAGTACACGATGTTCGACGACAAGGGGTCTCCGCTGCGCGCCACGTGCACCGTGAAGCTCATGGAAGCCGACTACATCGGAAAGAAGGAAGGGCAGTAATCCGTGGGGACTTCGACTCCGATCGACGTCACGATCAACGGTCAGCTCGTCAAGACCGAGGACCTGATGGGCATGACGGTCGATCGCGATATGGGCTCGCCGGACATGGCGACGATCGTCCTGTCGAACCCGAGCGCTACGTACTCGACGACGGCGATCGCGACGCCCATCGAAATCAAGGTGGGCGACGACAAGGTGTCGGTCTACAAGGGCGAGGTCGTCGGTGTCGAGGCGATCTACAAGGGCATGGAGAAGCCGAGGATCGTCCTTCGTGCGATGAACAAGCTGCATCGACTGCTGCGAAAGCGGAAGTCGCTGACGTTCACCGACAAGACCGACCAGCAGATCCTCTCGCAAGTCGTCAGCGACGGCGGCCTGACGCTCGACTGGAAGCACGAGAAGTCGATCACGTACAAGCACGTCTACCAGCACAACCTCTCGGGGCTCGAGTTCCTCCGGATGCGCGCGGCGCGCATGGGCTGTCACGTGTGGTGCGTCGACACGAAGGTGTACGTCAAGCAGCCCGAGCTTCAGGGCTCGCCGGTCGCGGAGTACCACTGCAACGACACCGGGAAAGACACGGCCGTGCGCGTGTTCCATCCGCGCATCTCGTCGACCTCGGTCGTCAACAAGGTGACGGTGAAGGGCTGGAACCCGGAGACGAAGGAGCTGATCACCGGCGAAGCGACCGTGTCGGGCTCGCGGCTCGGCAGCCAGACCTCGGTCGCGGGATCGGGCGATCTTGGCAACGCGGAGACGTTCACCGTCGATCACCCGATCTGGAGCAAGGAGGAGGCGGTTGCGCTCGCAAAGGCGAGGCTGACCGACCTCTCGCTCTCGTACATGACCGGCGAGTGCGAGGTGTACGGGGACCCGAAGGTAGACCTCGGTAAGCTCATCAAGGTGACGGCGAACGAGAAAGAGAGCAACGCCAGCTCCGATCCGTTCAATGGCAACTACTACGTGATGGGCGTGACCCACCGCTACACGACGCAGAAGAAGGATGGCGGCTACTTCACCGTCATTCGCTTCGCGCGGGATGCGCAGAAGCAGTAGTCACCATGCGCGCCGGCGGCCCTCGCATCGATTCGCTCGACAACGTGCAGTACGGACTGCACTACGGCATCGTTTGCCAGAACAACGACCCCGACAACAAGAACCGCATCAAGGTTCGGCTGCCGTGGCTCGACGGCGGCGACACCGAGCAGACGGCCTGGGCGCAGCTCGTCACGCCGATGGAGGGCAACAAGTTCGGCTGGTACACGCTGCCGGACATCGACGATGTCGTCGTCGTGATGTTCATCGCCGGCGACTTCAATCAGCCGGTCATCCTCGGCGGTGTGTGGAGCACGCCCGACAACTCGCCCGAGCCGAACGAGGACGGCGCGAACAACTTCCGCGGCTATCGCAGCCGCTCCGGCCATCGCATGGTCTTCGACGATTCGAAGGGCGGCACCAAGGTCTGGCTCGCCGACAAGACGACGAAGCAGATGATCGGTATGGGCAAGCTCGCCAAGGACGGCGCCGGACCGAACATCTGCGCGGTGTGGAAGCCGCCGATGAGCGGCGAGGCCGGCGTCTCGATCTCCACGATGGAAGGCAAGATGGAGATGACCGCCAAGGGCGCGCTCAAGGTCAAAGGCGAGAACATCAAGATCAACGCGAAGACCACCATCGACATCAAGGCCGGCAGCGATTTCACGGTCGAGGCGAGCTCGAGCGCGAAGGTGACCTCCGGCAACGACAGCAACTACGACGCTCCCAAAGCCGACATCGCATGAGCATCTTCTCCATCGATCGCGTGATGTCCGAGGCGGGCCGCGCTTCGAAGGTGCGCGGCGTGCACCTCGCGATCGTCGTCGATAACAAGGACGGCGAGGGCAACCCCGGCTATCGCATCAGGGTGAAGTTCCCCTGGATGAACGAGCAGGAGATGACGTTCTGGGCGCGCATCGCCATTCCGATGGCCGGCGCCGAGCGCGGCACCTACGTCCTGCCGGAAATTGACGATCAGGTGCTCGTCGTGTTCGAGCACGGCGATATCAACCGTCCGATCATGATCGGCGCGCTGTGGAGCGCGAAGCAGCAGATTGTCGAGACGAACGCGTCCGGCAAGAACAACACGAAGCTGATCAAGTCACGCGCGGGCCATCGCATCATCTTCGACGACAAGCAGGGCGCCGAGAAGATCACGATCGTCGACAAGACGAAGAAGAACAAGATCATCCTCGACGCGGTCAACAAGCTCCTCAAGATCGAGAGCGACGGTGACCTCGAGGTCACGGCGAAGACCAACGTCATCATGCACTCGAACGCCCTCAAGGTCGGCACGACCGAGGCGATCAAGGGCAACGGCCAGCAGGTGCTCGCGCACGCGACCAAGACGTTCGGCCTCAAGGCGACGAGCTCGCTGACCGTCGATGCGGGTAGCGTCACGATCAACGTCTCGAACTCGGCGGCGACGAGCGTGTCGGGCTCCGGCGCGGGCGAGCTCGGTGCGCCGGGTACCGAGACCGCGAAGGATCAAGTCACTCCGCAGAACCGCGGCGCAGGTGGTGGCGGCGGCGGTGGCGCAGGTGGTGGCGGCGCAGGCGGTGGCGGTGGCGGCGCTAGCGGTGGCGGAGCTGGCGGCGGTGCGAGCAGCTCTTCGTCGAGTGCAGCTCCGTCGTCGAGGGGCGCAGCTGGCGGTGGTGCGAGCGGTAGTGCAGGCGCAAGCGGCGGAGCGAGCGCAGGCGGTGGCGCGAGCGCTGGTGCAGGTGCAAGCGGTGGAGCGAGCGCAGGTGCGCGAGGTAGCGCGACTGCCGGCGGCGGCGCGAGCGCGGGTGGTGGAGCGAGCGGTAGTGCAGGCGCAAGCGGTGGTGCGCGAGGTAGCGCGACTGCCGGCGGCGGTGCAAGTGCCGGCGGTGGAGCGAGCGGTAGTGCAGGCGCAAGCGGTGGAGCGAGCGCAGGTACACGCGGCAGCGCGACTGCCGGCGGCGGTGCAAGTGCCGGCG
>JABFXX010000321.1 GCA_013368795.1 Kofleriaceae bacterium
GCAACGCGCGCCGCCCGCGAGGCGGCCGCCGCCGGCCTCGTCCGCGCCCGCATCCACGCGCTGCTCGCGCTGTCCGCACTCGCTCGCGACGACGACGACGCGGCCTCCGCAGTCGCCTACGCGCGCGATGCCTCGGAGCTCGCGCTGACCGCCGGTCTCCCGGTCGAGCGCCTGGTCGCCCATGCCGCGCTCGACGCGATCAGCGGCAGCGAGGCGGTCGCCGATCCGACCGCACCGTCGGCCGCGACGATGGCACCGTCGGCGATCGAGGGCGCCGCCCGCCTGCTCACCGACCTCGGCCTCACCGCGCAGCGCCCGTTCCGCGTCATCGACGCCGAGGGCGTGCCGAGCGACGTCGCCGATGCCAATCCCGAGATCCTCCGCTTGCCGGGGCGCGCGCTCGCCGTCGACGGTGTCCGCGAGGTCATCTGGCGTCACGGCCAGGAGCTCGCCGACCTCCGCCGCCGCAGCCTGCTCAAGCGCCTGCTGTTCCTGTTCGCCTCGGCGCCGGGCAAGGTCTTCTCGAAGGAAGCGATCGTGCAGGCCGTGTGGAACGTCGAGTACCACCCGCTCCGCCACGACGCGGCGCTGTTCACGAACATCATGCGCATCCGGCGCCTGCTCGGCGAAGACGGTTCGGAGATCATCCGCGTGACCGAGGACGGCTACCGTTTTGTCCCGCCGCGTGATTTCCTCTTCGTCATCCCGCGGTGAAGACGAACAAGCGCACATCGGCAAGCAAGGGCAGGGGCAAGGGCACGAAGGCGCCGAACCGTGCGGCGCGCGCGACACCGAAACGCGCGAAGGCAAAGCCGAGGCCAAAGGCGAAGGCGAAGAAGGCCAAGCCGGCCAAGCGCGCGACCGGCGGCACCGCCCGATGGGTAAAGTTCGTCGAGAAGCACGGCATCGTGCTCGCGTCGGCGAAGGGACCCGTGCCGTGCGTCGCCGAGGCGGTCGCCGGCGAGCCGATCGTCGGCAGCTGGTGGGCTCACCCGAAGGGCAAGGCGATCTTCGCCGCACTGTCGGCGATCGACGACTCGAGTGACGTCCGCTGTTTCAAGCTCGTCGACGGCAAGGTCACGTTCGCGCATCGCAAGACGTGGCCCGCCCTCGTTCGCCTCGGTGCCGACGGCGTGATCGCCGCCGAGCAGCTCGCCGCGGTCCAGCAGGAGCACATGCCGAGCGGCGAGCATCGCAACATCACGACGCCGTTCCCCAAGTGGGTCGACGAGCCGACCCAGCGCGCGGCCGACGCGCTCAGCGCCGAGAAGGCGCGCGCGCAGCTCGCGTGGATCGAAGGATAAAAACGTTAGAACTCGAGCTGCTCGGCGGTGAATCCATGCCGGGCCACTTCGTCCAGCGCGGCCTCCAGGCTCTGGAACGGATGGTCGTTCCGAGACAGCGTCTCGCCGTAGCCCCCGTCATCCCGGTAGTACTCCACGCAGACGACGTAGTCAGCCTTGTGCATGCGCAGGGAGACCGTGACGCCCTTGCCCTCGGCGCCGGGAGCGCGTGCGTTCCGATGTGCCACGGCGATCTCGCGGCGCTGGCGAAGGCCCCGCTCCAGACGATCGAGCTGATGGGAGTCAGACATGACTGTATGACTGTCAGGCGTGGAACGTCATTACCGTCATGTCTGACCCCTCTATCGGCGGAGGCGGTTGACGGCCATCGTCAGCTGGTCGCGATACGAGCCGATCATCTTGTCGTCCTGGCTCTCGAGCGCGAGCCGGAACTGACCGAGTGCGTGACCGAGGTCGTCGCGATCGTTGCCCGTCAGCTCGACGAACAGCGCATCGGCGCGGGCGAGCAGCGTCGCGTTCGGTAGCGCATCGCGCGGATGGAACTTGAGCCGCGACATCGCGGCGCGCGCCTCCTCGAGCTGCTTCTTGGTCAGGCGGCCGGGCGCGCCCTCGATGACGAGCGTCTCGGTCTTGTTCGTCTTCATCGGCGTCATGTCGACCTCGAGGATGCCGTTGAGGTCGTACGTGAACCGCACGCGGAACTTGTGCTCGCCCGCGGGCAGCGGCTCGAGGCCCTCGATCGTGTACTCGCCGAGCTTCTTGTTGTCGCGCACGAGCGAGTGCTCGCCCTGGTAGACGTCGAACGTGATCGCGGACTGGCCGTCCTCGATCGTCGCGAAGATCTCCTCGCGGCTCGCCGGGATGACGGTGCCGCGCTCGAGGATCGGGGAGAACAGGCCCGACACGATCTGGCGGCCCATCTTCTTCGCCGAGCCGACGCCGAGCGAGAACGGCGCGACGTCGGTGACGATCATGTCGCCGAGCGCGGCATCGCCGGCCTTGAGGCCCGCCTGCACGGCGGCACCCATCGCGATCGCCTCGTCGGGCGGCAGCGTGCGCAGCGGCAGTCGGCCGAAGTGCTGCGCCATGACCTTCGCGATGATCGGCATGCGCGTCGAGCCACCGACGAGCAGGACCTCGTCGATCTGGCTCGGCGACAGGCTCGCGTCGCGCAGCGCGCGGTTGATCGGACCCTTCAGGCGCTCGAGCAGCGGTGCCCAGCACGCGTCGACCTGACCGCGGCCAAGCGGCATCTCGAGGTGCACCGTGCGCTTGTCGGGCAGCGGCAGGTCGTAGAGCGCGACGCGCGTCGACTCGAGGTCGGTCAGCCGCTTCTTCGCCTGCTCCGCAGCTTCCTTGAGCCGCGCCCACGCCTTCGGCTCGTCGCGGACGTTGACCTTCTGCTTGGTCTCGATCTCCTTCGCGATCAGCTCGGCGATCGCGTAGTCGAAGTCCTCGCCGCCGAGCTTCGTGTCGCCCGACGACGACTGGATCTCGACGACGCCCTCGAGGATCTCGAGCACGGTGACGTCGAACGTGCCGCCGCCGAGGTCGATCACGACCGCGCGCATCTCGCGATGACGCTCGTGCAGGCCATACGCGAGTGCGGCCGCGGTCGGCTCGTTGATGATGCGCTCGACCTTGAGGCCCGCGATCGCGCCGGCATCGCGCGTCGCCTGGCGCTGCGCATCGCCGAAGTACGCCGGCACCGTGACGACCGCCTCCTCGATCTCCATCCCGAGCGCGGCCTCGGCGTCCTTCTTCAGCGAGCCGAGCACGAGCGCCGACAGCTCCTGCGGCGTGAACGTCCGGCCACCGAGCGTGTACTTGCGGTCGGTGCCCATGTCGCGCTTGAACGCGGTCGCCGTCCTCGCGGGATGCGTCGTCGCACGCGCTCGCGCCGGCGCACCGACGAGCACGGTGTCGTCGTCGTCGATGCTCACCGCGCTCGGCGTCAGGAGCTCGCCGACCGCATTGGCCAGCACCTGCGGCCTGCCGGCCTGGAGCACCGCGGTCAGCGAGAACGTGGTGCCGAGGTCGATTCCGATCACTGGCTTCATGGCTGCTCTACTGTCCTTGCCCTCATCTCGAAAGGCGGCGGCTGCGGCGCGGCCTTTTTCCGCACCTTCTTGTCGGGCTTCTTCGCAGGCTTCTTGTCGGTGCACACGACGTCGAGCCGCTCGCGGATCGCGCGGATGTGCTTGTCACCCTGCGCGCCGTACTTCAGCGTCGACACCGGCAGCTCCTCGAGCCTCGCGAATCGCTTCAGCATGCGCGCACAGTTCTCCTCGTTGCGCGCCGCGCGGAACAGGGCGAGCTTGACGACCTGCTCGTTGGTCACCGTGTCCGGATACATCGTGAGCGCGTCGAGCGAGGTATCGATCTCCGCGAGCTGCGTGTCGCGGTCGGCCGTCGAGTGGAGCTCCGGCGGGTCCGGTGGCGCGTAGAGCGAGTCATAGCCGGAACCGTCGCCGTAGCCGTAGGTGCCGTAGCTGTTGTAGTTGCTGATCCTCGACAGCGCGTCGTAGTCGATGTTCGGCGCGTGGTAGTCGAACTTCGGGATGTCGATGTCGTAGCGCGACGACGAGCTGCTGCTCGAGCTCGCCATGATCCGCGCGAACAGCACGACCACGCCAAGGACCATCCAGACCGCCGTGCCCGCGCCTTTGCCCGACGAGGTGCGGACGTCGGGCACGGTGTACTGCGGCACGTTGGTGAAGTAGTCGCGCTTTGGCGGCGGCACGTAGAGCGCACCGCCGAGCTGCTTGTGCAGGTCGGGCGCGCGCTTCGCGAGCACGGCATTTGCCTCGGATGCCTTCTCGGAATCCCGTCTTCGATATGCCTCGAGGTCGACCTTCACCGTCGACAGGTCGTTCGCGGCGATGCCTCGCGCGAGCAGGCGCACGATATACAGCGGCAGCGCATTCGCGACGGCGAGCAGCTCGCGCGTCAGCGCCCACCGGATCGCGACGTAGTGGTTCGTGCGCCGGTGATCGTCGGTATCCGCGTCGTCGCGCCAGTTCGCCTGGACCTCGAGTGCGGCCTCGACCTCTTCGTGCTCGAGCAACTTGAGGATCTTCTCGACGAGATGCTCGAGTGACATCGCCTGTTCGGCGACGAACGCCGCGTCTGCCTCGCTCTGCGGCCGTTCATACTCGTCGTCGTCGCCCTCGTCGTCCTCGTCGTCCTCGTCGTCGATCTCGTCGCCGCGGAATGAGTACTCGCCGCTCGACCCTGAATCCTCGCCTTGCTCGTCGTCTTCGCCATCGTCGTCATCGTCGCGGTCTTCGTCCAGGCGCCGTGAGCGATCGGAGCCGCGCAGCGAGTACTGACCTTGCTCCTCGTCGTCGTCGTCGCCGTCGGGGGCTTCGTCCGGCCGCCGTGAGCCATCGGAGCCGCGCAGCGAGTACTGGCCATCGGTGCTGTCTTCGTCCCGATCCTGCTCGTACTCGTGCTCGTGCTCGTCTGCCGATTCCGAATCGTCGGAATCGTCGGAATCGTCCGAGTCCTCATCGAGGATTCGCTTGCCGCGGAACGAATACTGCCCGCTCGAACCCGGCCCCTCGGCCTCGCCGTCATCGACGTCCGTGATCGGTGGCGATGCCCCCGCGTCGCGTGCCCTGACGTCCTCGCGCGCGCCCTTGCCGACGACGTACTCCGTCGCGCTCGGCGGCGCCGGCATGACCGCTGCGTCGATGACCAGGCTCGGCGGCGGGACCTCGGGTTCCGGCTCGGGGCGGCGCTCCTTGCGATCCGGGAAGTAGTTCTTGACCGCGTCGAACGCCTCGCGCAGCCGCTGGAACCCGTCCGGGTCGCGCTCCGGCGGATGCTCGCGGAGCTTGCGCATGTACTGGCGGCGAACGGCGTCCTTCGTGAGCTCGTCCTCGTCCGCGTCCTCGAGACCCAGGACCCTCAACGCCTCGCGAAAGTACATGGCAGCGCCAGACTCTCGCCGAATGGCCGCGCGCTGCAAAGCCAAATCTAGAGACCGGCGCGATCACCGGGAGCCGAGTCAGTTCACGAGCTTGGGCTCGCCGGATGGCTCCTCGTCGTCGTCCTTGAACGGGTCCTCGCCCGGCCACGGAATGTACGGCGGCACGATCACCGGGCGGAGGCGGGCGAGCGCCTCGTCGTTCGCACGCTCGTCGCGCTCCCACTCGGCGAGCCGGCGCTTGTTGTGGCGGCGCTTGCGCCACCACGCGAGGCCGAGGAGCAGCGCGCACAGACACCACACCGCGAGCCCGAACAGGCCGATCGGCGCGAGCAGGTAGCGCTTCGACAGGTCCTCGCGCCACTCCTCGAACAGCTCTCCGAGCGGCTTGCCGTATGCCTTCTTCGCGGCGTCGTTGAGCGAGACGCCCTGGCCGACCATCGTGAGGAAGCGGCGGAACGGCCAGCGATCGCCGTCGTCGGCGGTGTCCTCCCAGCGGCCACGGCGCGACAGGAAGCCGACGAAGTCATAGCTCTGCGCGTACGCGCGGTGAGCCGGCGATTCCTCGGCGGGGAACGATGCATCGAGCTGCTCGAGCGGAACGATGCCGCCGAACCACGCCATGCCGGCGAGCGTCTCGGTCCGCTCCCACGCCCACTCGGCGGAGTGCTGGTACGCGAAGCCCTCGTGGAGCCAGTGCGGTGCGCGATCGCCGATTGCCGCGCCGAGCGCGACGTGCGCGAGCTCGTGGCGGAGCGTCTGCTCTGGATCTGTGACACTCGAGCCGCGGCGGATCGCGACGGAGATGATGCCGAGATCGGGATAGGCGACGCCGATCGCCCACGGCGGTGCACCGCGACCTTCGGGCGCGACGGACGGCAGCGACGAGGAGTCGCGCACGAGCTGGACGCGGATGTGGCGCGGCGTCGGCAGCTCGAGCAGGTCGCCGCTGATCCGCGTGAGCGTGTCCTCGGCGCTGGCCTGGAGCGTGCGTGCGGTGTCTTCGAGACCGCGCTCGTAGCGAACCTCGATGCGACCGCGCGACGGCAACGACTCGAGCCGCGGCGCAGCGAATGCGGTGCCGAACAGCGAGAGCACGATCGCGAGCGCGATCGCGAGATGACAGAGAGAGCGAGTGACGCGCGTCATGGCACGTGCAGCTCCACCCGCTGCGTGTTGTCGGCGGTGTCGTGCGTGTAGATGATGAGCGCACCGGCGGCGAGCGCGGCGCCGATCGTCGCGTAGACCCACCAGCGCGTCGGCTCGTCCTTCTCGCCCTTGTCGATCTGACGCGCGGCGCGCTCGGCTGGCGACTCGACGAGCAGCGCGCGATCCGGATCGGGTGCACGGTCCTTCCAGGTCTGCACGCGATCGGCGACGAGCGCGACGAGCTCGGATGCGTCGGCGAGCGCGCGCGCGCCTTCGTCGGCGCCGCCGAGCTGGCGGACCTCGTCGCCGAACCCGGCGTGACCCCACGCTTCGACGGTGTTGCCGTGACGGACGAGCGCGGCACGGGCCTTCACCGCGTTCATCACGATCTTGAGCTCGGCGGGCGAGGGCATCTTGCCGCCCCAGCCGGCGACGCGCGACGCGACTGCGCCCCACGGTCCCTGCTGGTCGGGCATCGGGATGTCGATGACCGGCTGCTTGCGCACGACGGTGCCGGTGACGATGCCGCGCTTCGTGCCGCTGCCCGCGGCGATGAGGTGCGGTCCCGTCGCGAGCACGACCTTGAGTGGCGAGACGCCCGCCTTGACGAAGTCGACATAGACGTCGGCGCCGGCGACCTCGGCCTTGATCTCGATCTCGAGCGTCTCGCGGTTGGACAGCGCGTCGACGTCGGGATAGCGCGCGAGCAGCTGCGCATCGACGTCGGGGATGCCACCGAGCGCTGCGCCCAAGGTCCGAATATGTGCGGCAGCGGCGAGCGCGGCCGGCGTGTCGTGCGCGCGATCGGCGCAGAGCAGCACATACGTCCACGCGCGCGGCAGCTCGGGCACGGCGAGCCCCGATGCCTGACGCGCGGCACCGATCTGGATCGCGGTCTGCGCGGCGGCGACTGCTGCGGTGCAGTCGAGCGCACCGAACTTCGCCTGCGCGTCGGCCATCGCGGCGGCGAGATGCACGCGATCGCGATCGATATCGACGCCGGCGAGTGCGTCTTCAACGCCATCGCCGAGCACCGGCTGCAGGCCGCCCTTGACGATCGCCGCGTTCAGCTTCTGGCGGGCGACACCATTGTCGGCGGGACCGAGATCGATCACCGCCACGCGGTCACTCGCAGGCGCAGCCGAGGCGCCGTGCGCGACGACGCAGACTACGGCGAGGGAAGCTGCTCGAAGAACTTGTTGAGGGCCCATACGTCACGCGCCCGCAGGCCGTCGAACTGTAGACCCGTTGCCTTGTCGTCGGACCAACGAACTGTCGCGCCGACCTCGATTGCCTCGCCCTGCGTGGGAATCTGGAACGAGACCATCACGTGCTGGCCCATCGAGTACTTCGTTCCCGCCGCCACGAGCGCGCCACCCAGAGACAGGTTCATCAGCGTGATCGGCTGCGCGTTCCCGTTGAGGGCCAGCGTTCCGGCCAGCGAAACTGCGTGACGAGTCGAAGTACGGCGATTGTCTGCCACTGATGGTTCCCCCGGTTCGACCCATTGTATCGGCAGTCGGGAGAAACTCCATCGGGTCCATCCTGAAAGGATGGATCTCCGTCGCGGTGAATGCACCTGCCTGAAGAGGTGGCGCCTCGCCGCAGCAAACTGCGGCACTACCGACGACGCGCTACTGCTTGATATCGATGTAGGCCTTCTTGCGAAGCTCTTCGACCCAGACGGCCGTCTGCTTGTCGAGCTCGCGGCGGCGCAGCTCGTTGCGCAGCTGTTCCTTCATCTCCGGGAACGGCTTCAGCGCGCTCGCCTTGACGTCGCTCACGTAGAACACGTGGAGGCCCTGCGGGCCGGAGACCGGGCCGCGAACGTCGCCCTTCTCCATCGAGAACACGATCTGCTCCCACTCGGGGTTGATGCTGCCGCGCTGGAACCAGCCGAGCTCGACGTTCTGGTCGGCCGAGACGGCCTTGGCGACGTCGGCGAACGACTCGCCGGCCTTGACGCGATCGATCGCCTTGGTCGCGGCTTCCTTGGCCTGGGCAAGCTCCTGCTCGCTCGGGTGCTCGGGCAGCTTGATGAGGATGTGCGAGAGGTAGACCGCGCTGACCGACTCCGAGCGGCGCGCCAGCTCGTCGTAGCGAGCGCGGACGTCCTCGTCGGTGACCTGGACCTTCGGCGCGACGAGCTGGTTGACCGCGCGGAGGCGGAGCAGCTGGCGGCGCAGGTCCATGCGGTAGCCCTGCATCGTGAAGCCCTGCGAGGCGAGCGCCTGGGCGAGCTGGGCGTCGTCGAGGTTGTTGTTCTGCTTGATCTCGTCGATCGCGGCCTGGACCTCGGAGCTGTCGACCTCGACCTTGGCGGCCTCGGCGGCCTGGACGATCAGCTCCTCGTTGACCATCTCGTCGAGCACCTGGCTCGACAGCTTCGCGGTGCGCCGGCGACGCTCCGCCGGATCCGTGATCTGCTGCGCCTCGGCCATCACCGGGAGGAGGCGGGCGTCGAGCTCGCTCTGCAGGATGATCGAGTCGTTGACGACCGCGACCACGCGCTCGAGCGAGACCTTCTTGCCGGCGTTTGGCGACTTGGTCTGTGCCGGTGCGGGCGCGGGTTGGGCGAGTGCCGGGGTAGCGGCGAGGAGGGCGGCGAGGACAACCAGCGTGCGCACGAAAGTTATAGACCTTACGTTCAGGGGTTTGGTTGCCCCGCGCCAGAGGACGGCGGAGGCTGAATATCCGTGGGGGAACCGGGAGTTGCGGCGGGCACCGTCAGGTCGTGGCCGTGGCCGTCGTCACCGGTCGCGTTCTGCGACGTGTCGATACGTACCTTTGCGAGGTTCGCCTCGTTGATCTCGATCTTGGCCTTCGTGCGCAGACCGTCGATGAAGTCCTTCTGCGCGGCCAGCCGCTTCTCGCGGAACAGCTTGTTGCGGATCTGCGGCTTCGCGTCGTCGAAGCCCTTCGTCATCTGCTTGCGACGGCCGGTCTGCTTGAGGACGTAGAACGTGCCGTTGCCTGCATCGACGACGCCGCTGACGTCGCCGGTATTCATCAGCGTGAATGCCGCCTTCACGACCGCCGGCGGAACGTCCTTGTTCGCGAGCTCGAGGTAGCGAAGGTCGCCGCCGCGCAGCTTGCTCTCCTCGTCGGACGAGTACTTCATCACGAGGTCGCGGAAGCCCTTGTTGGTCTTGCCCGCGTCGCCCTTTGCCTCGAGCAGCACGCGCTCGGCCTGCGCCTTGTTCTTGAGGATGATCGCCGAGACGCGGACCTCTTCGGGCTTCACGTACTCGTCGAGGTTGGCGTCGTAGTACGCCTTCATCTCGGCATCCGCGACGCTGTCCGCGGTGACCTTCGCGTCGAATTCGTCGCGCATCAGCTTCTGGATCATCACCTGCTTCATCGTGCGGATGACCTCGGGATCCTTGTCGAGGCCACGGCGATACGCTTCCTTCGCGAGCACCTCGAAGCGGACGAGCGAGTCGAGGAACTCCTTCTTCTGCTCGAGCGACGTGTAGCGCGCGCGGATGTACGGCGACTGGCGGTTGATGCGCTCCTGGAACTCGCCGAGCGTGATCGTGACGTCGTCGATCTTGGCGAGCGGCGTCTTCAGCTCCTCGGTGCTCTGCGGCG
>JABFXX010000437.1 GCA_013368795.1 Kofleriaceae bacterium
CGAACCTCGCGAGCGAGTACGGTCGCCGCATCTATCCGTGCAAGGCATGCGTGTCGACGGCGATGCCGCTCTGCCACTGGCCGTGCTCGTGCTACCCGAATCACTCGCTCGGTCAGACGCTCGACTGGATGAACGAGCTCTATCCGCGCTGGGTCGGCGCGCATGCGGTCGCGATCGTGACGCCGGTGTACTGGTATCAGGCGACGTCGCCGCTCAAGCTCATGCTCGATCGACTCGTGTGTGCCGACGGCGGCAACCCGGACCCGACGTCGACGCACGGCAAGGATGCGGCGAAGGCCAAGGCGATCGAGCTCGCGGGCTGGAGCTATCCGCGCCACCTCGCGGGGCGCACGTTCTCGCTGTTCGTCCACGGCGATGCGGCGGGCGCGGAGTCGCTGCGGCGCAACCTCTCCGACACGCTGTCGGACATGGGCCTCGAGCCCGCGGGCAACCGCGCCGAGGTCGACCGCTACATCGGCTACTACGAGCCGTACGCGACGAGCCACGTCGAGCTCGACAAGCAGGCCGACGCGCTGTTCGCCGAGATTCGCGGCGCGATGCGCACGCTCGTCGAGCGCACTCGCCAGCTGCGCAGTGGCGTCGCGCAGGCCGACTCGGAGGTCATGGATCCGCGTCCAAAGTAGCGGATGCGTCGACGAACGGCCGTTGACACGGTGGGGCAGGCGCAGCAAAGTCGGCGCCCATGACCCGCATCGGCACGCTCCTGTTCGTCGTCGCGTCCCTCGTTGCTTGCGACAAGGGTCCGAAGAAGTCCGAGACGACCGCGGCCACGCCCGCGGCGCCAGCGGCGACGACGGCCGCCAAGCCTGCCGAGGTGAAGGGCCAGTCGTTCGGCGCCGGCGTGAAGCTCGCGTCGGCGACGTCGATCGACGCGATCCTGAGCGAGCCGAAGAAGTTCGCGGGCCAGACCGTCCGCGTCGAGGGCATGATCACCGACGTCTGCCCGATGCGCGGCTGCTGGTTCGAGATGGCGGGCGACAAGCCCGGTCAGAAGCTGCGCTTCAAGGTCACCGACGGCGAGATGGTGTTCCCCGTCGAGAGCAAGGGCAAGCACGCGGTCGCCGAGGGCGTCGTCGCGGTGCACGAGCTGTCGCTCGACGACACCAAGGAGTACGCCGCCGAGGAGGCGCGCGAGAAGAACCAGCCGTTCGACCCGGCGAGCATCACCGCACCGATGAGCGTCGTGCGCCTCGACGGCACCGGCGCCGTGTTCAACTAGAGTGCGCCATCGCAACTGGCGGCACTGGTTCCGCGTCTTTCATCGCGACATCGGCTACGTCGCGGTCGCGCTGATCCTCGCGTACGGGATCAGCGGCCTCGCGGTGAACCACATCGAGGACTGGAACCCTAGCTACAAGTTCGCCGAGAAGTCGGTCGATGTCGGCCCGCTGACCGGCACGCTCGGCGAGATGGAGGCGACGGTCGTCGCCAAGCTCGGGCTCGATCGCGCGCGCGTCCGCGGCCACTTCCAGGAGACCGAGCACGATCTGCGCGTGTTTCTCGACGAGGGCCAGGAGGTCCACGTCGACATCCGTACCGGCAAGGGGATCGAGAAGACGCTCGCCCGGCGCACCGTGCTGTTCGAGGTCAACGCGCTCCACCTCAACAACCTCAAGGGCGTGTGGACCTATGTCGCCGACGCGTTCGCGGTCGCGCTGATCATCCTCGCGATCACGGGCATGACGATGATGAAGGGCGACCGCGGGCTCCTCGGCCGCGGCAAGTACTTCGTCGGCGCCGGGCTGCTCGTCCCGGTCGGTTTCATCATCTACATGTACAGCTAGCGAAGACGCCGCGTATCGAGGATCCGCCGGGCGCTATCATCGGCCGGAGTCATGCCCAAGCTACTTTGTAGATGTGGCGAGGTGATTAGCCTCTCCGCGATCCCCTGTCCCTTCGAGTGGAGGATCATGTCGAGTACGAAGTTGGACACCCTCCCAGACCAAGTTGACGTGGAGGAGATCTATCGCGCGACCGACACGATCGTGAGGTGCCCGAAGTGCGATCGGCTCTGGGTGTTCTGGGACGACGCAGAGGTCGCGACCGAGTATGCGAGGGCGCCGTCCGAGAGCTGACCTTCTCCGCTGTACTTCCGTCTTGTTTCCGCAGATAGGATGTTCTGTGCGATGAGGAAGATCATCGATCTGTATTCGATGCCTGTCGAGGTCATGCTCGTTCTGGAGCACCCGAGTGGCGTGTACTACGAGAACCAGGTCGGTGGTTTGGTGTGCGCGCGCGCCGAGCTCGAGGGCGTGCTCGTGCCGTTCGATCTCCATACGGATGGCGAGCAGCAGATCATGAATCTGCCG
>JABFXX010000066.1 GCA_013368795.1 Kofleriaceae bacterium
AAGGATCTCCATCCGTTGAAGGCGCCGAAGCCCGAAGACTTCAACAAAGACAAAGTCATCCTGACGCAGTAGAGCCGGCGAGCGCTGGCTGCCTGCGCCTACGGCTTCGGTGCGCTTCCGCCGAGCGGAAGCACGCCGAGCACGATGAGGCTCGGATCGTTCGACGGCGACGCGCCCGTCGCGACCGCCTTGTCGCCGGCGGGATCCTTCGCGACGAGTCCGATCGCGAGGCCGTTGCCGTGCCAGTCGGGCGGCAGCGTGAACGTGAACTTGTCGCGGATGTACTCGCCAGCGCGCCAGCGATCGCTCGCGAACAGGCCATCGCCGGTCGAGCGGAAGTCCGAACGCGCCATCGTCGCCGGCGCCTCGTCGGTCGGCTTGTAGGTCGCCGTGTCGACCGGCCACACCGCGAGGAGGAACTTGTACGGGATGTGCGTGCGCTCGCCGACGTGGAAGAACACGTCGACCTCGACGCGCGCACCCGGCGTCGGTTGCTGCGTGCTGTCGGCGTAGCTCGTGCCGACGATCGTGATCTTGCCGTCGTCGAGCGTCTGGTTCGCGCTGAGCGCGGTCGGCGTCGGCGGCGATGCGAGCACGAGGTTGCTCATGTTCTTGCTCGCCTGATTGAACATCCTGTCTCGCGCGTAGACGACGCGCTCGATCCACGCGTCGAGCGCGCTCTTCATCAGCGCCATCGCAGGCGGTGACTTCGGCGCGAGGTTCGTCCGCTCGCCGGGGTCTGCCTTGAGGTCGTAGAGCTCGTAGAGGTTCGACTGCAGGCGGAAGATCAGCTTCCACGCCTCGCTGGTCGCCGCGCGCTGCGGCGTCGGCGCATTCGTCTCGGAGAACACGATGCGATCGCGATCCTCCTTGCCGTAGAAGATCTGCGGGACGAGGCTCTTGCCCTCGAACGACAGGTCCTTCGTGTCGATCTTCGCGAGCTCGGCGAGCGTCGGCAGGACGTCGAGGTTCGTGACCGCGCCGCCGAGCTTGCGCGGCGGATTGTTCGGGACGTAGACGATCAGCGGCACGTGCAAGAGCTCGGTGTAGAGCGCGGTGCCGTGCGTTCCCGACGGGATGCCGTGCTCGCCCATGCTCTCGCCGTGATCGCTCGTGATGACGATGATCGTGCGGTCGTTGCTCGGCAGGCGCACGAGCTCCTCGAGCAAGCGGCCGATCTGCTGATCGGTCCACTTCAGCTCGGCGTCGTAGAGGTCGGGCTCGCTCGAGCCGTAGTCGACGACGTCGGGGTGCGCGACGTAACGGCCGTGCGGATCGATGTAGTGCGCCCACAGGAACCACTTGTGGCCCTGCTGGCGGGTGATGAAGGCGAGGATGTGGTCGGTCACCTTGTCGGCGGCGACGCGGTACGGATCGTCGGTCTTCGCGAGCGAGTTGTCGTACTCGTCGACGCCTTGCTCGAGGCCCCAGCCGTTCCACCAGTAGTGCGAACCGATGACGCCGGTGTGGTAGCCGCCGCGCTTCATCACCTCGGGCAGCGTCGTGTTCTCGGGCTTGATACCGGGCGGCGTGCCCGGCGGGCGGTTCTCGTCGAGCGCGATGCCCGAGTGGAAGAACTTCGACGTCAGGATCGCGGGAATCGACGCCATCGTGCCCGCGGATGGTGCGGTCGCGAACGTGAACGACGACGAGCGCTCGACGAGCTTCGCGAGGTTCGGCGTCGTATCGCGCTTCTTCGCGCTGTCCTTGTAGCCGCCGAACGTCGTGTGGTCGTAGCGGACGGTGTCGATCGTGATGAACAGGAAGTTCCAGTCGTCGCGCCGGAACTGATCGGGCACCGGCAGCGTCGGCCCGGTCGGCGTCGCGGTCGGGCGCAGCGTGAAGTCACGGCCGTCGCAGTTCTGATCGAGACCATCGTCGGGCAGGTCCTGGGCGCCCGGATGCACGCGCTTGTCGAGCGGCGCGCAGTCGTTCTCGCCGAGGATCGAGCCGAACCCGTCGCGGTCGAGATCGTTCGCCGAGCGCACGAGCTTGATGAGGTTCTCGAGCGCGGGCGACGCGGTGATCGCGACGTACTTGGTCTCGAGGTCGGCGCCGAACCGGTACAGCGTCGCGACCGACAGCGCGCCCGCGACGCCCGCGATCGCGAGGGCCGCACCGCGCGAGGGCCGGCGGCGGCCGATCGCGAGGCGAGGGTGGAGCCACGCGCCGAACCCCATGCCGAGCGCGATGACGACGGCGGAGATCGTCAGGCGAACGGGCAGCACCGACCGGCTCTGCGGCAGGACGTACCAGCACGCGATAAACAGGGCCGCGACGCGCGCCGCGCACGCGATGCCGGCGGCGCGCCAGCGCCCGAGCGGGTT
>JABFXX010000010.1 GCA_013368795.1 Kofleriaceae bacterium
GAACTCCCATTTGTGCGGTGCCTCGTGGCCCGGCCAACGCCATCCGATGCACGCGTGCAATGTGAGGTCGCGCGGGTGACTGGGTGTTCCGCGCCGCGCGAGATAGTCGGGTGATGCGACGACGATCTGGCGGAGATCGGGACCGAGCTTGACCGCAACCAGGTCTTGCTCGATGACCTCGCCGATTCGAATCGCGACATCGTAGCCACCCTCGACGATATCTACGACCTCGTCGTCGAGCGTGATGTCGAGAACGACGTCGGGATACGTCTCGGAAAACGCTCGAAGCAGCGGCCGCAGGTAGAGCTCGGCGGCCGCTCGGAAACAGTGAATTCGCACGACACCGGAGGGACGGGCGCGCAGCTCGCGGGTCGCTTCGAGGGCAGCGGCAAGCTCGTCGACCGCAGGCCGAGCTCGTCGGAGCAACTGCTCGCCGGCTTCGGTCAAAGACACACTGCGCGTATTGCGGTGAAGCAGGCTGACGCCGACGCGTTCCTCGAGCCCGCGCACGAGTTGACTCAGCGCCGACGACGAAACCCCGAGCTTCTCGGCGGCGCGGCTGAAGCTGAGCGCCTCGGCAACGGCGACGAACGCGCGGAGCTGACCGTAGTCCGTGCTGGAGATTTCGTTCGTGCTCATTCGTTAGCCGAGCTTACTGGGGTGCGAAGGTGCGCGGTGTTCATCGCGACGGTGGGGGCGCGTAGGGTCCTTCGTCATGAACGACATACGCGCATTGGCCACGTTGGCACAGGCCTATTTCGACGCCGCCTATGAAATGCATGCCGAGACGTTTGCCTCGCTGTTTCATCCGGCGAGCTCGGTCACGTCCGTCGGCGATGGCGTCAGCGTGACACCGATCGACGCGTGGCTGAACGTCGTGCGGAACGCAAAATCGCCCAAGAGCCAGGGTCTGGAACGTCGCGACGAGCTGCTCTCCGTCGCCGTGATGGGATCGCTCGCACTGGTCACGTTGAAGCTGCAGATGCCACCGCGCTACTTCACCGACCTTCTGTCGTGCGCACGCATCGATGGCACATGGAAGATCGTCCAGAAGGTGACGCGATTGGAAACGCGCTAGAGCGAGCGGGCGATCGCCTTCGGCGTGAGCTAGCGGGAGCAGGCGTGTCGAGAAAAGACCGTTTGGCGGGATGGAATCTCGTGGTAAGTAAAAATTTACTTACATGCCGGTGCCACAACCGCCGCCGACGCGCGACCGCCTGCTCGAGGCCGCCACCGTCGAGTTCGCTGCGCACGGCGTGCAAGGCGCGCGCGTGCAGGCGATCTGCAAGCGGGCCAAGGTCAACGAGCGCATGCTCTACGAGCATTTCGGCGACAAGCGCGGTCTGTACGAGGCCGTGTTACGTGCGCAATGGCTGGCGCTCGCCAAGAACTGGACCCTCGAGATCGACGAGACGCTGTCACCATACGAGGGGCTGTGCCGAGCGTTCGGCGAGCTCGCGCGCGCTTTGCGTACCAATCCGCTGTTCGTGCGGCTCTCGGTGCACGAGGCGTTGACTGGCTGGCGCCACGCGCCGCGCGCGACGCTCGATGCCATTCCCGCACCGATTCGCCGGATCCATGCGCGTGGCGTGAAGAGCGGCGCATTTCGCCGCGATGTCACCTTCGAGACGATCTATTTCGCCGTCGTGGGCGCCGTCGGCTGGCAAACGATCTTCGGCGATCGCTTTGCCGATGTGAAGCGTGCGCGAGCCCGCGACCGCGAGTTCGTCGAACAGCAAGCGACGGCAACGATCGCGCTCATCTTGCGGGGAGCACAGCCATGATCGACGTCGTGCTCGTCGGCGCCGGACCGACTGGTTTGTTCCTGGCGTGCGAGCTGGAACGGCTCGGCATCGCGCCGCTCGTGGTCGAAGCCTTGCCCGCACCGCCGGGGCTATCGAAGGCGCTCGGACTCGGCGGCCGCTCACTCGATCTGCTCGATGCGCGCGGCATGCTCGACATGTTCACCTCGGAGATCCCGAACGCGCCGAATCGCGCGGCGCTGTTTCACTTCGGCGGCGTCCCCATCGACGCGGGGCGACTGCCGGGTGCACCGCCGCGCTTCGTGAACCTCATGCAAGCCGAGATCGAGCGCCGGCTCGAGGCGTACGCCACGACCCGCGTCGAGATCCGGAGAGGGATCACGGTTCGTGGCGTCACCGCTACCGACGAAGCTGTCGTCGTCGAATGCGAGCGCGAGACCATCACGGCACGCTTCGTGGTCGGCTGCGATGGAGCGCGCAGCATCGTGCGCAAGAGTGCCGCGATCGAATTCGTCGGGACGGGAGCCACGCAGCTGCTCCGGCTCGGCGACGTCAAGCTCGCG
>JABFXX010000490.1 GCA_013368795.1 Kofleriaceae bacterium
CCGTCGGCCGGCGGCGCGACGCGGCCGTGCTGCGCCTCAGCGGGCATCGGAGCGGTGCCCGGCGGCGCGGTCGGAATCTGCTCGAACGTGTAGACCATGTCCTCGAGGTCGACGGGCACGACGCCCTCGAGCTCGCCGCCGACGGCCTTGTCGAGCTCGCTGCGGCGCAGGTTCTTGAACCCGAACTCGAGCACCTGCGTGAACACCTGGTCGCCGTAGACGCCGATGTAGCCGGTCTCGTCCTTGAGGCCGAGCTCGTTCAAGAGCGAGACGAGCGCCTGCTTGACGCGCTGTTCGATCGGCTCGTCACCGGGTGGCACGAGGCGCTCGACGACGTTGAGCAGCGTCGCGCCGCGGATACCGGGACTGGCGATCGCGAGCTTCACGCTCCACGCGCCGAGATCGACTGCAAACATCCGAGTCGCCATGGTCAGTCTTCCCTCAAGAACACCCACGCGCCCTTCGGCGCCGGTTGCTTCCTGACGTTTTGCGGAAACACCTTCGTGTCCCACACGCCCGTGATCGTCGAACGGATCGGCGGAAACACCGGCGATCCATCTGCGTTCTTCTGCTTGCGCTCGACCTCGCCCCACGCCGAGACGCGGAACGTGCGCCGCGGCGCGAACGTCACCATCGCGTTCAACAGCGACGCATCCAGCTGGATGCTGACCTTCTCGCCCGGCGGCAGGCCCATGCCCTGCGCGAGAGCATTGATCGCCGCGCTGCCGGCCATACCGCCGGCGGCCGCGAGCTGCTGGAGCGCGGCGGAGGGGTCCTTCACGAACGTGATGAAGTCGTCCGCCTTCGTGAAGTTCTCGCCCATCTCCTTCGCCTTCGCGACGAGGCTGGCGAGGATGTACATCTTCCGAGGGTCCTGGAGGATCGGCTGCTGGATCTTCGTGTCGGCCGCCAGATACAGGATCGCGACGATCAGCTGCGGGTTCGTCACCCGCGGCAGGTTGACCTTGCAGCCGCCGTAGACCGTGAACGCGTCGCCGAACAGCGTCCAGAACCGATCGTCGACGCCGCGCACGAGCTTCAGCTCGCCCGTCGAGTCGAGGTAGTTGTTCTTCGCGTAGTAGCGATCCTTGAGGCTCTCGTACCCGTAGTCCTCGGAGGTGCCAAGTTTGTTGTTCTTGGCTGTTGCAGGACCGCGCATCGAGTCCTTGTCCACGTAATCGACGAGCGCCTCGGTCTGGGTGTTGCGATCGCGACGCCAGCCTTCCGCATCGGCTTCCTCGAACACCGGGTCGTACTGCTGGAAGTAGACGAGCGCGTCGAGCATCGACTTCGTCGTCTCCGCGGCCTGCCCCGTCGGCGAGTTGGCGCAGTTCATGTTGATCTTGTCGTCTTCGGTCGTGAAGTCATCCAGGCCGCACGTACCGATGTCGCTCGTGCCCATGCCCTTCACCTGATCCGTCGACAGGCCGATCAGATCCTTCACCTCTTCGGCGCCGCCGCAGAACGGCGACATGATCATGTTCGCCCACTCGGTGACGTCGAACATGCCGCGCAGCTCCTTGGTGTTGTCGATGCGGTACTGGATGCGGAGCACCAGCTCGCCGAGGTTCTGCGCCGAGCGCGCGAGGAAGTGCGCGCGCATCTGATCGCGGTAGTTCGCCGCCGCGATCATGTCGGTGCTCGTCGACGTTCCGAACTCGTTCGAGATCACGAGCGTGATCGCGATCGCGATGAGCACGGTGACGAGCGCGACGCCCCGTTGCTTCTTCCGGGGCATGACGCTGCCACCGGCCTGGCTATGTCGGCTCGTGCGCTTCATGGGTTCGCCAGCAGCGGCTCCTGCATCAGGATGCGGGCCTGCGTCGACTGCTTCACGTCGCGGCCCTCGGCGTTCTTGACGGTGATCGTGATCCGGACGCGGCTCGGCAACATCGCCTTCTGCCCGTCCGATTGGGTCGTGTCCCACGTGTCCTGCCACTCGAGGTTCTTCCAGTTCCAGTACTCGATCTCGAGCTTCTCGATGTTGCGGACGAGCACGTCGTACTCGGCCGGCTCCTCCTCGGGCGGCAGGTTCGACGGCCGGCGCCGCTCGGCGCGGAGCAGGTCGACCTGGCCGGGATTCTCCCTGCTGTTGTACGCGAGGTAGCGAATGACGGTCTGCTCCGACTCGTTCGCGTCGGCCCACAGCACGCGGTGACCGAGCGTCGAGAACGTGATGTCGGGGACCCTCGTGCCCTGCTTGCCGACCATCAGCGTCCGCGGATGGCTCGCGGTCATGTCCTCGTTGCGCGACAGGTATGCGGCCTCGAAGTCCGCGGTCATCCGGCCGAGCGCCATGCGCAGCTCGTGGTTGCGCTCCTGGTACTTGCCGAACGTGCGGCGGGTGTCCGACGTGTTCGAGATCGTGCGCCACGCGAGCGACATCATGATCACCATGACGGCGCTGGCGATCATCACCTCGATCAGCGTGAGGCCGGCTTGCGCGCGCCTCATCGCGTCTTGCCTCCGTCGCGACCGCCAAACCTTCCGGGCGGGTTTCCTCCTCCGGGCGGGTTTCCTCCTCCGGGCGGGTTTCCTCCGGGCGGATTTCCTCCGGGCGGGTTTCCCTGCGTCTCCTGGATCTCCTGCGCGCCCATGCCGTTCAGGACCTTGTCCATCGCCGTCGCATCGGTGAAGTACGCGACGACCTTGAGGTCGCGATCCGAGCCGAGGACCTTCCACTTGACGGTCAGCGTCACCTTGCGGACGGAGACCTTCAGGATGTCCTGGAACATCTGGAACTGCTGCTGGATCAGCGCGCCGCCCCGCGCGGCGTCGATGCTCTGGCCGGTCGCGCCGAACATGCCCATCATGCCGGCGATGCCGCCGATCTCGCTGTTCTCGAAGCCGCCCGAGCCGGCACCCGAGCCCGAGCCCGCCGCCTGCGCCATCGCCATCTGCTGGAGCTGATCGAAGCTCGGCAGCTCCGGCTGCTCGACCTTGTACGTGTAACAGATCGACGGCCAGCCCTCGTCGTCGAAGCACTGCTCGCTCGTCGCCGACTGATCGGTGTCGGTGAAGCCGTCCTTGAGGAGAATCTCCTCGATGTCGTACATCTTGCCGCGCGCGAGGTCGGTCGCGACGCCGAGCATGTGAGCCTGCTCGGCATTGAAGATGCTGCCCGCCGCGCTCTTGATGAGCACGACGAGCGCGAGCCCGAGCAGCGCGAGGCCGAGCATGACCTCGAGCAGCGTGAAGCCACGGGTACGCTTCAGCGCGGTCTTCATTCGCGCGCCCCTTCCCCGTCGCGCTCCTTGTCCTTGTCGCCGAGCGGATTGCGGAGCATGTGATCGTTGACGTCGCGCAGCACGCCGTCCTTGAGCTGGACGCGACCGGTGAGGCCGTACACGAGCACGGTGAACGTCTCGCTGCCGTCGGTGATCTCGACGATTGCCTTCTCCGACGAGCCCGTCGGGAAGAAGTAGATCGCGACCTGGCCCTTGGTCACGCTCTCGTCTCGGTGCTGGACCCAGATCTCCTTGAACTTGATCCCTTTACCCGCGCGGAGGGTACGGACCCACTTCTTGCCCTCCGCGTCGCCGCTGACGGCGTCCTCGACCGTGCTGCACGTGCGGTCCGCGATGTGCGAACCGGCAAGCGAGAGCGCTCGCTTCGTCGCCGCATCGGGATCCGCCGCGAGCGCCTCGGCCGGTAGGCCATTCAGCCGCTGCTTGCCGCGCTCGAGCGCATCCTTGGCCTTCGCCTCGTCGGGACGGACCGCCTCGTTGCGCTGCAAGGTCGTCGCACCACCGCAGACCTCGACTGCATAGATCTGCTTGTCGAGATCGAACACGATGCGATGCATCTCGCCCTTCTCGATCGCGAGCTGGCTGGTTCGTTTCATCACCGCGGCAAGCTCGGTCGAGTTCTCGACGAGATCGGCCTTCGTGATCATGCGAAAACCCGAGCGCACGAGCACGACGCCGCCGCCGATGATCGCGAGCACGATCATCAGCTCGAGCACGGTCATGCCCGAGAAGGCACGACGCGGCGAGGCGCTATGTGGGCCGGTGGTCCGCATGGGTCACGATGCGCGAGGAGCTACTCCCACGACTTGATGTCGTCGCCGGTGCCTTCCTTGCCGTCCTCGCCGGGCGAAGCGATGGCGATGCCCTTGGCACCCGCCGGGAGGTTCTGCCCGCAGAGCATCTTGTACTGGAAGCCCCACGGGTCCTTGATGTCCTTGTTGTTCATGTACTCGTTGAGGTCCTCGAGCTTGTCGGGGCACGACTTGTCGGGGTGAGACGCGGACCACGACGGGTACGCCTCGAACGCGTACTTCTTGACGGTCGCCCTCGCGATGTCGCCCTTGCTCTCGCCGAACATCTTCATGACGCGAGGACCGACGACGAGACCCATGACGAGCGCGAGAATCGCGAGCACGATCATGATCTCGAGGAGCGTCATGCCGCGCTGGGCAGTCCGCTGCGAACGGTTGAGGGCACGCACGAGCTTCTTCATGAGGGTCTTCATAACGGGGTCTCCTTCTCTCACTTCGGGCCGGACAGCTGACCGAGGTCCATGATGGGTTGCAGGATCGAGAACACGATGAACGCGACAGCGCCGCCCATGATGACAAGCATCAGGGGCTCGAGCAGCGCGGTGAACCGAGACAGTTTGGTGTCGACTTCGGACTCGTAGGTGGTCGCGACGCGCTCGAGCATCTGCTCGAGCTGTCCGGCCTTCTCGCCGACCGCGACCATGTGGACCATCGTCGGTGGGAACTGACCGCTCTTGCGCAGCGTGGTCGCGAGGGATTCACCCTCGGTGACCGCCTTCTTCGCGTCCTCGATCGCTTGCTGGATGAGGACGTTGCCGACGATCTGCTTCGAGGTATCGAGCGCGCGCAGCATCGCGACGCCGGAGTGCAACATCGTGCCGAGCGTGCGCGCGAAACGGCCGACGTTGATCGTCCGGACGAGCTCGCCGAGCACCGGCATCTTGAGGAGGAACCGGTGCCACACCGGCTTGCCATCCTTGCTGCGCGTCCAGCGCATGAACAGGATGCCGCCGATGATCATCGCCATGAAGATCCACAGCCAGTTGCGGCCGAAGAAGCCCGACGTGGCGATGAGGAAGCGCGTGTTCAGCGGCAGCGTCTTGCCCTGCTGCGTGAACATCTGCGTGATCTCGGGAATGACCTTGATCATCAGCACGGCCATGATGCCGGTGCCGACGACGACCATGACGGCCGGGTAGATCATCGCGCCCTGGATCTTCGACTTGAGCTTCTGCGAGCTCTCGAGGAAGTCGGCGAGACGCGTGAGAACCTCGTCGAGGTTACCGGCGATCTCGCCGGCGCGAACCATCGACACGAACAGCTCGTCGAACAGCTTCGGGTGCTTGCCGAGCGCGTCGGCGAACGACATGCCTTCGTTGACCGCCGTGCGCACCTCGGCGACCGGCGTCTTCAGGCGAACGTTCTGGATCTGATCGACGAGCGCACCGAGCGACTCGGCGAGCGGAATGCCCGAGCGGAGCAGCGTCGACATCTGGCGCGTGAACGCCGCGATCTCGACCTTCTTGACCCCGCCGAACAGGCCGCCGAGATCGACGTCGCGCGACAGGCCGCCCTTCTTCGCGTTCTGCTCCTTGGCGGCCTTACCGCCGCGGGACAGCTCGAAGCTCGTGACGAGCACGCCGTCCTTGCGCAGCATCTGGCGCAGCGTCTTCGGCGAGTCCGCATCGCGCACGCCGGTCACGGTCTTGCCGTTGTTCCCGACGCCCTTGTACGCGTACATCGGCATCAGTCACCACTCTCCGCGGTCATCAGCATGACCTCTTCGGGGGTCGTCATGCCGAGCAGGACCTTGCGCGCGCCATCGCCGCGCAACGTGACCATGCCCGACTCGATCGCCGCGTTGCGGATCGATCCGGCGTCTGCCTTCTCGAGCGCGAGCCGGCGAACCGGCTCGTTGACGAGCAGCAGCTCGTAGATGCCGGTACGGCCGCGATAGCCGAGCTGACCGCATGCGGGGCAGCCGACCGGCTCGAACACGGTGCCGACCGGCGGCGGACGCTGACCCTTCACGGCCGGGAGCTTGTAGCCACCGGCGTAGAACTTCTGCGGATCGAGCGCGAGCTCGCGCAGGATCTCGTCCGACGGGCGAACCGGGCGCGCGCACTCGTAGCACGGGCGGCGCACGAGGCGCTGCGCGAGCAGGCCGACGAGCGAGCTCGCGACGAGGAACGGCTCGATGCCCATGTCGACGAGACGCGTGATGCCGCCGGCCGCGTCGTTCGTGTGAACGGTCGAGAACACGAGGTGACCGGTCAGCGATGCGGTGATCGCGACCTCCGCGGTCTCGCGGTCACGAATCTCACCGACCATGATGACGTCGGGATCCTGGCGGAGGAACGACCGCAGCCCCGATGCGAACGTCAGGTCGATCTTCGAGTTCACCTGCGTCTGCGAGATGCCCTCGAGCTGGTACTCGACCGGATCCTCGACGGTGAGGATGTTGATGTCGGGCGCGTTGATCTCGGAGATGCACGCGTAGAGCGTCGTCGTCTTACCGGAGCCCGTCGGACCGGTGACCAGCAAGATGCCGTGCGGCCGCTTGATGATGTTGCGGATCGAGTCGAGCTGGTCGGCGGCAAAGCCGATGTCGGCCAGGCCGAGGAGCACCGAGCCACGATCGAGCAGACGGATCGTGACGCTCTCGCCACCGGCGGTCGGCGCGGTCTCGACACGCATGTCGACGTCGCGGCCGGCCATCTTGCGCCGGATGCGGCCGCTCTGCGGCAAGCGCTTCTCGGCAATGTTGAGGCCGGCCATGATCTTCACGCGCGCGATGATCGACTGCTGGAACTTCTTCGGCGCGCGCTTCGCCTCGCGGAGCACACCGTCGACGCGGTAGCGGACGACGATGTCCTTCTCGCCGGGACGGATGTGGATATCGGACGCGCCGTCCTTGGCCGCCTGGAACATGAGCGAGTTGACCCACCGGATGATCGGGGCCTCGTCGCTCGCGTCGAGCATGTCGACGAGCTCTTCCGACTGATACTCGGAGTCCTCGTCGTCTTCCTTCTTCGCGCCCTCCTCGAGCTCGGCACCGCCGCGCAGACGAGAGTACGTCTTGTTGATGTGGTCGACGATCTTCGTGCTCGACGCGACGACCGGCTCGACCGGCTCGGCGAGCAGGACGGCGACCGCATCGATCACGTCGACCGCGCACGGGTCGGCGACCGCGATCGTGACGCGGCCTGCGCCGTCGCGGCCGAGCGGCAGCACCAGGCGCTGGCGCGCGAAGTTGATCGGCAGCTTGTCGATCAGCTCCGCCGGGATGTCCTCGGCGCGCGGCAGGTCGCGCACGTACGGCATGTCGAACTGGAACGCGAGCGCCAGCGCGAGCTGATCCTCGTCGATGAGGCGCAGGCGAAGGAGCACCTCGCCGAGGAGGCCGCCCTCTTCACGCTGCTTGCCGAGCGCGCGCTCGATCGAATCGGGCACGACGCCGCACCGGCGAACCAGGATCTCGCCGATCCGCTCGGGACCAGCCTGGGTGCCGGGGAACGCGTAGCTCGACGGAGTCGCCATCAGGGAGCTCCCTTGGGCGCGGTCTTGGGCGCGGGCGCCGGAGCCGGCGCGGTCTTCGGCGCGGGCGCCGGAGCCGGCGCGGTCTTCGGCGCCGTCGACGGCTTGTCGCCCTCGGGCGGCGGCGTCAGCATCGGCTTCTTCTCGTCCTCCGGCGACTCGATCCTCGACGGGCCGTACTCGATCGCGCCCTCGAGCACGTTCTGGCGGCCACCGGCGGCCTCGAGCACCGCGCGGTCTTCATCGACCGACAGGACGGCGCGGTTGATCTCCTCGACGAGACCGCGCTTGCGGCGGTAGTCGATCTTCGGCTCGTACGCCTTGTCGTTGAGGTTCGCGAACGACGCCGCGAACTCGCGGTACTCGCGGACCTTGCGCTCCTTGATCGACGCGAGGTCGAGCTGGTCCTTGATGATGTACGGCGTGAGGAGGATCAAGAGGTTCGTTTTCTTCTTCTGCTTGGTCGAGTACTTGAACAGGTAGCCGAGGAGCGGGATGTCGCCGAGCAGCGGCACCTTCGTGACGCTGTAGATCTCGCGCTCCTGGATGAGGCCGCCGATCACGACGCTCTCCTGATCGTGGACGACGACCTGCGTCTTCAGCTTGCGCTCGGCCCACGTCGGTCCGAGCTCGGGATCCGAGCCGCCGAGGTCCTTCGTCTCCTGCTCGATCTCGAGGCGCACGGAGTCGTTGCTCGAGATGTGGGGCGTGACGTTCAGGGTCAGGTTGAGCTTCTCGCGCTGGATGTTCGTGCCGATCGAGCCGATCGGACTGGTAGCGCCGCCCGCCGTCGTCGGCAACCCACCAAACGATAGGCCGGCCTTGTAGGGGATGTTGTTACCGACGGAGAACTCCGCCTTTTCGTTGTCGATCGCGATGATGTGCGGCGTCGACAGGATGTTCGAGTTGTCCTGATTCGCGAGCGCCTGGAACAGCACGGCGTACGACGGAATGCTGGTTCCTAGGAACGACTGCGAGTTCGTCAGCGGAGAGCCGATGATGCCGCCGATGAGGCCGGTCAGCGTCGCGAGCGACGCCGGGTTGATCGACTTCAGGGTCGACGTCTGGACGCCGCCGAGCACGATCGCGTTGTCGTCGTTGACCGGCAGACCGCCGTGCGAGCTCGTGCCGAGGTTGAGCGACTTCGAGAGCTGGACCTCGAGGATCACCGCCTCGATGAAGATCTGGCGGCGCGGCTGGTCGAGGCGCCGGATCACATCGCGCACCGCGATGAAGTCGCGACCGCTCGACATCACGATCAGCGAGTTCGTCGGCTTGTCGCCGATCACGCGCACCTGGCCCTCGAGCTGGCTGCCGAGGTCACCGCCGACCACCGCCGGCGCCGCGGGCCTCGCCACGGGCGGCTGTCCCGGCTGACCGCGCACCTGCGGCGCAGCCTGTCCCGACAGCACCGTCGTCAGCGTCGTCGCGAGCTCCTCGGCGAGCGCGTTCTCGAGCGGGTAGACGCGGATCGCGCTGCCACCCTCGGTATCGAGCACGATGTCGAGGCGATCGACGAGCGCCTTGACGCGCATGTAGCCGGCCTCGCTCGACACGACAATGAGCGTGTTCGTCCGATCGTCGACGAGGATCTTCGACGGCACGCCCGCCGCGCCGCCATCTTCGCCGCCGACCGCCGCGCCGGGCTGAGCGCCCTTGGCGCCGCCGCGCACGGGTACGTTCACCGCGCCACCGCTGCCGCCGGCGCTCACGCCGAGGATCTCGTTGATCTTCTGCGCGAGCTGCTGCGCGTCGGAGTTCTTCACCGGGATCGTGTAGATGCCCTCGTTGTTGCCGGGGACATCGAGCGCCTTCGCGAGCGTCAGCATGTCGCGGACCTGGCTCGCGTAGTCGGTGATGATGATGACGTTGCCGGCGGTCGACACGTTGCCGGCCGGCGAGCGGATCGAGTCGAGCGCCGCACGCAGCGTCTCGGTCTGCGTGTACGACGGCCGCAGGATGTAACGAACCATCTGGTCCTGGTTCGCCGGCACGCCACTCTGCTTGAACGGCAGCGTCTCGCTCTTCGCGGTCGCCGAATCGACGATGCGATACACCGGGCCCTTCGGCACGATGGTGAGGCCCATCGTCGAGAGCGCGGCGAGGAAGACGTTGTACGCCTCCTGCGCGGACATCTTGTTCGGCGCGATCACGGTGACCTTCTTGCCGGTCGACACGATGCGCGGATCGAGGATGAAGTTCTTGCAGGTGAAGCCCATGACCCACGTGATGAGGTCCTTGAGCTCCGTCTCCGGCTTGAACGTGACGGCGACCTGACCCGTGCGCTTCTTGCAGCTGTAGAGCGCTTCGTCCTGCGCGGTGCCGGACGGATCGCTCGCGGCCTTTTCGGGCGCCGGCTGCGCGAACACGGGCGCCGCGAG
>JABFXX010000117.1 GCA_013368795.1 Kofleriaceae bacterium
CTCGAGCTGGGTATCGCTCGTCGCGACCTCGGTGCGCTTGGCCGCCAGGCCCGCGCGCGCACCGTCGAGGTCGCGCTGGAGGTCGGAGACCTTCTGCCGCGCGTCGGCCGTCGCCTGATCGCGCGCGGCGACATCGGCGGTCTCGCGCTCGACCTCGGCGCCGAGCGCCTCGAGCTCGGTCTTGCGAGCCGCGAGCTCGGCCGCATCGCGCTCGCGCTGCGCCGTGATCTCGTCGATCTCGGTGCGTGCGGCCTGCATGCGGGCGTCGAGGTCGTCGGCCTCGCGCCGCTCGAACCCGATCTTGCTCTCGCCGAGGCGGAGCCGGTTATCGAGCTCGAACACGTGCTCCTGCACGGTGACGAGCCGGCGCTCCTCGATCGCGAGCTCGGTGCGCTCGGACACGACGTGCGCGTCCTTCGTCGACCAGCTCGAGCGCGTCTCTTCGAGCGAGGTCCGCGCCTCGGTCAGCCGGTTCGACACGAGCGACTGCTCGACGTTGAGCTCGAGCCACTTGTGCGCGGCCTTCCACAGCTCGAGATCCTTCTGCTCGGACTTGTACTTGCGGTAGCGCTCCGCCTTCTGCGCCTGGCGGCGCAGCGTGCCCATCCGCTTGTCGAGCTCGGTGACGATGTCCGAGACGCGCATGAGGTTCTGGCGCGTCTGGTCGAGCTTCTTCTCGGCGGCCTTCTTCTTGACCTTGAACTTCGTGATGCCGGCCGCTTCCTCGATGATCGCGCGGCGATCCTGCGGGCGGCTCGACACGATCTGGCCGATGCGGCCCTGCTCGATGATCGCGTAGGCCTTCGTGCCGACGCCGGTACCGAGGAAGAAGTCCGTGATGTCGCGCAGACGGCACGGCGTCTTGTTGATGAAGTACTGGCTCGTACCGTCGCGGTACAGCCGGCGCGTGATCGTGACCTCGGTGTAGCGCGCGAAGTCGAACGCCGGCTTCTCGTCGGACAGGATCTTCGCGACCTCGTCCTGCGGCGTCGGAATCGGCTTGCCCTCGGCATCGACCCACACGGCCTGCTCGTGGACGATCGAGACGGGCTTCTCCTGCTCGGCCGCGGCCTCCACGGCCGGCGGCGGCGCCGGGGCCTCGCCCTCGGACGAGATGCTCTCGAGCGCGCGCTCGGTCTCGGCCTCTTCGGAGTTGCGCGCGAGCTCCAGCGTCTCGTGCGAGAAGCCGACGTCGTCGAACGTCAGCGAGACTTCCGCCATCGGCGCCGGGCCGCGCGTCTCGCTGCCCGCGAAGATGACGTCTTCCATTGCCTTACCGCGGAGGTGCTTGGCGCTCTGCTCGCCCATGCACCAGCGGATGGCGTCGACGATGTTGGACTTACCGCAACCGTTGGGGCCGACAACGCCCGTGATCGATTCACCGATCTGGACGACGGCCCTGTCGCAAAACGACTTGAAGCCGATGATCTCGACTCGCTTGATGCGCATGAAACTCCGTGTCGCGGGAAGCGATCCCTCCCGGGCCATCGCAAGGTGCCAAAGCCCTATGACATCCGATCCCGGCAGCGGGAACCGGAAACGCCTGGACGCGGCTTCACGCCGTCGTCTGCGCGGAGTTTCTCGTACTTAGCCGCTACTCGGAAAGCAGCGTGATCGAGGGCAGGCTCGCCACCGGCGGGCTCCAGCGCGGGATTTTCTTCCGGCACACATCGAGGATGGCGTCCTCGCGGTCGCGCGCCTGCTGCTTCATCGCCTGCCACCTCGAGCTGAACCGGTCGTAGTCCGACCAGCTGATCGAGGGCAGCTCGCACCGCGGCGGGTCCGCCTTCGTCGCGACCTCTCGGAGCTCGGTGTCCGCGGTCGGCACCTCGCGGAGCATGCCGTGCACGAGCGCCGCGCTCTGGCACAGCGCGAAGCCGGCGTCCCGGTAGCCGCGGAGCCGGCTCGCTGCGCCGCTGTAGTCACCGCTGCCGTCCTGCTCGGCCGGGACCAGCTTCTTGCTCCACTGCCGCCACTTCATCATCGCCGTGTTGGCCGACACGTACTGCGCGCTCGCTTCTTCGCGCAGCTGGCGAGCTGCATCGATCGTGGTCGCGAACGTGGTGCAGCTCGTTTGCACGGCCGCGGGCGGGCTCGAGCTCGAGCCGGAGCACGCGGACGCGGCAAGCGTGGCGACGATGAGTGATCGCATTCCTATCCTCGGAGAGTCCGGACTGGTTCGAATATCTCGCTCAACGATGTCCGGGCGCTTTGCATGAGCCATCGCCAGTACGGCGCGACGGACGAGTTCTCGATCTGGCGGCCCGAGTCGAATCGGATCTCGTGCTGTCGATCGCGTTTCCAGTGGGCGGGCAACTTATCCCATGCCTTGTCGCTGGCGTGCACGCGCAAATGGATCGGAATGCCGAGCTCGTCCAATCCGCGCGAGCCTCGGGTTTGAGTGAGCTGCTTCGCGACCTCGCGTGACTGCGGACAGTGAAGCGTCGCCGAATCCTGATAACGGATCGCGAAGCGGCTCCGGAACATGTCGAAGTCGAGCACCAGATCGACTTCGACGAATCCATCCGCATACGACGCGGGTGCGAGCGGCGAGCGCAGTGCCGAGCGATTTCGTTCGCCGTGATTCGCGTTGACCCATGCGGAGAGGAACTCGCGCTCGAAATCATCCGCCGCCGGCACATTCGCCGCGTAGTCGCGTGACCGCTGCTCGAGCTGCTTCAGGAACCCGGCCTGCGCACCGACCACGCCCTGATCGCCGCGCTTCCACGCGTCCTCTGGATTCTCGCGACCGATCGCCGCGAACTCCGCATCGAGCTCGCTCACGATCTTGTGCACGTCGAGATTCGCGCCCTCGGCGAGCCCGGCGAGCTTCACCGTCTTCGTGTTCTGCCGCAGCTCGCGGATGAATGCGTCCTTCGTCGCCTGCACGCGGCTGGCCTCGAGGCGATCACCGAGCGCGACGATCCGCTTGATCGCCTGGATCCCGATCGTCGCGGCGAGCGACGTTCCTCCGGTGACGAGCGTCGCCGCGCGTGCGAGCAGGCTCTCCGCGCGCGCCCACAGCTTCGCGACCAGGCCATCGGGTGCCTTCTTGAACGCGGCGTGCTCGATGGTCTGGATCGTCATCAGCATCGCTTCGGTCAGGTTGTCGATCATCGCGTTCCACGCGAACGCCATGTGATTGACGTGCTCCTGGATCTGATCGCGTGGCGTGCCCGTTCCGAGGTTCACGACGCCGACCTTCGCCTCGCCGAGATCGAGCGCGGTTGGCTCTGGCGTCTCGGGTCGCATCGACCATGGCGTCTTCACGTGGTGGCGATCGAACGTCGGTACGTAGGACCCGGTACGTGCGGGTTCGCCCTCCGTGCTTTCCAGTACACGCGATGTCTTTCCCGGCGACGGTACAGCGGCATCGGAGGTCCGGAGCGAGCGATCACGCTCGCGACGCTGTTCGAGCTCGAGCATGAAAACACCAAACCAGATCCAATTCCTCGTCGGAATTGATGTTCACGGCGTCCATCGAGATTTCCGAATTGCTGAACACGAAACTTCATCTCGGATCGGGCAACACAGCAGAAGCGCTCACCGCATCCGCCGCCGCGTTGTTCAGAGCGCACGCGCCGATGACGAATCACTGAACAGTGCTTGAATCCGCGCGCCGGGAGGTGCTTGCTCGATACATGAGCAGGCGGGAGAGCGGACGTGGACCGACGGAGGCGCGGCGCACCCGCACGCTCCCCGAGATGATCACGGGTGCGTTCTACGAAGGTCCTGACATCGTCACGAGCCTGAAGCTCTACGAAGCCGGAAGCATCTTCGATCTGCCGCGCGACAAAGCGACGTTCACGCTCGGCTCGGCCGCGAGCTCCGATATCTATTTACCGGACGAAGGACTCTCGAAGTTGCATTGCGTGATCGAGCGCCGCGGTCAGGTAATCCGCGTCTACGATCAGGAGAGCAAGAACGGCACGTTCTTCAACGGCCGCAAGGAGAAGACCTTCGATCTGCGCCCGGGCGCCACGTTCACCGTCGGAGCGACGCGCCTGCTCGCTCTCAACGACGAGATGCGCACCGCGTATCCGACGCTCGTCGAGATCGTCGGCGAAGAGAACGCACGCTCGCCACGAATCGACAATGCTTCAGCGAGCGACCTGATCGGACTCGCGACGAGCAGTGCTCACGTGCTGATCACGGCTGACGTTGGATGCGATCAGGATCGTCTCGCGCGGACGCTGCACGAGATCTCGCTGCTTCGTTCGCGTCCGTACCTCGAGCTCGCGCGCGTGCCCGATGATCGTGCACAGCAGCGCGCGATTCTCGATCGCGTTTCGCGCTCGACGCTCATCCTTCCGCTCCAGCAGGACGCGCCGGTGATGGACGCCGCGTTCGTGTCGATGCTGTTCTCGCCGCACTTCCACGTGCGGGTGATCGCGACCGCGCCGTCGCTGAAGAAGGCGAGCAACGTGCTTACGGAGTCCAACGTACGCGCGATGCGCAACATCACGCTCTACCCGCTCGCCTATCGCGCGGGGTCTATCGATCACCTACTCGATAGAATGTTCGGCGAGCGCGGCACACCACTGCGCACCTCGGACCTGAGCGAGAAGAACCAGTCGGCGCTGCGCGCGTACAGCTGGCCGGGAAATTTCGACGAGCTTCGTCGTGTCGCCGACCGACTTACGAGGCTCGCGGCGATTCCGGGACGTCCGACGCTGCGCCAAGCGGCCGAGGCGCTCGGGATGAGCAGTCATCGTTCGCTCGATCACTGGCTCGGTCAGCTCGGCTTGACGCTCCCGATCGTCGCGACCGACGAGCGAGCGACTGAGTGAGGTTCCTTGATTCCTAACTGGCGGGTTGGAGACACTCAAATGTGCGGAGGTGGACGGTGGCAACAAACAAATACGAACGCGATCGCGATCCGTTGATAGGAGTTTCGATCGGCCGATACACCATTCAGTCCAGGCTCGCGCGAGGCGGCATGGGCGCGGTGTATCTCGCCGTCCATCAGACGCTGAACACGAAGAAAGCGGTCAAGGTCCTGTTGCCAGAGTACTCGCGCCAGGAAGTGATCCGACAGCGCTTCGAGCGCGAGGCGCGCGCCGCATCGGGATTCGGTAATCCCCACATCGTCGCGATCGACGACTTCGGATCGCTGCCGGATGGCCAGCTGTTTCTGACGATGCCGTTTCTGTCGGGCAAGCCGCTCGACGTGCACATCGGGCACCACGGCCGGCTGTCACAACATCACACGCTGCAGATCATCGTACAGGTCTGCGACGCGCTGAAGACGCTCCACGACGCGGGCATCGTTCATCGCGATCTGAAGCCGAGCAACATCCTCATCAGCGAGACGCCCGACAACGCGTACCACGTGACGATCATCGACTTCGGCATCGCGCGGATCGCGCGCCTCGCGAACTCCGAGGACCTCGCGATCAAGACGCGCACCGGCATCGCGATGGGCACGCCCGGCTACATGGCCGTCGAGCAGTTCTGCAACGCGGGCAGCGCGGGCGCGACGGCCGACCTCTATGCCGCCGCGATCATCACGTGGGAGATGCTCACCGGGCAGACGCCGTGGGGCTTTCACGATCCGCGCGTTCTCTATCACCTGCAGATGACGACCGTGCCCACGCCACCGACCGATGCCGCGATCCCATCCGAGCTGCTCTCTCTCCTGCGCAAGACGCTCTCGCCGGCCCCCGCCGATCGGCCGGCGACCGCGCAGATGTTCGCCGGTGCGTTCGCCTCGCTGACGCCGGCGATTCCGCCGCACGTCCCGAGCGGCGCCGAGATCCTGGGCCGCTACGCGAAGCGCCTGGTCGAGCACGTGTCGCCGGACCTCGAGACGGTGCGAATCGCGTCGGCCAACGACCGGTCCGGGCCGCTGCTCTGGCCCTATCGCGGCACCGCCGTCCCCGAGCTCGCGGCGAAGGGCTCGAGTCCCCGCATCGTGTCGAATCCCCGCATCGTGTCGAGTGCCCGCGCCGTCGCGAGCGCCCGGAGGATCGAGGTTCCCCGCGTCGTCGAGATCGAGCCGCCGATGCTGGAGACCTCGAGCGGCCCGACGGTCAACGTCCGGAAGCGCTCCATGGGGACAGCGACGACAGCGGCCGACGCACTCGGCGGACCGACGGTCGTGACGCCGGTGCCGACCATCCCGCGGTCGCCGCGCCGAAGCACGCTCGCGCTCCTCGCACTTGCGGGTTTCGTGCTCGCGGGCGTCATCACGTTCGCGCTCGTTCATCTACGCCGGTCGACGGCAGGCACGGACGCGCAGCACGAAGCGATCGAGCCCCGGTAGGTCACCCGCTCCGGGCGTCACGCGAGCAGCGACGCGGCTGAACCGACCGTAAGCTGCATCTCCGCGGGGTGCAGCATTCTGCGGCGGAGGGCGCACGATCCGCGAGTGCTAGCGTCACCGCGTATGGAGCGTGCTCACGGTCGGAAGGTAGGCGGCGCGGGACAGGCGAGCATCGAGCCGGGCCCGGAGCCGGGCAAAGGAAGCGCATCCGAGCGGCTCGCGGGAACGTCGCAGCGCAAGGGCTCGCATATCGATTGGAACCGCCTGCCGTTCGGCGGCTCGGCGACCTCCGGCGGCCTTCCGGACGACGTCCGTCCCGGCCTCGAGTCCGCGTTCGGGATGGACCTGTCGGGCGTGCGCGTCCATCGCGACAGTGCCGAAGCCGCCGAGCTCGGCGCCGAAGCATTCGCGCGTGGCTCCGACATCCACTTCGCGCCCGGTCGAGACGCGAGCGATCGACAACTACTCGCGCACGAGGTCGCTCACGTCGTGCAGCAGGCCGAGGGGCGCGTCGCACCGACCCTCCAGGCGAAGGGCATGGCGCTCAATGATAGCGACGGGCTCGAGGCCGAGGCCGACCGCATGGCGGTCGAGGCGCTCGCCGGACGTGTCGCGCGCACGGGGCCGCCACTTGCACCGGTGACCGGACAGGTCGCGCAGGGATTCTTCACACACTCGGGCCGACGTCTCACCGAGCGCTCCAAGGAGGTGCTCGCCGTGCGAGAGGCGCTACGAGAAAATGGCAAGAGCGCCAGTGTGCTCGCATCGTTCGGCTCGATGGCGCAGTCGAGCAAGCCCGCCGGCACGCTCGCCGACTTCGCACGCAGGCATCAACTCGGCAGCATCAGCTCGATCGTGGAGGCGTACGAACGTTCCGACGACTCCGGCTCCGACTCCGGTTCCGACTCCGGTTCCGACTCCGGCTCCGACTCCGGCTCCGACTCCGAGTCCAGCTCCGAGGACGAGCGCGATGCGAGCCCGCCGCGTCGCCAACCCAAAGTTCAGCGCTCGCCGGAGATGGAGCGGCGCGCCGCGGCCGAGCATCCAGCCAAGCGCGGGCGCGTCGAGATCAAGGCCGGCCCGCCCGCGCCATCCACCGCGCGACCGCCGGCGCCATCCAAGGCGCGAGCGCCGGCGCCATCCAGTGCGCGACCGCCCGCCGCAACGCCCGCGGCCCGACCCACGAACGGGGCCCGCCTGCTGCTCAAGCAGTTCGGTGGCTCGACTGGCTCGAGGGCCGGAGACACACTCGGAATCTCGCCCCAGCAGTCGCGACGCTATCACGCGCTCGATCTCGGCAAAGGTGACCAGCAGAAGGCACAGACCACGTTTCGCACGCAGCAGGCGATGCTGGATCCGGAGAGCGACGCGTCCGAGTGGGAGTCGTTCAGCGACGACGACAGCGGCCTCTTGAAGACCGCAACCCTGACCCATCGCCACGACGATCACATCGGAACGCCCGCGGAACGGAACGCATTCGAGGCGATCAATGTCGGCACGTCGCGTCCCGCGGACCTCCCGAAGACGAAGGCCCGGTCGGTAACGAAGTCGGGAGACCGGCTGTTCGGGTTCCGAGAACGGACGCGGGGGCTGACGGTGACCGGCAGCGCGATCGTCCCCGATCCCCCGAAGTCGGTGAAGCAGAAGGTGGATGACAACGAGCTCAGCCTCGGTGCCCTCATCAAGGTCGATCACACGCAGGGAGCCAAGACGCGCCGCGCGTTCACGTTTCTGACGCTCGGCGATATGACGCCCAAGGAGGCGCACGATCCGGTGAAGTCCGCCGTGGAGGAGGACAAGCACCCCGTCGACCTGCTCAAGCTCTCGCACCATGGCTCGGAGAACAACATCGGGGCCGTGCCCGCCGATGCGGTCGGCAAGCAGACCCGCATCCTGATCTCCGGCTACACGCTGACCGACACCAAGAAGCTGGCGGAGTTCCTCGAGGGTCACAAGCACGGCGAGGTCTTCATCCTGTTCCGGACAAAGGAGCTCGCCCAGCGCCTGACGACCACGGTCGTGTGGAAGCGGCTCGAGGCGCAGGGCGTGAAGGTCGCGCGCGACTACCTGGTCTCCATCGACGCGACGGGCAAGGTCACCCAGCAGGCCTTTAGCTTGTAGGCCGTGCTATCACGATCGGGTGCGCTGGGTGCTCCTGATCGTGCTCGCGGCGTCGGTCGCCGAAGCCGGCCCGATCGTCGAGATCCAGGCGCACACGCAGGTCTCGATCACCGCGGTCAACCAGCGCGAGAACGGCATGGTCGAGGTGCGCGGTCGGCTGACCGACAAGCTCACCGGCGACGGCATCGCCAACGAGCGCGTCTACGTCACGCTCGGCGGCCAGAAGGCATCGCACTTCACGTTCCAGGACGGCTCGTTCGCCATCGAGCTGCCGGCGCCGCCCGGCCCCGTCGACGTCACGCTCGAGTATCGCGGCGGTTCCCGGCTCGAGAAGGCAGACGCGGTGACGATGCACACCGACCCGGCCAAGACGCCGGTGCGGATCGAGATCGTGAAGACACAGGAGGACCCGACCGGCGCGCGCATTCGCACCGATGCGGTCGGCGAGTCCGAGGGCAACCTGTCGGTCCCCGTCGAGCTGGCGGTCGCGCCCGTCGGTACCGAGGTCTGGAAGACGCTGCGCGTGGTGACGAGCGGCACCGAGGCCGTGCTGACGCGGACCGAGGCCGGCGGGCCCGGCACGCACCGCCTGCGCGCGTTGTTCACGGGCGACGAGACGCACCAGCCCGGCAGCCAGATCGTGTCGATCGAGCTGACGAGCGGCACGACGACGTCGATGTCGCTGTCGTCGAAGAGCCTCGCGTACGAGGACGAGCTCGTCGTCACGGGTCGCGTGATCGACGACGACGGAAAGCCGGTCGCGCAGGCTGCCGTCACGCTCAAGTCCGGCGACCGCCGGCTCGCGCAGGGCGCGACCAACGACGACGGCCGTTACCGGTTCGAGGTCGAGGCCGAGATCATCGGCCAGGGCGACGCGATCGGGATCCAGGTCGACACCGATCCGGGCACGTCGTTCATCCGGCCGAGCCACGCCGATCCCGTCGTCATCAAGATCGCCCCGCCGCAGCCCGTGCCGGTGTCGTGGACCGTCGCCGCGTTCGTCGCGACCGTGCTCGCGGCAGGCGGGTTCTTCGCAGCGCGCACCAAGCCGTGGCGCCGGCTCCGCAGGCCCGCGCCTCCCGCCGATGTGCCGAGCGAGGAAGGCGAGATCGAGCAGGTGAAGGGCGGCCTCGTCGTCGCCAAGCCGGGTGTTGTCGCGACGCTTCGCCGGCCGAACGACGAGGGATTCGCGGGCGTCGTCCGCGACACCGTTCGCGGCCGGCCGATCGCCGAGGCGGTCGTGTCGGTCGTCCTCGGCTCAGAAGAGCGCGAGACGCGCACGGCCGCCGACGGCAGCTTCGCGATCGAGAACCTGGGGCCCGGCGACTGGCGCGCCGAGGTCGCGGCGCCGGGTCACGTCACCGAGCGCTTCGCCGTCTCGATCCCTCACCGCGGCGAGCTGCGCGGCGTCCGCGTCGACCTCGTCCCCGTCCGCGAGCGCGTGTTCCAGCTCTACCGCCGCGCCGCCGAGCCCGTGCTGCCGGAGGCCCGGCTGTGGGGCATCTGGTCGCCGAGGCAGATCGTCGACCACGTCCGCTCCCGACGGCCGAGCCCTGCCCTCGCCGACCTGACCGACTTCGTCGAGGAGGTCTACTTCTCGCCGCGCGTCGCCGCCGAGTCGCTGCTGGGCGAGGCGGGAGCAAGGGTCGATCGCGCGATCGGCGAGCGTGCCCGTCCGCCTGCACGTTGAGCTATAACGCTCGCGATGGAGACGACTGAGCTGTTGCAGCTGGCGATCGCGATCGTGGTGATCGCGGCCGTGCTGCTGCTGTTGCGCCGCGCCGGCACCAAGAGCCGCGCCAAGTCGGCCGCCGGCGTGCGCGAGCGCCTCGGCGTCGAGGAAGCCGCCCCGGTCAAGCGCCGCCGACCGATCCGCGAGAAGAAGGCCGTCGAAGAGAAGGCCCGCGAAGAGGAAGAAGAGGAAGAGGAGCGCGAGGCCGCTCGCGAGGAGGCCGAGGAGGAAGAGGTCGCCGCCGACGAGGCAACCGCCGCTGCCTACAAGGCGGGCCTCGCCAAGACGCGCGGCGGCTTCGTCGCCCGGCTCGGCAAGCTGTTCGGCAAGAAGAAGATCGACGCGACGACGGTCGACGAGCTCGAGGAGGTGCTGTTCACCGCCGACATCGGGCCGCGCGCCGCCGACCGCATCTTCCAGTCGGTGAAGAAGGGCCTGTCCAAGGACGATCTCGAGAGCTCCGACAAGATCTGGAAGCAGATCCGCAGGACCTCGAAGGAGATCCTGTCCGTCGACGCCAAGCCTGTGGACATGGCGAAGAAGCCGTTCGTGCTGCTCGTCCTCGGCGTCAACGGCGTTGGCAAGACGACCACGATCGGCAAGCTGGCGACGAAGTGGACCGACGAGGGCAAGAAGGTCCTGCTCGCCGCGGGCGACACGTTCCGCGCCGCTGCGACCGAGCAGCTCGAGGAGTGGGCGAAGCGATCGGGCGCCGACATCGTGAAGGGCAAGCCGCAGGGCGACCCGTCGTCGGTGATCTTCGACGCGATCAAGAAGGGCAACGACGAGGGCTACGACATCGTCATCTGCGATACCGCAGGTCGCCTGCACTCGAACGTCGGCCTCATGGACGAGCTCAAGAAGCTGCGCCGCGTCTCCGACAAGGCGATGACGGGCGCGCCGCACGAGACCTGGATGGTCCTGGACTCGACCACCGGCCAGAACGCCATCTCCCAGGCCAAGACGTTCAAGGCCGACATGGAGATCACAGGAATCGTGCTCACCAAGCTCGACGGCTCCGCGAAGGGCGGCGTCGTGCTCGGAATCTGCGACGAGCTGAAGGTCCCGGTGCGATTTATCGGCGTCGGCGAGAAAAAAGAAGACCTGCGTCCATTCGACGCTGCGGCCTTCGTCGAGGCCCTGTTTTCGGACGCTGGAAGCACCGACGCCGCCTGAACGGGGTAGCCCCTCCGAGGAGCCCCCATTGGTTCGGCCCCTGGCTCGTCGCAATTGAGCCGGATCCCGCGTGTCTAGGTAGGACCCAAACCTAGGCAACATGCTTGTGATGCAAAAAAGGGCTGTGTTATGAAGCCGATACGAATGCGGACCACCAGCCATCGCGCTAGGTCCCTCTTGATCGTCGCACTCGGGGTGGCTCTGACGAGCACGTCGTTTGCGCAGGGCAAGAAGGACAACAAAGCTCCTGCTCCTGCACCTGCACCTGCTGCCGGCGAACAGAAAGCCGGCGACGAGGGCATCGAGATCGACGAGCCGAAGACAGACGACGGCACGATCGACATGGAGGAAGAGGAGAAGCCTCAGGCTTCCCTCGAGGCCGACCTCAACGCCACCGAGACAACGACGGCGGTGAAGGCGGGCCCGGTGAAGAAGACGCCGCTGTCCTGGAAGGACATCCTCGTTGTCGTTCGCAAGCCGTTCCTCAAGGTCCGCCGCACGGAGCTCAATCCGTTCACGTCGGTCTCGATGAACGACAACATGATCCGCCACTACTCGATCGGTGGCGAGTTCGCGTACTACCTGACGGACGTCCTCGCGGTCGGCGTCGAAGGTCAGTACTACGTCCACGCGTTCAACGAGCCGTTCGACCTCGTCGCCCGCCAGGCGCGTCGTCTGCCGACGGTCAACCAGTACAACTGGAGCGCGTCGCTGAACTTCCACTACGTGCCCGTGTACGGCAAGTTCGCCGTGCTCGATCGCAAGCTCATTGCCTGGGAGGTGTTCTTCACCGCCGGCATCGGCGCTGGTCAGAGCGAGGTGATTCCGCGCGACACCAAGTACCCCGGCTTCACCAACATCCTCATCCAGCCGAACGTCGGCGCGAGCATGCGCTTCTTCCTGGCGAAGTGGCTGACGGTGAACCTTGGCATCCGCGACTACATGTTCATCGACAAGTTCGAGCCGACCGATCGCGCGATGTACACGAGCGCGAGCGCGGCGAAGGACAACGCGGACAGCGCCTTCATCAACAACGTCATGTTCCAGCTCGGCGTCAGCTTCTGGCTGCCGACGACGTTCGAGTACACGACCTTCCGCTGATCGAAAGAGCCCAGACCATGAGCACCAAGCCCATTCTTCTGGCCGCGCTGATCAGCGTGGCGTTCCCCACCGCCGAAGCGTTCGCCGATGGCCCGACCGCGGCGAACACCAGCGCGCAGAGCGCGGGTGGATCTGGCGGTCGCCGTCTCAACAGCCTGCACAGCGACGTCGCCGTTCGCAGCCGTCGCCTGCTCGTCCGCAACCGCTTCGAGCTGACGCCGCTGTTCGAGTCGACAATCAACGCCGAGTTCCAGCACATCGTCGGCGGCGGTCTCAAGCTCGAGTATCACCTCGGCGACATGCTCTCGATCGGTGCGCTCGGCGTCGGCTCGACGCAGTTCAACACGAAGCTGGTCGACCGCATCGTCCCGTCGCTCGATACGATGTCGAACCCGGACCAGCGCGATCCGTCGCAGGACGAGTTCCTGCTGCGCCTCAACAAGATGCCGGTCCACGGCGCGGCGTACATCAGCATCACGCCGTGGTACGGCAAGCTCGCCGCGTTCAGCACGGCGTTCGTCGCGTTCGACTTCTACTTCCAGGGCGGCGTCTCGTTCGCCCAGCTGAAGAGCGACTGCCCGGCGTCGGTCTGTAACGACCCGTCGCCCGGCAAGCCTCGCCCCGGCGGCCCGATGGGCGAGATGCTTCCGCCCGACAACAACCCGAACAACGACCCGCCGCTCAACGACGGTACGCGCGTTGGCCTCTACCTCGGTGGCGGCCTTCACGTGTTCCTGAGCGACTTCATCGCGCTCGACCTGTCGGTGCGCGATTACGCGTTCAGCGACAACCCGTCGGGCGCCGACTACAACGCCGACCGCTTCGTCGGAAAGAACGAGGCGACCGGCGACGACGACAATCGGTTCCTGCACCACCTGTTCTTCGGTGCCGGCATCTCGATCATGTTCCCCATGACCGTGAAGCGGACGCCCTGAACCGGACACCGCACTTCATCTAAGTTGACGCCCTGCCAAACGCGAAGCGTAGGCGGGCGAACTCGGCCACACGAAGTGTGGGTCCGCCGAAGGCGGGCGGAGCGCGAAGCGCGACCCGAGTGGTCACCGAAGGTGACGCCCTGCCAACGCAATTGGCAGGGCGTTTTCGTAAGTGGCCGAGATCCTGTAAGCTCGGCTGGACCGCCACTTGCTGATATCGGCGGTCTGGATTCATGCGGCGCATCATCACCCTCTTTCTCGCGGCGGGCCTCGGCCTGGCCGGGTGTGTCACGCCCTCGATCCCGATCCCACCGCCCGAGCCGGCGCTGATGACCTTCTCGGTCACGACGGACCCGAACGGCGCCATCACGTCGGCGTCGCTGACGTACCCGGCGACCGAGAGCTACAAGGGCGGCGTCGTCTACGTGTTCAACCGGACGCTCGGTCACGGCAGCATCGACCTCGTGAACGCCGACGGCAGCGTCGGCCCGACGAGCCCGGTGCCCGCGGCGGCCGGTAACTCGCTCGTCATCTCGATCGAGAACGACGACCAGACCGTGTCGACGTGCGTGCTCCTGCGCGAGGGCATGCCGTCGAGCTACTGCCCGTAGCGACCGCTCGCGCGATCACGACGGGTCAGCGGCGCGTGCTCCGCGCTCAGTACGAAACGATCGGCCAGGCCGAGAGCGTCGGCCGCAGCGTCGCCATGTCGCCATTGCGCTCGACGACGAGCGAGGGCTGCGCACCCGGCGTCGAGCCGTAGATGCGCTCCTGCAGGTCGTTCGCGCTGCGAATCGGCGCGCCGTCGATCGACACGACGTGATCGCCGGGCTTCAGGTGAATCGCCTCGGCAGGCGTACCAGGCAGCACGCTATCGATCTCGGCGATGCCGTCGCGGAACACGTAGCGGATGCCGAGGAAGCCGTGGTCCGGACGGACCTCGGTTTGCTGGACGTCCGCTGCGACGACGCGGTACGGGCAAGTTCGCACTGTCATCGAGTCGGCGACTTGCATCGCCATCAGCGTCGTCGCGAGCGCGAGACCGGACGCGACGCCGGCCATCGTGCAGACCACGGCGACAGTGCCGAGACCTCGACTGCGTTCGTTCGGAAGCAGGGCTTCGCGACGGAGGACTGGAGAACGTTCGGGCTCGGGCGGCGTATCGACAGACATCTCGATTCCCTCGCTTTAGGTCGTTCCATTCCAGTATAGGCGTCGACCTCCCGAATGCCATCGAGAAGTGAGCGAACCGCCCGACGCCGTGCTGAGAATCTCGCCGATGTGAACAAGCATTGCCCTCTCAGATGAACATCGAGGCCCGTGGTAGCGTCAGGACCACGTTGGGTCGCTCCCGTCGACGCAGACGCCGGTGGCTTGCCATCACGGCGCTCGCGGTGCTGCTCGTCATCGGCAGCGCGTTCGCGTACCTGCGCGTCGAGTGGGAGGGGGCCGATCTCGGCGACAACATCGCGTCGATCCTCAACAAGCGGATGCGCGGCCGCATCGCGATCGGCGGGGTCGAGTGGGACACGCGCTCGCTGAAAACGGTCGTGACGGGCGGCTGGGCCAAGGTCGTCATCACGAACGTGAAGGTGTGGGACGACTGCGCACTGTCGTCGGAGCTCGATCCGCTCGACGAGCGCCGGCTCGGCGACCCCAACGAAGACTGTACGCTCGATGACAGGCCGGATCCGGACCCATCGTCCAAGCGCAAGCCGCGCAAGCTGCTGCTCGATGCGCCGCGGGTCGAGGCCGAGATCGACGTCCACGCGGCGCTGTTCGGCAACCACGACCTCGTGTTCCGCAACGTGTGGGTCTACGGCGGCGAGGCGCTGCTCGAGCAAACGAGCGAGCCCTACCCGCTCCACGCCTACGACCGCACGATCGTGAGCTTTCTCACCGCGTTCTATCCGCGGATGAAGGCCGGCTTTCGCGCCGGCATCTACGCCGACAGTCCTCCGCCGAAGTTCGACCTGCGCGACTTCCACGTGAAGGACCTGAACCTGACGGTGCAGTTCGCGCCCTATCCCGGGAAGAACGGCGCGGTCGGCTACGGGCTCGCCGCGCGCATCGAGGGCGTCGATGTCGACGCGACGCCTGTCGTCGACGAGAAGAGCGGTGTCGACGATCAAGCGTCGTACCTGCACATGAACGCGATGGACCCGCTCGTCCCGAAGTTCTACGTGCGGCTCGCGCTGAAGGGGAAGCACGCGTACGTGCGCGTTCTCGACGAGGGACCGCGCGGCGCGTTCGTGCTGCCCGGCCAGCGCATGAACACCGCATGGAACGCGGACCGCAAGGCACTCTACGAGCTCGAGCTGTCCGAGATCGTCGTCAACCGCCTCGCTCAGCTGCCCGATCAATGGGGCAAGAAGGACTACGTCGCGAACAACCTCGAGCTCGACGTGCAGATGCACACCCTGCCCTGCAAGACGTCGGGCGCGCCCGCTCCGACGGCCAAGGACGGCGCCGACGTGCATCTGACCGGCAGCCTCCTCGAGTGGTGGGACCGACCGTACGACGGCAAGTGGGACCTCGCGCTCGCCGTGAAGAACCTCGGCCCGACGCTGCGCACCTGCATCAAGTCGACGATGGGCGGCGAGAACCTGAACGGCACGATCAAGCTGTCCGGTCCATTCATCGCGAACCCGAAGGTGTCGCTCGATCTCGAGGGCCTCGACTTCGACGTCGCGCTCGCGCAGGACAAGGAGCCGCTGCGGCTGACGCTCGCGGAGGTCCACGGCGACATCGATCTCGTCAACGAGCAGGGCTCGATCGATCGCACGAAGGCGCTCGTTCGCGGCGGCAAGGAGCCCGGCGAGGTGATGGTCGGCGCGACGTTCCAGCTGAAGCCGTGGCGCGTGAGAGCGAGCGTCGACATCACCAAGCCGATCGACATCGGCCGGTTCCTGCCGCCGAAAGCGGCGACCGCCGCAGGCCGGTTCCTCGCCGGCAAGCTGACGGCGGAAGGCGACAGTGAGCTCGGCTTCGAGCTCAAGGACTTCGATCTCGCGCTCGGCCGCACCGAGACCGAGGTCCACACCGGCGGCAGCATCCACGTCCACAAGGGTCGCCTGTTCACCGACGACGACTTCGAGGAGATCCACTTCCAGAAGGTCGCGATCGACGCCGGCCGCAATCACGCGACGTTCGAGGGCTGGGTCAACACGAAGACCACGCAGATCCGCCTCGACGGCCGCGGCTGCTTCCTCGACCTCGGCATCTGGCTCGATCGGTTCGAGCTCCCACACTTTGCGGACAGCGCATGCAGCGGCGCGAGCACGAGCCCGGAGCAGGCGAACGCGAATGGCCCGGGCGGCGGCAACGTCATCCTCGCGCGTGCCGGTCCTCGCCAGGCGCGCAGCGGAAAGAGCTCCCAGGGCGGAGGCACGGGTGGCGGCAGCGGCTCGACGTTCACGATCACGGGTTCCTACAAATCACCGACGGTGACGGTGCAGACGTCGCTCGCCGGCGTGCCGTGCATGGACAAGCTGTCGGTCAACGCGACGTACACCGCGGATACCGGCGTCGCGACGATCCACTCGATCTCGAGCGGCGGGCTGGGCGGCATCATCAGCGGCAGCGGGCGGCTGACGATCCCGAAGGAGGGCCAGGCGCGCGTCGAGAAGCTCCACATCGAAGGCCGCCGGCTCGACAGCAGCCGGCTCTGCGGACTCGCCGGTACGCTCAAGGGCACGATCGACACGCTCGAGGTCGACGTCAAACCGACGACGATCCAGAAGACGCGCGAGCCGCTCGACTGGCTGCAGTACTTCTCGGTCTACGCGGCCGCCAAGCGCGTGACGTTCGAGGGCGAGAACTACAGCAACGCGACGGTCTGTCTGAACCGCAGCGACGACAATCGCTGCCGCCCAGCGTGGGCTGCGAGCCGGCTCGACGCCGATGCACGCAAGCAGTGCGAGGAGGGCAAGAAGGGCGGCGCGTGCGCGGTCGTGTCGGCGGACCGCGAGCTCGGCGGCCGGTTCGCCGCGACGATCGCCGAGGTGCCGCCGATCAAGAGCGGCCGCGCCACGATCGCTCGCCACCTCGGTGGCACGGTGGCGCTCGACGACCTGCCGCTCGCCGTACTCGATCCGCTGATCGGCAAGGGCAAGGTCGGCGGCCTCGTGTCAGCGACGATCCACCTCGGCGGCGACCGCGACGCGCCGACCGTCGAAGGCGGCAGCACGATCAACCTGACGCGCTCGTGGGTCGCCGGCGCGTACATCGGCGATACCCAGCTCGAGGTCATTCCGTCGAGCTTCAAGAACGTCCAGGGCGTGCGCGTCGTCGGCACCGCGATGGCGGGCCAGCTCGCGGTCGATGGCACGCTCGGCACGGCGAAGCCGTTCCCCGTCGACGTCACGCTCAAGGGCCGGCGGATCGAGGTCGATCACTTCGTGAACCTCGGCGAGAAGCTCGGCATCTCCGAACCGGTCCAGGCGTGGGCCACCGGCACGGTCACCGTCAGCACGGAGCTCGCGCCGGAGAAGCCGCGCGAACCCGAGCTCTGGGTCGATCTGGCCGAGGTCGAGGCGACCATCGGGCACCGGAGTCGCGAGGGCCGGGCGATGCCGATCCGCGTCGCACTCGTGCAGGCCCCCAATGTCCCGACGGTGTTGTCGCTACGGGTGACGCCGACGACCGCCGAGCTCGCATGTCGCGACTACAAGGTCGCGAGCGGCCGCCGCCCCTGCCCCGCGTTCCTCGACACGCCCGCCGGCGTGATCAAGGTCAGCGGCACCGCGAAGGCGGGCCAGATGGACCTCGTCGCGCAGAGCTGGAACCTCGCGACGAGCTCGGTCGGCACGCTCGACCTCGGACGCCTCACACCGCTGCTCGAGAACCAGGTCGAGGCGATCGCCGGCAACCTCGAGCTCAACGCGAGCGTCAAGGGCACGTTCGACAAGCCGCGCTACGAGGCGTCGCTCGACGTCGTCGAGAACGGCACGATCAGCGTGCGCTTGCCGGGCGGTGACTCGGTCCTGCAGGTGCTCGGCCCGCGCATCGTCGAGGGCGAGAAGCTGCCGGGCGCGCAGATCAAGATCGCGAACGGCAACGTCGGTCTGTCGAGCTTCACGGTCACCGTCAAGGACGAGAGCAAGGACGAGCAAGGCGAGCTCAACGTCTCCGGCTCGATCGCGCTCGCCGGACTCAAGCCGGCCAGCTGGGGTGTGAAGGTCGAAGGCAAGATCGCCGGCAAGATGCTGTCGGCGATCGCACCGAGCGCGATCGCGAGAGCGACCGGCCTCGCCCGCCTCGAAGGCACGCTGTTCGGCAAGGGCACGCTGCCGCTCGTCGACGCGCAGCTCACGTTCGATCCCGAAGAGGGCGAGCGCGCCCGGCCGCTGACGCTGTCACCGCGCGGCATCCGTCGCGAGCTCGCGATGTCCGCAGGCACCATCGACGTCACGACGAAGGAGAGCGGACCGCATCGGACCTACGAGATCGACTTCCGCGACAACCCGCTGTCGATGACGATCGACTCGGAGGGCAACCTCAGCGACATCCGCGGCCGCATCGTGCTCACCGACGGCAAGCTCGACTTCGCCGACCTCGGCCTCGACGCGGAGAACGTCCCGTACCGCGTGCCCGGCGAGTTCGACGTGATCTTGTCGGCGCAGAACATCCAGCTGTCGTTGCCCGGCCCCGACGCCGCCTGGCGCGCGCGCGGCAACATCGTCGTCGTCAACGGTACCTATCGCAAGAACATCTACTTGAGCGACCTCGTCTTCCGCGCCGCCGCGCCGCCGGCGGCCGCACCGAGCAAGCCGATCTGGGACGAGTATCCGTCGATCGGCAACGCCGACCTCGAGCTGTCGATCAACATCCACCGGTTCTCCGTCCAGAACAACATCGCGAACCCGATCGATCTCACCGGTCCGCGCCTGCTACTCCGCGGCTCGCCGCGCGACCCTCGCCTGTCGGGGTCGATCCGTGTCGATCGCGGCGACTTCAAGGTCCCCGGCACGCGTCCCAGGTTCACGCGCACGACCGGAACGATCGACTTCGTCGAGAACGAGAAGGCGAGCAATCCGTCGCTGGCGATCACGACCGATGCGCCGGACTACACCGACCCGACCGGCGTGACGCACACGATCACCGCCACGATCACCGGCACGCTCGAGCAGCCACAGGTCGATCTGCGAACGTCGACCGGCTACAACAAGGCGCAGACGATCAACCTGCTGTTCTTCGGTCAGACACCGGAGCAGCTGCGCCGCTCGCTCGGCGACGAGACGACGCTCGGCACCGATCCGACGCGCGGCGATATCTCGACCAATCCATCGGGCGGTATCGGCGACCAGCTGCTGAAGGATCTCGCCGGTGACTTTCTCTCGCAGCAGTTCGGCGCCACGCTGACGCGGCTCAGCGGCCTCGATGTCCTCCGGTTCGAGATCGGGTTCGGTTCGGTCGGTCTCAAGGCGGAGAAGAAGGCATTCGAGAACGTGAAGGTCCTCGGCGACCTCGAGCAGACGGTCCGCGGCAACACGCTCAACATCCGCGCCGAGGTGAAGACGCCGATCCACGTGCCGTGGAAGATCATCAGCGACGACCGGCTCTCGCTCGAGGGCGGCTACCTCGATAAGAACTACTACGATCCCGCAGAGCCCGACATTCAGGACGTCCAGGGCAAGCTCGTCTATCGTCTGGTCATCCCGTGAGACTTGCCCTCGTCCTCCTGCTCCTCACCGCTTCGGCCGCGTGGGCGCAGCTGCCCGACCCGGAGTCGTCGGAGAGCGTGGGCGGTGGAGTTGCGGGCTCCGAGGAGGTCGTGCCGACGACCGTCGACCTCGCGAGCTGCCAGCGCTACGACGTGACGCCGGGCGCGCTGATGGCGCCGCCCGCCTCTGCGGCGCTCGCGACCCCGATCCCGTGGACCGAGCTCGAGCTCGAAGGCCGCTTCATCGAGTCCAAGGACACGGTCAGGAGGCTCCTCGAACCGATCCTCGCCCCGTACCGGACGTCGCTGTCCGCAGCGACGATGCCGCAGGTCGCGCTCCTGATCGCCCGGTTCGGCTATCAGCTCGTCGGCCATCACACGGTCGACCTGCCGAACGGAACCCGCCTGGTGCTCGAGCTCGCACCGCTGCCGCTCGTGCGCAGAGTCGACGTGAAGATCGCGCGGAGCTATCTCGGCATCACCGGCATCGCCGACAAGCCGCTCGACGACGAGATCCGTCAGCGCATGAGCATCCGCACGGGCACGTACCTGCCCCTGAACTCGGTGCTGCGACGTTGCCAGCTCCTCGAGGAGGAGCGCCGCGTCGTCGAGTACCTGCACGACGAGGGCTACTTCGAGGCGAAGGTCGAGATCTTCACGGTCATGGAGGTCTCGCGCGCGGAGGTCCGCGTGAGGGTCACGCTCGGCGACGCGTTCACCGTCGGCAAGGTCACCGTCCAGTGCCCGCCCGGCACCGAGCGCAACAAGCGCGGGCGCTGCATCAACCCGACGACAAACACGATCGAGGAGCTCGCGATCTCCGAGGCCACGATCAAGAACCAGTTCGCGCACTCGCGGTTCTGCCTCACCAAGATTTGCTTCGGCACGGCGCACTTCAACCGCGAGCAGCACCAGAAGGATCTCGAGGAGATTCGCAAGCAGTTCCGGCGCGCCGGCTATCCCGGCGTGCGCGTCGTCTCGACCGAACCGGTCCAGTACCTCAACCGCAAGACCAGGACGGTCAATCCGACCATCACGATCGACCCTCGGCGCCGAGTCGAGGTCGAGTTCGTCGGGCACGATCCGGACGCGATCGGCGACGGCGAGCTCCGCGGCCGGCTGACGTTCGATGCGGCCGGCAGCGCCGACGACGTCGAGGTCGAAAACTCGGCGCGCGCGATCCGTACGCTCCTGCAGGAGAAGGGTTACTTCGATGCGCTGGTGACGTCGTCGCGCGAGCGCTACGACTCCGAGCCCAAACCAGGGTCCAGCGAGGTCGGGGTCCACTTCGATCGCATCACGTTCCATCTCTCGCCCGGTCGCCAGCGGCGGGTCGTGTCGGTCGACTTCGCCGGCAACACACCCGACGTGATCAAGGACGAGGACCTTGCCAAGCTCGTCGAGACCAAACCAAACGCCGGGCGCTCGCTGTTCCGCTCGGTCGCGTCCGCGACCTCTCTCCACCTCATCGAGGATCAGGAACGCATCAAGGATGCGTACCGCAAGCTCGGCTACTTGAACGCGCAGGTGTATCCGAGCGCGAGCTCCTCGAAGGCGGGCCTCGACAACCCGGCGCTGACTGCGACGCTGCTCGCGACCGACGACCGCGGCGACCTCCATGTCCGCTTCACGATCGACGAGGGCACGCCGACGCTGCTGTCGAGGATCGTCATCGCCGGGGCAAACGGCGCCCCGATCGACGACGGGCTATGCACTGGCGTCCTCGGCGAGCTCGCGCGCGTGCTGAAGCAGGACGAGATCGCGGTCCGCGCGAACGAGCCGGGCTGCGTCGCGATCGCGAACACCCTGCCCTATCACGTCGAGAAGGTCGGCGAGACCCGCGCGCACCTCCAGCGCGAGTACCTGTTCAAGCAGGGTCGCACGCGCTCGCAGGTCGAGCTGCAGGTCGTGCCGTTCGGCATCGATCGCGTCGAGGCACGCTACACGCTGCGCTCGCCCGAGAAGCTCCGGATCGGCAGGATCGTGCTGCGCGGCAACTTCAAGACGAGCAAGAATTTGATCCTCCGCGAGCTCGGCTTCAAGGAGGGCGATTCGCTGACGAGCGACGCGATCTCCGAAGGCGAGCATCGCCTGCGCAACACCGGTCTCTTCGATGCCGTCAACATCGAGTGGCCGGATCTCAACTGCGAGAGCCAGCAGCGTACGTGCAACAGCGAGGTCATCAACGCGATCGTCCGCGTCGAGGAGCGCTTCGACAACAAGGCCGAGATCATCATCGAGGGCGGTGTCTCGAGCTACAACCTGTGGTTCGGCACGTTCCGGCTGAACCAGCGCAACCTGTTCGGCCGCGGACTGCGGTTTCTCGCGTCGCTCACGCTCGGCGCGAAGCTCAAGGAGGCGGAGGGCACGTTCCGGATCCCGCCGTGGATCCACTCGCGCCTGCCGCGCAAGGCCCAGTTCACGACCGACATCAACGGCGTGTACCGCCAGCAAGACACGCCGCGGTTCGGCCTGCTGACGACGCAGGGATTCGGCGTGGCGATCACGAAGCAATGGCAGCCGTGGACATCCCACGTCTGGAACTTCGGTTTGCATTACGACTTCCGTCTGCGCAGCCGCAACGTCGACGCGCTCCGTCCGATCGGCGCGGACCAGGACGAGTCGCAGGTCGCGATCTCGACCCGTACCGGTTCCGTCGGTGCCACGTTCGAGTGGGAGCACCGGATCGATCGCGAAGGCAGGCTGAGCCCGTTCGCGCCGGAGGGAGGATGGCGGTTCGAGGTGAGCGGCGCACTCGCCTCGCCCGCGCTGCTCGGTCAGGACACCTTCGTCAAGGTCTCGGGCTCCGCGTCGAAGTTCTTCCTGCTGTGGAACCAGCTGCACCTGCGGATCGACGGTCGCTACGACCAGGGGTTCCCGCTCGGTGGCGCGGTGCTGTTGCCGGAGGTCGAGCGGTTCTTTGCCGGCGGCGATCCGACCGTGCGCGGCTACGCCGACGACCGGCTCGCGACCGAGCTCGTCCAGGTCGGCGTCCCCCCGCTCGACAACATCACGCAGATCCGCGTGATCCCCGCGGGCGGCAACATCCGCGTGCTCGGCAGCATCGATGCGGCCCTGCCCATCTGGCAGCCGACGAACACGATCTCGCTCGCGGGTGCGTTATTCACCGATGCCGGCCTCATCACGAACTCGTGGAGGGCCGTCGACATCGACGACCCGTCGGAGCTCATCCCGACGGCGATTCGCCCCTCGGTGGGCATGGGCCTGCGCGCCCTCACCGGCTTCGGCGTCGGTGCGCTCGAATACGCCGTTCCCCTGCGCCCCCAGCTCGGCGACGACCCGCGCGGAAGAATCCACTTCTACTTTGCCGCACGCGCGCAGTTCTGAGTTATAAGCACCGCCACTATGGGACGCGGAGACAATCGCAAGACCTGGAAGATGCGGCGCAAGACTCGTCAGGCCAAGCTGAAGCGCCGTACGGCGAAGCGGATCGAGGCTGCGAAGGCCGCCAAGAAGCCCGCCGCCGAGAAGCCGAAGAAGGCGAAGTAGCGCCTGGGCCATGTGGCCCATGCGATTTGCTCTGGGTAAGCTGCAAAGGTGACCCCCGAGCAAACACGCTGCGTGATGACGCAGATCGTGATGCCGATGCACACCAACGGTGTGGCCGGCGTCATGTTCGGCGGCATCATGATGCAGTGGATCGACGTCTGTGCCGGCGTTGCGGCCATGCGCCATGCCGCCGGTGCGGTGCTGACCGCCTCGATCGATCGCCTCGATTTCCTCTCGCCGGTTCAAGTCGGCGAGATCGTCGTTCTGCAGGCGCAGGTCAACTACGCCCACAAGACGTCGATGGAGGTCGGCTGCCGCGTCGAGACCGAGGACATGGTGCGCCGCGACCGTCGCTACGTGACGAAGGCATACCTGACGTTCGTTGCGATCGACGGGCTCGGCAAGCCACGCCCAATTCAGCCGCTCGAGCTGGTCACCGACCAGGATCGCCGGCGGCACGCCGACGCAGAGCTCCGGCGCAAGGAACGCCTGCGCGCGGCGGGAAGAGGTAACCGATGATCGCTCATGGCCCCGTCCTGATCGATCGCTCGACCTGGGGACGCCTGCGCGTCACCGGCGGCGATCGCGTTCGCTTCCTCCAGGGACTCACCACGGTCAACGTCGAGTCGCTCGCCGATGGTGCGCACGGCTGGGGCGCGATCCTCTCGCCGAAAGGTCGCGTCCTGTCGGTCATCGACATCGCGCGCGTCGGCGAGGCATTTCTGATCGCGACCGAGCCGTCGCTCACCGAGCCGACGCGGGCGCTGCTCGAGCGCTACGCGGTGATGGACGATGTCGTGTTCGAGCCGATCACCGGTCCCGCGCATCAGCTCTGGGAAGATCCGGTCTCGGTGTGGCGCGCGCCGATCGTCGAGGGCAACCATCCGACGGATGGCAACCTGCGCGCGGAGAGCGATCCGCTCGTCGAATGCATGCGCATCCGCGCGGGCTTTCTCCGCTACGGCGTCGACGTCGACGACGATCACTTCCCGTTCGAGACGCCGCTCGAGCAGTTCCTCGACTACAAGAAGGGCTGCTACGTCGGCCAGGAGCCGGTGTTCCGCGTCCATGCGCAGGGCAACGCGGCGCGCACGCTGCGCGGTCTCGTCGTCGAGGGCGATGCACCACTCGCGAAGGGCACGCAGATCAAGCACGCGAGCAAGGACAAGGCCGGCGAGGTGACCTCGTCGCAGCCGCAGGGCGACGGCACGACGCTCGCGCTCGGCTACCTCCACCGCACGGTGTGGGAGGTCGGCGGCACCGTCGAGATCGACGGGCGCAAGGCGCTGGTCCGCGAGCTCCCCTGGTGATGCGCGGCGCGGTCGCTCTCGCTCTCGTTGCCGCGACGACCGCGGGCTGCGACCTCATCACGAGCAGCTTCGAGGAGAACGACTTCTCGGGCGACCCGTTCCCGACGACGGTCGATTCGTCGGCCGGCGCGCTCATCGTCGGCGTCGAGTTCCAAGGCGTTCCCGGCAGGCGCACCGCCGTGCTCGACGTGCTGTCGCCGATCAGCGTCCTCGACCGCGGTCCCGCCCAGGCACCGTCGATCGACTCCGCGGACGTCACGCTGCTCGGCCTGAGCGCACCCGGCGGCGAGCTCGATCTGCCGCGCGCGCAGTTTCCGGCGAAGCAGGTCGTGACGCTCCATCCGTGCGCGGACCCGGCGGGCTGCGCCGTCGGCGATCCGTCGGCACCGCGCGCATTCGACGCGCTGCTCGGCCAGAACATGTTCACCGGCGACGCGCTTCGCCTCCACCTCTCCAACGACACGATCTTCGTCCTGCCCGACATCGCCGGCAGCGAGATCCATCGCTCGCGCTCGTGCGATGCCGTCCTGCCCTCGCCGTTCCGCGGCGGCGGCACGCTCGTCATCGGCGGTACCGAGGTCGGATTCGGCAACCTTCGTATCGCGATCGATGCCTGTCTCGCGCCGAATCCCAATCCGCTGCTGACCCAGAGCGCACGCGGCGTCAACGCGCTGCTCGTGATGTCGACCGCGGTCGGCGTGTCGATCATCGACGAGGCGCTCTACGAGCGCTATCGCAACGTGTTCCCGACGGAGCCGATCTTGTCGACGCTGCCCGAGTCGTCCGTGCTCCTGCCGTCGGGGCTCGTCGTCGGCCGGCTGACGAGCATCCCGAGCATCGCGCTCGTCGGCAACTCGAGCTCGAACCCGCGCGCGCCGTGCCGCCAGATGTACGCGAGCCACCTGCTCGCCAAGCAGGACTGCCAGGTCGGCGATGACTGTCCGTGCGGCGTCGGCCCGGCCTTCTGCCCGGTGCCCGCGGTCGTCGAGCTCGCGCCCGCCGCGCGCATTCCGGTGCTCGTCGTTCCGAACGACAACGAGACGCTGCAGGCGCTGCGAACCGAGCTTCGCCCCGATCGCCCCGAGGTCGACGGCATTCTCGGCACGAGTGCGTTCCGCGACGTCGAGATCGACATCGACTACACGCACGACCGCCTGCTCGCGCGCTGCATCGATCGCGAGACGTGCGGCGCGCGCACCGTGCTCGCCGACCCGCAGAACCGCACGTTCCTGAACGGCTGCCTCGGCGACATGCCCGGCCCGATCCAGTAACTCGTGATCGTGAACGCGGTCGTGATCGTCGGCGCGCCCCTGATCGTGGCCGTGCACGTGAACGGGGCCGCAAACCTGATCGAGGCCGTGGCCGTGGTCGAAGCCCTGACCCTCGAGACCTGATCCTCGAGCCCTGAGTGCACTGATCCTCGTGCTCGTTCGTTCGGGGTGGCACCCGGTTTGGATCGAATCGGTGACGATCATTCCTCGAGTGTCGTCACGCCTGCGAGGACCTCGTCGGGCTTGCCACGCGCGACGACCTTGCCCTTCTCGATCCGCACGATCTGGTCGGCGAGCTGTCGCGCCTCGCCGACCGAGTGCGTGACGTGAACGAGCGGCACGCCGGCCTCGGCGACGAGCTCACGCACGAGCTTGATCAGCTGCGCGCGGAGGTCGAGATCGAGCGCGGAGAACGGCTCGTCGAGCAGCACGAGGTGCGGCGACCGGGCGAGCGCACGCGCGAGCGCCACGCGCTGCGCTTCGCCGCCGGAGAACGTGCGAGGCCGGCGCTTCGCGAGATAGCCGACGCCGACGCGCTCGAGCAGTGACATGGCCTTCGCCTCGCGCTCGGCGCGCGGCACCTGGTCCATGCCGTACTCGACGTTGCGGAGCGCGGTCATGTGCGGGAACAGTGCGAGGTTCTGGAACACGTAGGCCATGCGGCGGCGGTGCACCGGCACGTTCGTGGCGCGCTCCGTGTCGAGCCAGACCTCGTCGCCGATCGCGACGCGCCCGCTATCGGGAATGGTCAGGCCGGCGAGGACGCCGAGGATCGTGCTCTTGCCCGAGCCGGACGGGCCCATGATGCAGGTGACGCCCGGCGGGCACGACAGCTCGATGTCGAGCGCCCAGTCCGCCGACCTCGCGAGCTGGATCGAGGCGACGAGCTCAGCCACGGAGAGGGTTGATCCTTCGCGACAGCCGGTTCGCGAGATAGAGCATCGACACACCGACGAGCGTCATCACGATGCCCATCGTCCGCGTCTCCGCTTCCTTGTTGGCGTAGAGGAAGTCCATGACCGCGATCGCGCCGGTCGCGGTGCCGTCGATCTTCGAGCCGGCGAACATCATCGTCGCGCCGTAGTCACCGAGCGCGCGCGCGAAGCCGAGCATGCCGCCCGCGATCACGCCAGGTGCGGCGAGCGGCAGCGTCACCGTGAAGAACACGCGCAGCGGTGATGCGCCGAGCGTGCGCGCGGCCGACTTGAGGTTGGGCTCGACGGAGCCGAGGCCGACGCGGACCGAGCGCACGACGAGCGGCAGCGAGCCGACCGCGGCGGCGATCACCGCGGCCTTGAACGTGAAGATGATCTGCGAGCCGAACACGTACTCCCACGCCCGGCCGATCGCGCTCTCGGGACCGAGCGAGACGATCAGGTAGTAGCCGAGCACGGTCGGCGGGAGGACGAGCGGCGCCGAGATGATCGCGTCGATGAAGTCGCGAAGTGGCAGGCGCTGCCAGTCGAGCAGCACGGCGAGCGCGGTGCCGACGACGAGCGTCACGAGCGTCGCGGAGAGCGCGACCTGCAGCGATAGCGCGAGCGGGCCCCAGGTGACAGGACCCGCGTTCAGCACGTATGCGAGGGCCGCACCGATCAGCACGAGCACACTGCCGATGCGGATCAGATCGCCACGCGTCATCGAAGACCTAGGCCGAGGGTATCGGATCGGGCGGCAGCTGCACGACGAACACGGCACCGAGGTCGCCTCGTTCCTCGACGTGAATCGTCCCGCCGTGCGCCTCGACGGCGAGCTTGCAGAAGTAGAGACCGAGGCCGCGGTTCGCGCGCGCGGACGCGCGACGGCGCTCGACCTGGAAGTAGCGGCCGAAGATCGCCTCGCGATCGAGATCCGGGACCGGCGGGCCGCTGTTGCCGATCGCGATCTCGAGGCCCTGCTCGTCGCGCTTCGCGCTGATCGCGCAGCGGCCGCCGCGCGACGCGTAGCGGGTCGCGTTGTCCATCAGGTTCTCGATCACGCGCGAGAACAGCTCGCGATCGACCTTCGCGACCAGGTCCGGATCGACGTCGATATCGCAGCGCAGCTGGCGCACCTCGAAGTGGGCACGGTTGCCTGCGCGCGCCTGCTCGACCAGCTCGATGAGGCGGACTGGCTGCGGGACCGCGCGGAGGATGCCGTCCTCGAGCTCGTCGACGTCGAGGATCGTCGCGACGAGGCTGAGCGCCTTGCCGACGAGCACCTCGGCGTCGTCGAGATACTGCCTCGCGAGCGGCGTCGGCGCGTCACCGAGCTCGTCGCGCATCAGCTGCAGGTAGCCCTGCACCGCCGACAGTGGGCTGCGCAGGTCGTGGACGACGAGCGCCGCGAGCACGCGCTTCTTCTCGCGCAAGAGCTCCGCGCTGTCGTCGCCTCCGTCGTTTCCGTCCTCGGCCCCCTCCCCCACACGCGCAACCTTATCGACCATCAGCCGACCACGCGATTCCGCCCGCCTTCTTTGGCGGAGAACAAGTGAGTGTCGGCTTGCTTGATGAACTCGAGCGCGTCCTCGATCTCGCCGCGCAGGCTCGCGACGCCGATCGATACCGTCACCGGGATGACCGCGTCCTCGAACTTGAACTCGGCGACCTCGACGAGCTTGCGGATCTTCTCGGCGAACTGCATCGCGTTGTAGTGGTCGATCTCCGGCAGGACGATCGCGAACTCCTCGCCGCCGTAGCGCGCGAGCACGTCCTCGCGGCGAATGCGCGTCTTGATCACCGACGCGAGGTGCTTGAGCACGTGATCGCCGGCGAGGTGACCGAAGCTGTCGTTGACGCCCTTGAACCGGTCGATGTCGAACATGATCAGCGACAGGTCGCGGCGATAGCGCAGCGCGCGCCCGATCTCGCGCTCGAGCGTCTCGACGAAGTAGCGGCGGTTGAACACCTGCGTGAGACCGTCGACCGTCGTGAGCCGGTAGATCTCCTCGTGATACGCGTTCTCGATGTTGTTGCCGCTGAGGAACTTGAAGATGCAGCGGCCGACCTTGATGAAGTCGCCGTCGCGCAGCACGTACTCGTCGATCATCTCGTCATTGACGTAGGTGCCGTTCGTCGACCCCATGTCGCGGAGCATGATCGCGTTGCCGGTGTTGATGATCTTGCAGTGGTTGCGCGAGACCGCTTCCTGATCGATCTGGATGTCGGCCTTGCTCGACCGGCCGATGATGATCTGCGGCCGGTTGAGGTTGAACTTCTTGCCGAGCTCGAGCCCGTAGATCACGACCAGACAGGCCTCTTTGGCGACCGGTCGATCGCTGATCTTGGAGATCGCGGTGACGACGGTCTTGTTACGGCCTGTATCGCTCACCCAGTCCTGATCCTATCAGGATTGCGAGCAGATCACCTGGTCTCGGCACACTCGAGGCGATCGTCGGGCGCCCGCTTACACTGGAGCACGTCCTCGATCCGGTAGCCGTCCCGCACGAAGCGATAGGACTGCAGCAGCATGCGCCCGCCGCTCTGCTTCCAGAACGCGCGCACGTCGCTCATGTTCTCCTCGCCCCGGGTGTGCAGGGTCTCGAGGTTGGCCCCGGCGAACGTACCCGCGTAGCGCGCGCACTCGCCGTCACGCGGCGCGCGGAACACGTTCCAGTAGCAGTTGCCGTCCTCGGTGCACTTCGCACGGTCGACGACGATCAGCTCGGGCCTGCCGTCGTTATCGAGGTCGCGGTCGGCGTGGTCGATCCTCGGGGAGGTGCTCATCACGCCGTCCCGCTCGGGCTGGCCGCAGTTGCCCGGCTGGATCGTCGAGGTCGGTACGCGCAGCGTCGTCGGGGTCGCCGGGCCCTTGCGCGTGCAGGCGGCCAGCGAGATCGCGAGGAGGAGAACAGCGCGGCTAGAGGACATATTTTCGATCCGGTCCAGGCATCTTCGACATCTCGAGCGCGAGCGCCTCGTACCCCGAGCGGCCGAGCGCGGCAAACGCCATTCGCTTCGCCTCCTCGATGCCGGGCTGGTCGAACGGGTCGACGCCATACAGCGGGCCTGCGAACGCGACCGTCGCCTCGAGCAGCATGATCAGCTCGCCGAGCGCCTCAGCCGACAGCTTCGCGAGCGTCAGCCGCACGAGCGGACGATGCCGCCGGGCCAGCGACGACGTCATGCCGCGCAGCTCGGCGTCGAGCAGCTCGCCGAGCCCGTGACCCGCGAGGTAGGCGAGATCGGGCTGGCTCTTCGCGAGCTCTCCGCCGGGGATCTTGATCTCGGCGCCACGATTGGCAACGGAGAGCACGAGGTAGACCTTGTCGTCGGGACCCTCGACGTAGAGCTGCAGCTGGCTGTGCTGATCGGTCGCGCCGCGCGCGGCAACCGGCGTCGGTCCGACATTGATCGTGCGCCCGTCCGTCGACTTCTCCTTGCCCAGGCTCTCGGCCCACAGCTGGCGGAACCAGTCGGCGGTGTCGTAGAGACCGTCGGCGTACGGCATCATCACGTGGATCGGCCGGCCGCGGACGATGTGGTGATGGTGGAGCAGCGACGCGAGCAGGAGCGCCGGGTTCTTCGCGAGCTCCGGGACGAGGCAGCGATCGCGCATGCGCGCCGCGCCGTCGAGGATGCCCATGATGTCGAGGCCCGCGCACGCGGCGGGCACGAGGCCGACCGAGGTCAGCGCGCTGAACCGGCCGCCGACCGACGGCGGGATCGAAAACGCGTGATAGCCCTTCTCGTTCGCGATCGCACGCAGCGCGCCGTTCACCGGATCCGTCGTGATCGCGATCCGGTTTCGTGCCTTCTCCGCGCCGAGCTTCTTGTCGAGGCGATCGGCGACGACGAGGAACTGCGCGCACGTCTCGGCGGTCGCGCCCGATTTGCTGACGACGTTCCACAGCACGCGATCGAGCGGTACCCGATCGAGCAGCGCTCCGAACGTCACCGGATCGACGTTGTCGGCGAAGAACATCCGGCGCGGCATGCCGGCGCTGCGCGGCGCGAGCTGATCGAATGCGGGAGCGAGCGCCGAGTACAGCGCGCGCGGCCCGAGGCTCGAGCCACCGATGCCCAGCGTGACGACCGTATCGATCTGCGGCTCGAGCGCACGTGCGAAGTCCATGCACGCGCGCGCACTCGCGCGATCCTCCGGTAGATCGAGGAACCCGATCTCACCTTTGTCGCGGCGCGTCCGCGTGATCTCGAGCGCACGGCGTGCTGCATCGGCCATCCCCGCGATCGCGTGGTCGTCGGGGCCTGCCCCACCAATCCCGGCCGAGGTCAGGAACGTCGCGTCAAGCACCAGCTGGCTTACCGACATCGGGCCGAACCCTACTGCAAACTTCTTGTGTCTGCGAGCAGATGCGGCTACATCCAGGAACGATGCGACGTACGGTCCTGCTCGCCGGTGGAGCCTTGCTCGCAGCAGCGGGCCTCTTCATGAGCTCCGGAGCCGGACCGAAACGATCGGCCGACAAGGCGGCAGCCAAGTTGCCGCCGATGGCATCGATCAACGGCGCGCCGCTCGATCCGCCTCCCGCTGCTGCTGACGAGACGCAACCGTCGGCCGAAGAAGTCGCGACGTTCCAGCAGCTCGCCCAGAAGAGCGCGCGCAAGGTCCTCGATGCGAACGTCGCGCTCGATCTCGACAAGCTGAAGCTCGAGGACGGCCGTTACGTCGCGCCGACGCGCGATGGCCGCCGCGCCGTGCTCACGCTCGATCCCGATCTGCAGGAGCTCGCCGAGAAGCTCCTCAACCAGTCGCGCGCGCCGCGCGGCGCGATCGTCGCGATGACGCCCGACGGTCGGATCCTCGCGTTCGCGGGCCGCCGCACCGAGGAGCCCAAGGGCGGGACGAAGGGAATCTTCGACTATCACCTCGCGACCGACGTCTGGGCGCCGGCCGCGTCGGTGTTCAAGCTCGTCACCGCGAGCGCGCTCGTCGCCAACGGCTACGACCCGACGCAGAAGGTCTGCTACCACGGCGGCGTTCGCTCGGTGATGGAGTCGAACCTCGCCGACAGCAAGAGCGACAGCAACTGCGAGACGCTCGGCTACGGCGTCGCGCACTCGAACAACGCGATCCTCGGCAAGCTCGCGTATCAGAACCTCGATCCGAAGCTCCTCGATCGCGCCGCGCGCGACCTCGGCTGGGCGAACGTCTTGCCCGCGTCGCTCGGCGTGAAGGCGACGTGCGGTGAGCTCGCGCTGCCGCAGGAAAAGGATCTCGACTTCGCGAAGGCGGCCGCCGGATTCAACGGCTCGCGTCTCTCGGTGCTCGGCGGCGCCGTGCTCGCGGCGACGTTCGCCGACGGCGGCGAGCAGCCGGTGCCGACGATCATCGAGTCGATCGCCGGCAAGCCGGTCACGACGGCCAAACCGCGCCGCGTCGTCGACAAGAAGGTCGCCAAGGCGGTCGCCGAGATGATGGTCGGCACGTGCGCGTCTGGCAGCGCCGCGAAGTCCTTCCGCCGTGGCCGAAACGTGACGGTTGCCGGCAAGACCGGCACGCTGGCGACGGACAAGCCGTTCTTCATGGAGCACTCGTGGTTCGTTGGCTTCGCGCCGGCGGAAGAGCCCGAGATCGTGGTGTCCGTGCTGCTCGGCAACCCCGAGAGCTGGCACATCAAGGGTCACGAGGCGGCGAAGCGAATGATCGATCGTGCCATGCGACGTGCGGGAGATCGCGACGACGAGGCCGACGCCCGTCCGACGCGCCCGGCCAAGCGCGTTAAGTGATACGATCCTCTCGTCCGTTTGGAGAGAGGAACTATGTCTAGGCTTACCTTTTGTCTGGCCCTTGCCGGCTCGCTTTACGCCGTGGCCGCTCGCGCACAGACGCAGGCAGAAATCGCCGAGCGCGAGAACGAAGAGGGCAAGGAGCTCATGTTCGCCAACAAGATGGCGGAGGCGAGCGCCAAGTTCCAGAGCGCGGTCGCGCGGGTTCCCGAGCCGAAGTACTTCTTCAACCTCTGCACGTCGCGGTTCGCCGAGGGCAAGTTCGGCGAGGCGCTGACTGCGTGCAACGCGGCCGACAAGAACGCCGACGACAAGCTCAAGGCGAAGACCGCGAAGCTCGTCGGCAAGATCCACGAGGAAGCGCAGAAGCAGGGCATCAACCTCGAGGCGACCGGCGGTGGTGGCGGTCCCGGCGACATGCCGCCGAACACCGATCCGAACACGCAGCCGACGACGGATCCGAACGTCGGCAACCCGCCGCCGAACACGAACGGCACGCCGCCGAGCATGGCGGTCGGTCGTCCTCCGTCGATGGGCCTGTTCACGACGGTGCGGCCCGAGAACAAGTACACGTGGAGCCTCGGCGTCGATCTCTACGGCGGCGGCGGTCGCATCGGCCAGAAGGGCGCGTTCGGCAAATCGACCGGCGGCGTTCGCTTCAAGGGCGACTACATGATCAACCCGGCGCAGCGCATCGGCGGCCAGGGTTACTTCCAGCTCACGCATTTCGGCGAGGGCAACGACATGGCCACCGGGCCGCGCGCGACGTCGCTCGACGTGTTCGATCTCGGCATCGCCGGCTACAAGCACCTCTGCGGCCCGTTCTCGCGGTTCTGTCTCACGCCGCTCGTCGGTGCGCAGCTCGCCCTGCTCTCGCCTGCGAGCGAGACGGACGCGACGGGCAGCCAGGTCTTCAACTACGCGTCGCTCGGTGCACGCCTCGAGGCCGCGCTGTCCTACGCGATCGGCAGCCGCTTCGAGCACGTGCTCTCGGCGACCGTCGGTTTGAACCTCTACACGGCGGTGTTCTCCGAGCCGATGGACGGTTCGAGCCTCACCGCCGAGCAGTGGGGCCTCGATAAGGGCGGTGCCGCGTTCTATGTCGGACTCGGATACACCTACCGCTTCAACACGCCGTTCGGCAGTGCGCCTTTCGTGACGCTCGAATAATCCTTTGGTGCACCTCGAATAGTCCTTTCGTGCCGCTCGGCTAGCGTCACGTCGCGTCATTTCGGGTATGGTCTCCGCGCTGCAACGTTCCGCAGTGCATCAGTAGGAGACCGTCATGGCCGAGAAGCTCTCTGCGAAGCTCTCCCTCCCGGGGGGCAAGGAAGTCGCGCTGCCCGTCGTCGTGGGCACCGAAGACGAGCACGCGGTGGATATCCGCTCCCTCCGTAACGACAGCGGATACATCACCCTCGACAGCGGGTACATGAACACGGGCTCGACAACGAGCGCCATCACGTACCTGGACGGCGAGCAAGGCATCCTTCGCTACCGCGGTTACTCGATCGAAGATCTGGCCGAGAAGTCGGATTTCGTCGAGACCAGCTATCTGCTCATCAATGGAGAGCTGCCGAACAAGACGCAGCGCGAGCAGTTCTCGAAGAACCTCACCCGCCATTCCCTCATCCACGAGGACATGCACCACTTCTTCGCCGGCTTCCCGCCGACGAGCCATCCGATGGCGGTGCTCTCCTCGATGGTGACCAGCCTGTCGGCGTACTACCCCGACAGCCTCGATCGCAACAGCGCGGTCGATCTTCACATCACGCGCATCCTGTCGAAGGTCCGCACCATCGCGGCGTTCGCGTACAAGAAGTCGATCGGCCAGCCGCTCATCTACCCGAAGAACTCGCTGCGCTACTGCGCGAACTTCCTCCACATGATGTTC